>NZ_VFMO01000001.1:2569538-2890731 GCF_006715095.1 Yimella lutea
CGCCGGCCGGCCAGTCGTAGCACCATCCGGCGGGACCAGTGAGGGTGTTGACCTTGCCGTCGGTCTCGGCGCGACGCTTACGAGCGTCAGCCTTCGGCACACCGACGTCCTTGACCTTGAAGCCGGCCTTCTCGAACGCGGTCTTGCGGGCGATGTTCGCCTTGACTGCCTCCGGGTTGTCCTGGGTGTAGTACCAGGAGATCTCGAAGTTCTCCTTGCCGGCGTCCTTCAGCATCTTCTTGGCCTTCTCCGGGTCACCCGTACCCTGGCCGGTCATGCCGTTCTGCGGGGCGTAGGCCTTGAACCCCGGCACCTGCGGCGCCATGTACGACGTCGCCGGGGAGAAGCTTAGGCTGGTCGCGCCCGACGCCTTGCGCACCTGGTCGTACGGGTACGCAGCGGCGATCGCCTTGCGGACCTCGAACGGCACGGAGCGGGTGTCGATGTTGAAGTAGGTGACACACGGGTCCGGACCGGTGACCAGCTGGTCCTTCTGCTGGTTGACCTTCTGCAGCAGGGTCGAGTCGACGCCGTCCCAGTTCAAGGTGGTGGCGTCCGGACCGGTGCTGGCGAGGATCGCAGTCTGGGTCGGCTTGATGTCGGCACCGAACTGGAAGTTGTACGAGTCGACGTACTGGCGGCGAGCCGGGTCGGAAGCAGCATCCCAGTTCGGGTTCTTCTTCAGGGTGAGGCTCTGGCCCTTGACGTACTTGTCGAACATGTACGGACCGGTGGCGATGGGGTTGTCGCCGTACTTGTCCTTGGTGTCCTTGGCCTGCGGAATCGGGGAGACCTGGGTGAACGCCGCGTAGTACGGGAAGGTCGGCCACTTCTTCTTGAGCTTGATCTCGATGGTCTTGTCGTCCTTGGCGACGACACCCTTGTACTCGCCCTTGTCCTTGAACGGACCCTTGTACTTGTCACCGTCGAGCAGGTAGTCCATGACGTACGGCGGGCCGTCCGGCAGTTCCTCGGTGGCGAACGACCGCTTCACCGCGTAGGCGATGTCGGCAGCCTTGATCGGGGTTCCGTCGGCGTACTTCAGGCCGTCCTTCAGAGTGAAGGTCCAGGTCAGGCCGTCCTTCGACGCCTTGCCCAGGTCGGTGGCGAGGTCGGGCACGAGGACGGACTTGCCGTTCTCGACCTTGTAGGTGGTGAGCGTACGGGTCACCAGCTGGCTCAGGATGGCCATGGTGTCCTGGTAGTAGGCACGGGTCGGGTCGAAGGTCTCCGGCACCGACGCGTACTTGATGGTCAGCGTGCCGCCCTTCTTCGCACCCTGGATCTCCGGAGCGGGGCCCTTGGCGTCGGCCTGCAGGTCGGCCGCGGCCGTGCCCTGCGAGGTCGACGAGCTCGAACCCTTGCCCGCGTCGGTCTTCTTGTCGGAGGGGCTTCCTCCACCGCAGGCTGCGAGCGACACAGTGCCCGCTGCAGCCAGCGCCACGACCTTGGTCCAGCGCATGTTGTTTCTCCTTTGTGTACTTCCCGGCCAGCACCAGGAAGGTTCTGCACGATCCGTCGGCGACGGATCGAAGTCTTTATCGGCGGGTGTTCGGGTTGAACGCGTCCGCGATCGCGTCGCCCAGCAGCGACAGCGCGAGCACCAGCAGGGAGACCGCGATCACGGGGACCCACAGGTACAGGGGCTGCAATTCGTAGTAGCCCTGTGCCGCGGCGATCGTCAGACCCCACGAAGCCGTCGGCTCCTTGAGCCCGACACCGAGGAAGGACAGACCGGCTTCGGCGGAGATGAACGCCGGGATGGCCAACGTCAGCGACACGATGATCAGGCCGACCAGGTTCGGAAGCATCTCCTTGAACAGGATCCGGCGTGTGGGCACGCCCAGCGCCCGAGCGGCCTGCACGAATTCTTTCTCGCGCATCGAGATCACTTCGCCTCGTACCAGGCGAGCAAGGCCGGCCCAGAAGAAGAAGGTGAGCACGAACACCAGCGAGCCGAAGCGAACCTTGGTGACCGTGTCGTCGGAGATCTCCAGCGGAGAGCCGAACCATGAGGTGATGATCGGCACCAGCGCGATGGCGAAGAGCAGGAACGGCAGCGACAGGATGAAGTCGATGACCCACGAGACGATGTTGTCGATCCAGCCACCGAAGTAGCCGGCCAGCAGACCGACCGTCACGCCGATGACCGTTGTTGCGATCGCGGCGAATGTGCCGATGACGATGGAGGGACGTGCTCCGTACACGAAGCGAGCGAACAGGTCACGGCCGAGCGAAGGTTCGATGCCCAGCCAGTGGTCGGCGGTCTGCCCGATGGTGGGAAGTCCGTCGACGTCCAGCAGGTCGGAGTGCGTGGTCGCGGGGTCCTGCCCTTCGAGCGCGGCCAACGCCGGAGCGAAGATGGCCACCAGCACGTACACGACGATGATGCCGAAGCAGATCATCGCGACCTTGTCCTTGCGCAGGCGCGCCATGGCGATCTGAACCGGCGACTTACCGGCGGTGCTCAGACCCTTGTCCTTCTTCCCACGACGACCGGTGTCTACCGGTTCGACGGTGGCCTCCGAGACAGACTCGGCCACCTGCTGCGGGTTGAAGCTCATCGATCCTCCGTTGGGACAGACGCGGGTTCGGGCTCGTCGGTTGACTGACCTTCGGTTGCGACGTGTACCAGGCCCCCACCCGGCGGCTCGTGGTTCACACGCGCCTCACGCCGTGGAAAAACATGCCACACGGTTTGCCAGGTGCAACCCTTCGGTGCCGTACGGTCACCCAATCGTTACCAAGTGTCCGAGATCACAAGGTGTGGTTCCGGATGGTGCTGCGAAGGGTCGCCCAACGCTGTCCCAGGGTCGCTTCCCAGCCCCTGTCGGACGGGTGGTAATAGTCCGCTTCTGAGATCAGATCGTCGGGCAGGAACTGTTGCGGCCCAACGCCATTGGGTTCGTCGTGCGTGTAGCGGTAGCCCTCGCCACTGCCGTACTCGGCGGCGCGCGCATAGCCGGTGCCGCGCAGGTGGGCCGGAACCTGCCCGATCCGGCCGGCCCGGACGTCGGAGATGGCCGCGTTGATCGCCGCATAGGTCGCGTTCGACTTCGGAGCCAGACAATTGTGTACCACTGCCTGGGCGAGCACCAGACGCGCTTCGGGCATGCCGATCTGGGCGACAGCGTGCAGGGCCGCGACGGCCGTCTGCAGTGCCGTCGGATCGGCCATCCCGATCTCCTCCGAGGCGGAGATGACCACCCGCCTGGCGATGAAGCGCGGGTCCTCACCCGCCTCCAACATACGGGCGAGGTAGTGCAGCGCGGCGTCGACATCGCTTCCCCGCATCGACTTGATGAAGGCCGAGGCGACGTCGTAGTGCTGGTCGCCGGTCTTGTCGTAGCGCACCGCCGCCGTCGCTACTGCCTGCTCCACGTCGGCAAGCGTGATGTGGGTCGGCGTCGCGGTGTCGTCACGGTCGAGCGCGACACCTGCGGCCGCCTCGAGCGAGGTGAGCGAACGCCGTCCGTCACCGCCGGCCATCCGGACGAGGTGGTCGAGAGCTTCGTCGTCCAGCACGAACTCGGCAGCAAGGCCGCGCTCGTCGGCCACCGAGTCGGTGATCAGTTGACGAATATCGCTGTCGTCCAACGACTTCAGTGTGACTGTGACCGACCGGGACAGCAGTGGGGCGATGATCGAGAAGGACGGATTCTCGGTCGTGGCCGCGACCAGGATGATCGTCCGGTTCTCCACACCGGGCAGCAATGCGTCCTGCTGCGCCTTGCTGAACCGATGGATCTCGTCGAGGAACAGGACTGTGTCGCGCCCGTAGAGGGACTTGTCGCGCACCGCCTGGTCCAGCACCGCCCGGACGTCCTTGACTCCCGCATTGATCGCCGAGAGCTCGACGAACCTGCGGTCGGTGGCGCCGGCCACCAGGTGCGCGAGTGTCGTCTTGCCGGTGCCGGGCGGCCCCCACAGGATCGCCGAAACCGGACCGGCCGCTCCCCCGGCGCCCTCGATCAACCGGCGAAGCGGGCTGCCGACACGGAGTACGGCCTGCTGCCCTCGTACCTCGTCCAGGTTGCGCGGCCGCATCCGCACGGCGAGCGGTGGTAGTAGGCCGCCCTGACCCCTGGGGTCGGCGTCGGCGGAGGCGGCGAAGAGGTCGTCGGACACGACTGCAACGCTAACCCTCGTGAACCTGCAGCTACGAACCCTGAGCGGACGTGACGAACTCCTTGCCGCGAGCGGCGACGACCCCTATGTGCGTTGGGAATGCGATGCCGCCCTGGTCGATCAGGCGTGGGCGCTCGGATCGGCCGTGGCGTTCCTGCGCCGCGGCCACCATCGTCGCAACGTTCACCTGAACGTCTGCGGCCCGGAGCACGATGCCGCTCCCCTGCTGGACGCGATCGTCGCGGCAGGCTTGCCGCCGGAGGCAGACGGCATCTCGATCGACCAGCATCTCTTCCCGCTCGCGCAGCGCCATTTCACCTTCGGCCGAGGTGGCGACTGGGACTGGATGTGGACGGTGGACACGCCACCTGTCGTGCCTCACCTCGATCACTTGGACGAACTGGACGATACGTTGGACGCCGCAGAACTGTTGGCGCTGAACGAGATCGGTAACCCGACTGCTGAATCTCGTCCGGGCGAGGGCGCAACCGAACTGTGGCTCGGCATCCGCGAGGAGGGTCGCATCGTTGCTGCCGGAGCAATGCACCGCACGGGTGCAGGTGCGCCACACCTCGCCGGCATCGTCACCCACCCAGACGCCCGTGGACGTGGCTTCGGCGCAGCCGTGACTGCCGGACTGACGACCGCGGCACTCGACCGCTCGGGCGTCAGCACGCTCGGGATGTACTCCGACAACGACACGGGTCGTCGGCTCTACCACCGTCTCGGCTACCGCACCGCTCACGCCTGGGCGTCCCGCGGGTTCGCCGAGACACCCATCGGCTCGCAGTGAGTGATGGGATGTGCACATGACCGACTTCGATGACGCGATCGCGCTGACCTCCGCTGCCGACGGCACCTACCGCGGATCGCTTTCGGACGAGTGGAGCATCGGCGAGGCGGTGAACGGCGGGCTGCTGATGGCCCTCTCCACCGTCGCTGTGGTCGACGCTGTTCCGGAGCACCACGCGCACCCCCTCACCTGGAGTGGGGTCTTCCTCTCCCCCGCGGTACCCGGCGAGGTGACGGTCGCACCGACCGTCCTGCGTACCGGTCGGACCATGTCGACCGCCGAAGTGATTGTGCGACAGGGAGATTCAGAACGCTTCCGGGCGCTGGTGACGATGGGCGACGTGTCGTCGCACGCCGAACCGGTGCGCAAGCACAGCCCGATGCCGACCTTCCCGGACGTCGAGCACTGTGTGTCGGCCTCCGAGGCGCCGCCGTCCGCGCTGACGAAGTCGGGGCTGCTCCAGCGCTTCGACATGCGACTGGATCCCGCGACCGTCGGCTGGGCGCTCGGCGACCCCAGTGGGATGGGCGAGATCCGCGGTTGGATCAGGTTCGCCGACGGGCGCGAACCGGATCCGTTGTCGCTGTTGACTTTCCTGGACGCGTTCCCGCCGGTTGCGTTCGACCTGGGCTCGGTGGGTTGGGTGCCGACGATCGAGTTCACCGGCTACGTTCGCGCCGTCCCGGCGGCGGGTTGGCTCGCGATCCGGCTGCGTACTTCGACGGTCACCGGCAACCTGCTGGAGGAGGACGCCGAGGTCTGGGACTCCACCGGCCGACTGGTGGCGCAGTCGCGCCAACTGGCCTCTGCTCGCTTCGCCGCCTGAGAGTCGGCGACCCGATTCGCTACTGCCGCAGGTCGGGGATGTGCTCCGCTACCTCGCGCCGCAACTCAGCGGCGCCGGACGCCGGATCATGATGCACCGCAACGATGCCCAGCGACCGAGCGCTCTCGATGTTGCTCAGAACATCGTCGACGAAGAGCGCCTCCTGTGCCTCGATGTCCAAGTCGGCGAGTATCGCCTCGAAGAACTCGCGGGACGGCTTCATGTGGCCGATCTCGGATGAGTAGTAGGCACCGTCGACCCGGTCGTCGTACTTGCGCTCGTGGCGCATCAACTCGACCCGGATGTCCTGCTGATTGGTCGCAAGCACGCACCGAACACCGGCCGCCCGTGCGTCGTCGACCACCTGCCAGGCCGGTTCGTCCGCTTCGAAGAGCGACCAGAGAGCCAGCACGTCCTCGACCGACACGGCCACAGGGTGCAGATCGACCAGATCGGCGACGACATCCCGCAGGGAGCGCTCACCGCGCAGCGCCGCGTGCTCGGCCTCGAAGAGAGCGGCGGTGAACTCGGCACCGCCCAGCCGCGACAGCGCGTCGTCCCAGTCGTGGGCAGGGTGCTGGAGCACGCCGTCGCAGTCCCAGAGGATCGCCTTGATCGCCACGTGCTGTCTCCGTTCGTTCGCTGAGCCAGATCTCCGAGGGGCGAACCAGGTTTCGGCGCGCGCGTCCTGCTTCGTCGGACGCGTGGCTCAACCAGCGCCGGCGGTGGGAGCGCGGCGAGCCGCGCTCCCACGCCTTCAACTCTGGTTCGGGTTGACCTCGTCGGCACCTTGCGCCGCAGCCTTCGGCTGCTGCGGCTTGGCGTCTACGCCGGCCTCCTTGCGCTGCGCCGACGTGATCGGTGCCGGTGCCGCGGTCAGCGGGTCGTAACCGCCACCCGACTTCGGGAACGCAATGACCTCGCGGATCGAGTCGGTGCCGGCGAGCAGGGCGCAGATGCGGTCCCAGCCGAAGGCGATTCCACCGTGCGGGGGTGCGCCGAAGGAGAACGCGTCCAGGAGGAAGCCGAACTTCTCCTGCGCGTCTTCCTTGGACAGACCCATCACCTCGAACACCCGCTCCTGAATGTCCTTGCGGTGGATACGGATCGAGCCTCCGCCGATCTCGTTGCCGTTGCAGACCATGTCGTAGGCGTACGCGAGCGCCTCGCCCGGGTCGGTGTCGAAGCTGTCGAGGTACTCCTTCTTCGGCATGGTGAACGCGTGGTGCACGGCGGTCCACTTGCCGGAGCCGACGGCGACGTCACCGGAGGCGACGGCGTCCGCGGCCGGTTCGAACAGCGGGGCGTCGAGCACCCACAGGAACGACCAGGCTGATTCGTCGATGAGGCCGCAGCGCTTGCCGATCTCCAGACGAGCCGCGCCGAGCAGGGCGCGCGAACTCTTGACGTCGCCGGCGGCGAAGAATATGCAGTCGCCCGGCTTGGCTCCCACATGCGCCGGCAACGCTGCCTTCTCGGCGTCCGAGAGGTTCTTGGCGACCGGTCCGGTGAGCTCGCCGTCCTGCTGCAGCAGCACGTAGGCAAGGCCCTTGGCGCCGCGCTGCTTGGCCCAGTCCTGCCATGCGTCCAACTGACGGCGGGGCTGCGAGGCTCCGCCGGGCATGACAACCGCACCGACGTACGGTGCCTGGAACACGCGGAAGGTGGTGTCCTTGAACAGGTCGGTGCACTCGACGAGTTCGTTGCCGAAGCGCAGGTCGGGCTTGTCCGAGCCGTACTTGGCCATCGCGTCGGCGTAGGTCATGCGCGGGAACGGCGTCGGCAGTTCGACGCCGATGACCTGCCACAACGCCTTGGCGATCGCCTCGCCGAGTTCGATGATGTCGTCCTGTTCGACGAAGCTCATCTCGATGTCGAGCTGGGTGAACTCCGGCTGACGGTCGGCGCGGAAGTCCTCGTCGCGGTAGCAACGTGCGATCTGGTAGTAGCGCTCCATGCCGGCGACCATGAGCAGCTGTTTGAACAACTGCGGGCTCTGCGGCAGCGCGTACCAGCTTCCCGGCGCCAGGCGTGCGGGCACCAGGAAGTCGCGAGCGCCCTCAGGGGTGGACCGAGTCAGGGTCGGCGTCTCGATCTCGACGAAGTCGCGCTCGGCAAGCACGGCCCGGGCGGCGGCGTTCACCTTGGAACGCATGCGGATGGCGTTGCCCTGTGCCGGACGACGCAGGTCGAGGTAGCGGTGCTTGAGGCGAGCCTCCTCACCGACGGTGACTCGTTCGTCGATCTGGAACGGCAGCGCGGCGGACTCGCTGAGCACCTCGATCTCCTCGGCAACGACGTCGATCTCGCCGGTCGGCAGCTCGGGGTTGACGTCCTTCGCGTCGCGCGGCTGCACGGTGCCGACGACCTTGATGCAGTACTCGTTGCGCAGGTCGTGCGCGCTGCCGGTGAGCACCTCGTCGCGGGCGACGACCTGAACGACACCGCTGGCGTCGCGCAGGTCGATGAAGGCCACACCACCGTGGTCTCGGCGACGCCCGACCCATCCGGTGAGGGTGACGGTCTGTCCGGTCTCCGCCGCGCGCAGCGTGCCGGCCTGATGAGTACGAAGCATGTTCGTTCCTTTCGGTCGGGTCCTCACCGAAGGAACTGCGGGGATCCGCGGTTCCTGGCGAGGAACGGCGGCCCGGGAGGTGTGGGCGGGGGCCAGATCGCGGTGCCACCACACCTTCGCCGGGCAGATCGCCCGGCCTCTCGTCGGTACGCCGGACGCGCGGTTCGAGGCTGACCTTGCGGCCCGGCGGATCGTCACTCCGTCACCTCGAACGCTTTCAATGCTAGGGCAGCACGCGAATGGGCGCGAACCGGTTCCTGCCCATCCGGCCGGTACAAGCTTTACCTGCCGCTTACCCCACTGCCGGTCCGTCGCGCGCAGCAACTTCTACGACCAGAGCCAGTGCCTCCGGTTGACCGACTCCGCGCGTCTGAGCGTCCTTCAGTGCGGTGACATCTGGCGCCAGGAGTCCTGTGGACGGGCGCCGTCAGCCTTCGTCGGAGAGGTAGAACCAGCGTCCGGCGCGGCGTGCGAAGGTGCTGCGTTCGTGCACCAGACCGCCCTTGTGGGTGGCGGTGAACTCGACGACGCCGGTTTCGTCGTCCGGGCCACCGTCGACCGTTTCGTGAACCGTGAGGCCTGTCCATTCGGTCTCCGGGTCGACCGTCACCGGGTTCGGTCGCGTCTTGGGATGCCATGTGCGCCAAAGGTGTTCGCGGTTGCCGTAGAAGTAGGCGGTGTACCGCGAGCGCATCAGCTCCTGCGCGGTCGTCGCGAGCCGGTCGGTGGACAGCAACGGGCCGCAGCACGCGTCGTAGGGCAGCAGCGAGTCACACGGACACATCGGGCAGTGCAGATCGGTCATCTGCCCAGTGTGGACCCCGCGCCCTCCACGAATCGGACGTGGCACCGCCCACATTGGGCGACCTCCTACGATGACGACCGTGTCGAAAGTCTTGAACTCCCTTCCTGTCGGTGAACGTGTCGGCATCGCCTTCTCGGGCGGTCTGGACACGTCGTGTGCTGTTGCCTGGATGCGTGCCGGAGGTGCCGTTCCGTGCACCTACACGGCCGATCTCGGCCAGTACGACGAGACGGACATCGAGTCCGTGCCCGGGCGTGCGATGCAGTACGGCGCCGAGGTGGCTCGTCTGGTCGACTGCAAGCGCCTGCTCGTCGAAGAGGGCCTCGCGGCCATCGCGACCGGTGCATTCCACATCCGCTCTGCGGGCCGTACGTATTTCAACACCACTCCCCTGGGCCGCGCGGTCACCGGCACCTTGCTGGTACGTGCGATGCAGAAGGACGGCGTGTCGATCTGGGGTGACGGATCGACGTACAAGGGCAACGACATCGAGCGGTTCTACCGCTACGGGCTGCTCGCCAACCCGGCCTTGCGCATCTACAAGCCGTGGCTCGACCACGACTTCGTGACCGAGCTCGGCGGACGTCACGAGATGTCGGAATGGCTTGTCGCACACAACTTCCCGTACCGCGACAGTGCCGAGAAGGCGTACTCCACCGATGCGAACATCCTGGGCGCCACGCACGAGGCGAAGAAGCTCGAGCACCTCGACACCTCGATGGAGATCGTCGAGCCGATCATGGGCGTCGCGTTCTGGGACGAGTCGGTGAAGATCGACACCGAGGACGTCACGATTCGTTTCGAGCAGGGCCGGCCGGTGTCGATCAACGGCACCGAATTCGGTGACGACGTCGACGCGCTCATGCACGAGGCCAACACCATCGGTGGCCGACACGGTCTGGGCATGAGCGACCAGATCGAGAACCGCGTGATCGAGGCCAAGTCACGCGGCATCTACGAGGCGCCGGGTATGGCGCTGTTGTGGATCGCCTACGAGCGTCTGGTCAACGCCATCCACAACGAGGACACCGTCGCCGCGTTCCACAACGACGGACGCCGCCTGGGCCGTCTGCTGTACGAAGGCCGCTGGTTCGATCCGCAGTCGTTGATGCTGCGCGAGGGTCTGCTGCGTTGGGTCGCCTCCGCCGTCACCGGCGAGGTCGCGCTGCGCCTGCGCCGCGGTGAGGACTACTCGATCGTCGACACCAAGGGTGAGAACTTCAGCTACCACCCGGACAAGCTGTCGATGGAGCGCACCGAGAACGCCGCGTTCGGTCCGGTCGACCGCATCGGCCAGCTCACGATGCGCAACCTGGACATCGCCGACACCCGCGCGAAGCTGGAGTTGTACGCCTCGCAGGGCGCACTCCCGCAGCGCGAGACAGATCTGGTCGGCGAGTTGAAGCCCGGTGGCGCACAACAGATCTCGTCGAACCCGTTCGCGGGCAGCGACGATGACGAAGCGCTCGACCGCGCGGCGTTCGACCTCGGAACCGACTGAGCGCCCCGACGCACTACCGTCGAACGGCCCCGCCACGCACCAACGGCGGGGCCGTTCGCTGTTCTCGACGGAGAGACGAATCATGAACACGCCCTCCGACATCGTGCTGGTTGTGAACCGAGCACTTTGCGATGCTGAGGGGTCCGATACATCACCTGTGAGGAGTCCTCATGTCCCAGGCGGCATCAGCGCCGGACAGCCCTGAGCGCACTTTCCTCGGTCACCCCCGAGGGCTTGGGACAATTTTCAACGTCGAACTGTGGGAACGCTTTTCGTACTACGGGATGCGCGCCATCCTGCTGTACTACCTGGTCGACACGGTCGCCGACGGCGGTCTCGCGGTCGATGAGACGCTCGCCGCGGCAGTCGTCACGATCTACGGTGCTGCGGTCTACCTGTTGTCGATCATCGGTGGGTGGGCGGCCGACCGAGTCATCGGCGCACGCCGGGCGGTCCTGTTCGGCGGACTCATCATCATGGCCGGGCACCTCTGTCTCGCGATGCCGGCAGCAGCCTTCTCCTGGCTGGGAATCGCCCTGGTCGCACTCGGCACCGGCCTATTGAAACCGAACACGGCGTTGATGGTCGGCCACCTGTACGGCGACCGTGACCCCCGTCGGGATGCCGGCTTCTCGATCTTCTACATGTCGATCAACATCGGCGCGTTCTTCTCCCCTTTCGTGGTGTCGTTCCTGAAAGACCGCTGGGGCTACCACGCCGGCTTCGCCGCTGCGGCTGCCGGCATGGCGATCGCCCTGGTGCTGTTCGTCCTCGGACGCCGATCGGTCGCCGGCGAGAGCGACGTCGTCCCAAACCCGTTGCAGCCACATGAGCGCAAGTGGGTGCCACTGATGCTGATCGGCGCGGTTGCCCTTGTCGCTCTTCTCGTCGTTGTCGCTCGGTTGTGGCGCGACGACACCCTCGAGGCCGTCATCGATGCCATCTCGATCCTGTCGATCAGTGCGTCCATCGCGTACTTCACGGTGATGTTCCGCAGCCCGAAGGTCAGCGAACGGGAGCGCACCCACCTGTGGGCATACATGCCGATGTGGCTGGCCGCGGTGTTCTTCTGGATGATCTTCGAGCAGGCCGCCGGCAAGCTCGCCGCGTTCGCGGACACGCGTACCGACCTCGACTCGCTCGGCTTCACGTTCAAGGCCGAGTGGTTCCAGTCGGTCAACCCGGTGACGATCATGATTCTGTCCGCGCCGATCGGAATGCTGTGGGCCCGCCGGGCCGGACGCTTCCCGTCGACGCCGACGAAATTCGCGATGGGCGTCGTTCTCGCTGGTCTGTCGTTCATCGTGATGGCTTGGGGCAGCGCGCAGTACGAAGGTCCCACCGCTCCGGTATTCCTGCTGATGAGCGTGTTCGTCGTCCAGACGATCGGTGAACTGTGCCTGTCCCCCGTCGGACTGTCGGCGACCACGACGCTGGCTCCCGCTGCGTTCGCCGGTCAGGCGATGGCCTTGTGGTACCTGTCGTCCGCAACGGGTCAGTCGTTGGCCGCGCAGTTGATCCAGGCGATGGGCGGACTGTCCGACACGACGTTCTACCTCGTGCTCGGTGCCATGGCGATCGCCGTCGGTGCGCTGTTGGCGCTCATTTCCCCGATGGTGCACCGCAAGATGAGGGACGCCGAACCGGACGCGCAGCACAAGGCGGCGGCTCACGCCTGAGACCCCGCGTGGTTCGTCTCGGAGCACCGGCCCGTCCGCAGGTGCTCCGAGGCGGCGTCAACTGGCCAGTTCGTCTTCGAAGACGCACTCGTCATATCGGGTGACCTCGTCGTCGGTGGCCAGGTAGCAGCCGATCAGGCGGTCGCCGAAGGTCTGCGCAATCCACTGTTGCCATCGCAGATCCGCAGGTCCGAGATGCGGCGAACCGAGCCGCCCGCGTGCGAACAACAGACATCCACCGATCTCGTCCAGGAAGTCCCGCAGGAAATCCATCAACACCCAGGGCGGTTCGTCCGCGTCGGCGGGCACGTCGTTGATCGCGACCGGCTGCAGCAGCCGTTCGTTCTCGTCGAGCACGAGGAAGGTGATCGAACCGCGGTCCCGGTCCTCGAAGCTGACGAGCAGATCGATCACGTCGGCGACGTCGGAATCGGTGACCGGTGCATCGCTCCAGTCGTCTTCAAGGTCATGGAAACTCATGCCGAGCACAGTGGACCCGTTCTGTCGTCGGTGCCGGTTTCCACAGACAGTTCTCGTTGGTCCACAACGACCGATCAGAGTGTCGCGCTTGTGGTATCACGGCGTGCAGGTGCCGGCGACGGATCAGAGGCCTTCGGTGGTAGCCCGCTCGAGTCCGCCGGAAGGTGGCCTGCCAATCGTCCGGAGTGAGCGGGCAACCCTGTGGACGCAGGTCGGGCCGCGAGCGGATCGAGTGCAGCAGGTCGACGGGGAACACCCTCCACGGGGTCGGCTGCCTTCGGGCGAAGGCCGCTGCAAGAGTGCTCTTTCCCGCGCTCGACCGACCGTTGAGCAGCACCTCGCCCGGCCATGGTTTCAGACCACCGCGGCCAGTCGGTCGAATGCCTGGTCGAGTTGCTCGGTCGACCCGCAGAACGACAGACGCATGAAGCGGTGACCGTCGACCGGATCGAAGTCGATGCCCGGCGCCAGCGCGACGCCGGTGCGGTCGAGCACGTCCAGGCACCACTGCTGGGAATCGTCGGTGAGGTGGCTGATGTCGCAGTACGCGTAGAAGGCGCCGTCCGGCGGGGCGAACGAGGTCACACCCAATTCGGGAAGTCGCCGTAACACCAGGTCCCGGTTGCGTGCATAGCGCTCGACGTGGCCGACGAGTTCGGTCTCCGACTCCTGGGCGAAGGCAGCCACAGCGCCCGCCTGTGAGATCGCCGGCGCACAGATCGACAGGTTGCCCTGCAACAGTTCGACCGGACGAACCAGACTGTGCGGCAACAGATTCCAACCCAGACGCCAGCCGGTCATCGAATGGAACTTGCTCACCGATCCCATCACGACGGCGTTTCGCGACGTCTGCCAAGCGGTCGATGTCGGTCGCCCGAAGCTGATGCCGTGATAGATCTCGTCCGACAGCAACAGCACGTCGTTCGCCTCGCACCACAGCGCGATCGTGGCCAACTCGGCAGCGTCGATGATCGTGCCGGTCGGGTTGGCCGGACTCGCGATGATCAGCCCGTCGATCGGTTGCTCCAGCGATTCGAGCTGTGCCACCGAAGGCTGGAAGCGCGTCTCGGGTCCGCACACCAATTCGACCGGCTCGCAGCCCAGTGCGCGGACGGTGTTGCGATAGGCCGGGTAGCCCGGACGAGTCATCGCGATCCGATCCCCCGCCTCGAACGCTGCCAGCAAGACCGTACTGAAGCCGCCCGAGCTGCCGTTGCTGACCACGACCTCGTCCGGATCGACCTCGACTGCGTAGTGCCGCAGGTAGTGCCCACTGATGGCCGTGCGCAGTTCGAGCGTGCCCTTCGCCTCGGTGTAGCCGAGCGTGTGCGTGTCGAGCACCCGTTCCACCTCCCGCCGCACCGGATCGGGTGCGGACGTGGAGGGCTGACCGACGCAGAGCATGATCGCGTCGCCGTGAGTCTGCTGGCGACGGGTGGCGGCGGCGACCAGCTCCATCACGTGGAACGGCGGGACCTGACCTCGACTCGAAACCCTTTGCACGGCAAGCTCTTTCAGCGGTACACCGGATGAGCCGGCCAAGGAGCGTCCGCCGGGCGCAGACCCGAGTAGTCTCCCGCCAAGCGTGCGGCGGCAAGCACACCCGCGATCGCGACCGCGTTGTGCACCCGTCCTTCGAGGGCGGCGTCGGCAACCTCGCTCAACGGCGCCCAGCCCGTCGGCATCTCGTGCTCCTCGCCCTCACGGACGAAGTCGTCCAGCACCGATGGGAAGACGTCCCGTGCGAGAAAGATGCGGATGTTCTCGGAGTTGCCGCCCGGCGAGGTGAACAGGTCGAGCAGCACCGACCAGTGTTCGGCACCGAGCTCGGCTTCCTCCACGAGCTCCCGGACGGCGGCAGCGTGTGGGTCCTCCCCCGCGACGTCGAGCAGACCCGCGGGGATCTCCCAGTCGTAGGTGCCGACGGGGTGCCGGTACTGCTGAATGAGCAGCACCTCTTCGGCTCCGGGTTCACCGCGTAACGCCACGACCGCCACCGCGCCGGTGTGTTGCACGTAGTCGCGGCTGACCTCTCCGGCATCACCGAGATCGACCCGGTCGGTGACGACGTTCCAGACATGGCCGTGGAACGCTTCGCGCCGAGAGACCACCGGCGCGGGTTCGATACGGTCGGCGATTCCCGAGGGCAGGAGCTCGTGCGTCATCAGGTCAGTTCGACTGTGCCGCAGCGTCTTCGGGCGTGCGCGGCCGCTCGACCTCGACCAGCCGTGAGGCCCGCTGCTGATCGATCGCCGCACCGATGAGACCGGCGAACAGCGGGTGCGCTCGGTTCGGACGCGACTTGAACTCCGGGTGCGCCTGCGTCGAGACGTAGTACGGGTGCACGTCCTTCGCCAGTTCGACGAATTCGACCAGCCCCCACTCGGGGTGGGTTCCGCTGATCACGAGTCCGGCGTCCTTCAACTGCTGGACGTACTCGTTGTTGACCTCGTAACGGTGCCGGTGCCGCTCGGTCGCCGTGGTGGAGCCGTAGGCATCGGCCACGACCGAACCCTCCAGCAATGCAGCCTCCTGTGCGCCCAGGCGCATGGTGCCGCCAAGGTCTCCTGCACCCTCGACGAAGTTCTTCTGCTCCTCCATCGTCGCGATGATCGGGGTCTTGGTGTCGGGGTCGAACTCGCTCGACGACGCGTCGGCGATGCCGGCGACGTTGCGCGCGTACTCGATGACCATGCACTGCAGGCCGAGGCAGATACCGAGAGTCGGCACACCCTTCTCACGGGCCCACTTCAGCGCGCCGAGCTTGCCGTCGATCCCCCGCACCCCGAACCCACCGGGCACGAGCACCGCGTCGACACCTGCGAGCTCCTTCTGCGCACCGGCATCGGTGGCGCAGGAGTCACTGGCGACCCAACGGATCTTCACGCGCGCGTCGTAGTGGAAGCCGCCGGCACGCAACGCCTCGGTGACCGAGAGATAGGCGTCCGGTAGATCGATGTACTTACCGACCAGCGCGACCTCGACCTCGTGCTCGGGGCTGTGGACGCGGGTGAGCAGGTCGTTCCAGGAGGTCCAGTTGACGTCGCGGAACGGAAGGTCAAGGCGGCGGATGACGTAAGCGTCCAGACCTTCGCCGTGGATCACCTTGGGGATGTCGTAGATGCTCGGGGCATCGACGCACGCGGCGACGGCTTCCTGGTCGACATCGCACATGCGGGCGATCTTGTTCTTGATCGAGTCGGGAAGCTCCCGATCTGCCCGCAGCACAAGCGAATCGGGCTGAATACCGACCTGACGCAGGGCAGCGACCGAGTGCTGGGTCGGCTTCGTCTTCAGTTCACCGCTGGGTGCCAGGTAGGGCACGAGCGAGACGTGCAGGAAGAACACGTTGTCGCGTCCGACGTCCTGCCGCACCTGACGGGCTGCCTCGAGGAAGGGCAGCGACTCGATGTCGCCGACGGTGCCACCGATCTCGGTGATGATCAGGTCGACATCCGGGCCGGCCTGGGCGCGCATCTGCGCCTTGATCTCGTTGGTGATGTGCGGAATGACCTGGACGGTGTCGCCGAGGTACTCACCGCGCCGCTCCTTGGCGATGACCTGGCTGTAGACCTTGCCGGTCGTGACATTCGCGCTACCGGCGAGGTTCACGTCGAGGAAGCGCTCGTAGTGTCCGATGTCGAGGTCGGTCTCGGCTCCGTCGTCGGTCACGAAGACCTCACCGTGCTGGAACGGGTTCATCGTTCCCGGGTCGACGTTGATGTACGGATCGAGCTTCTGCATCGTGACCCGAAGGCCGCGAGCGCCGAGCAGGTGACCGAGGCTGGAAGCCGTCAGACCCTTACCGAGAGAGGAGGCGACGCCTCCGGTAACAAAGATATGCTTCGTCTGGTCCGCCACGGGCTGCCAGTCTACGCAGATGGTTCACCGGGTGCGACACCGGCACACGATCGACTCGCTGCCAACGCTCAGGAGCCTCCTGCGCGGCCCAACGCACCGACCCAGCCGCGCATGGTCGGCCGGTCGATCGTCCACATGGCTCCCACGAACGTGGCCATGGCCACCAGTCCGACCAGCACACTGACCGCAGTCGCCCCAGCCAGGGTGTCGGTCAGTCCTGCGCACAGACGTCCGAGGCCCAAGCCGGCGAGGGCGGACAACAGCCCGGCGATAAACGCCCGGACCCATGATCGGATCGTCGTTGCGAGCTCAAGGTCCGGCCAGTCACGCCGGACCAACGCCACGAGAGCTGCGGCGGCCGCGGTCATCCCCAGGGACGAGCACAGCCCGAGTACGACGAGGGTACGCGCGGAATCCAGGTGCACGCCGTGCAGGAATGCGAACGGCAGGACGCCCGCGACGAGCCAGCCGATACCCACCGCCATTCCCGCCGCCACGGCCGCGCCGCGCGCGTAGAGTGCACGGCTGAGCAGAGCGATCAGGCTGAACCCGACCAGTCCTGGCGCGTACGCGGCGAGCGCGGGCGTGAGCGCACGCACCGAGGCCGGCCGGGCGTCGAGCGCTTCGAAGAAGGCCCCGGCCGGACCGGAGACAGCGATCAGAGCAGCGGCACCGAGGATCGCCGCCGCCCCGACGAGTGGCAGCACTCGGCGCAGCACGGACGACCCTTCGGTGCCGCTGAGTCGCGGAAACGCGGCGGTGGCGATCGGTACCGCGAGCAGCGCGTACGGCAGGAGGTAGAGCGCCTGGACGTAGTTGTAGACGTTGACGGCACCGGTGTCGCCACGGTCGTTGGCCAGGGCGATGGTGGCGAGCACGGTGACTTGTTGGGCCACGAGAGCGATCATCCCCGCACCCGCCAATTGCCGGGCCCGGGCAGCGACACCTTCGGGGAATCGCACTGTGGGCCGGAGCCGAATACCCGCTCGCAGTAGTGGGATCAGCAGCGGCAGGCTGAGCATCACGACGCCGAGAGTGGTGCCTCCGGCAAGGATCCAGCGGACGCCGTCGTCCGTCCCCAGCACGACGCCGGGTCGGACTTCGTAGCTGTTCGGGTCACCGGTCGCACCGTAGACCAGGTAGGCGGCGATCACGACCAGGCTGGACAACAGCGGTGCGACCGCTGCCGCGACGAAGCGTCGGTGCGCCTGCAGTACTCCCGCCAGCACGATGCCGACTCCGTAGAGCAGCACCTGTGGCGCGAAGACCACCAGCATCGTCGCGGTGAGGTTCGACAGCGTGCCCTCGCATCGAGTACCCGCTCCGCCGGCGAGGGCCGATGCGATCGGACCGGCGAGCAGCCCCAACAACACGGCGAGAGGCAGCAGAACCACGACGGCCCAGGTCAGCAGCGCCGACGAGATGCGATCGGCCTGATCGCGATCGCCTCTCTCGACCGCGGACGCCACCAGCGGCACCACCACCGCAGCGAGCGCCCCACCGGCAGTGACCTCGTAGAGGACGTTGGGCAGTTGGTTCGCGGTGGCGTACGCCTGGCCGACGCAACTACCACCGATCTCCTTGGAGAACACCAACCAGCGTCCGAACCCGGTGATCCGGCTGGCCAGGGTGACGCCCGCGATCGCACCTGCAGCACCGAGAAGCGTCCCGGTCCGCCGCGGACTCACGTCGATCTGCCCCACTGATCGATCGCGTGCAGCACCGGGTGGGCATCGATCACCCGGGAGAAGCTGACCTTCTCCGAACTCAACATCAACGCGACGACGCCGGCAGCGGCCACGAGCCGGCCGCGCGTTCCGAGGTGTCGTGCCCAGGCAGCACCCAGCACGGCACCCAGGGGGTTGCTGCCGGTGTCGCCCATCATCGAGTGACCGGCGAGGTCATGCCGCGCGACGACGGCCCCTGACGTGATCGGCACGACCGCGAGCTCCGGGTCGATGAACAGCAAGGGAAGGTCGGCGAGTAGCGCGACCTTGAGCGCTCGTCCGGGCCGTAGGTCGAACAGGTTCATCAGGTTCGCCGAACCGGCGATGAGGACGGCGGCTGCCGGTGTCCCGATCGGACGCAGTCGGCCACGGTCCATCAGCAAGGCGGCGAGGACGGCGGTGCCGCCGATGCCGAGGATCTTCAGGGCGCCGGTGGTGACCTCGCCGTGCAGCAGCCCGGCGACATGCCCCTTCAACCCACGCCTGTCGGCCGACCCGGCCACATCGTCCACCAGACCGAACGCACCCGATCCCACCGCGACGAGTGCCAGCACCGGATCGACCATCGCCGCGCCGGACAGGCCCGCGATGATCGCCGGACCTTCGATCAGTGTGACGTCGTCGCCACGGAAGTTCTTGCGCGACAGGCGTTCTCGGACGGCGGGAAGACGGTGCAGCAGCGAACGCGTACCACCCGTGAGCGCTGCGGAAAACACGGCCGAGCGAACGCAGGTAGCGGTCGAAGCCATCACTGCGCCTCGGCGGACGGTTCCACCTGCGGCATCATCGCCGACGCATCCCGGCCCATGCCGTACTGCCCCGACCTGCCGGCGAGTTCGTCGCGCAGGCAGAGCCCGACAGCGACCTGACCGATGGCGAGCGAGCCGTTGTCGACGGTGCTCATCACCGAGACGACATCAGGGGTGTCGCGCAACCGGGTCATAAGGGCATCCGGGGACAGGCCGTCGTTGGTGGACGCGGAGCCGCTGGACACCCCGACCACGGCATCGACCGAGATGCCGAGGCCGGAGACCACGGCGGCCCACCGCTTCGCCTGGCCGTCCTTGTCCACCATTCCCGGCCACACCACGACGATCGCGGACGCTGCCGGACCGTCGGACGGTTCGACCGTGGTGGCATCGCTGTCGGCGAGCTTGTCGAGGACACCTCGCGCACCGGCGTCCCCGCGCGTCAGCGCGCGCGCCAACACAGCTCCACCGAGCCGGTCGGCCTTCACCGACCTCGGGTCGAGAGCCACCTTCGCGGCGTAGTCACGCATCGTGGCCGAGTCGGCGTAATCGGATCCGGTCCACTTGTCGTCGAGAGTGACGGTCGTGGCGACCTTCCCGTCACTGTCGGTCACCGTCCTGCGGACCTTGGTGACCAGGCTGTCATCGACCCCGGGAAGCACCACGATCGCGACCTGCCGTCCGGTGAGCTTGCCTGCCAACAGACTCGGTGAGAGTTGCGCCACTCCGTCGTCGCGCTTCTTGCTGGACGCGTTGCCCTGATTGACCTGGTTCTGCAGCTCGGCCTTGTCCTTGCGCAGCGACACCACCTGGCCGTTGAGCTGGTCGGCCACCTCGCCGCGCAAAGAGAACCCGCCGATGATGATGCCGGTCGCGAGCGCGAGGAAGACCGCGACCAACGACACGACGTGATACCGGAAATCAATCACTGAAAGAGCCCCTCGAGCCAGGAGTAGAAGGTGTCCCAGCGCGCACCGATGATCTGGTAGAACGCTTGTCCCGCAGGGGTCGACAACATCGCGACCAGCAGCGCGATCAGTCCCGCGACGACGAGCACAGCCAAGGACGGCCAGCCGATGCTGGAGCGATACAACCTGCTCACGCCCTTCGCGTCGACCAGTTTGCTGCCGACCCGCAGCCGGGTCAGAAAGGTGCTGGCCATACCGGCACGACCCTTGTCCAGGAACTCGACCAGGGTGGCGTGGGTACCGACGGCGACGATGAGATCGGCGCCGGCGTCATCGGCGATGAGCATCGCGATGTCCTCGCTGGTGCCGGTCGCCGGGAACACCACGGCGTCGTCGATGCCGAGCTCCTCGACCCGGGAAAGGCCCGGAGCGCGTCCGTCGCGGTAGGCGTGCACGACAAGCTCGGCGCCGCTGCGCAGTGCTTGATCACTGACCGAGTCCATGTCGCCGACGATCATGTCGGGCTTGTGGCCGGCCTCCAGGATCGCGTCGGCGCCACCGTCGACTCCGATGAGCACCGGTCTGAAGTCGCGGATGTATGGCTTGAGGATCGCCAGATCCTCCTTGTAGTGGTAGCCACGGACGACGATCAGCACCGGTTTGCCGTCCATGTCGGTGCGGATGTCGGGCAGACCGATGCCGTTCAGCAGCAGGTCACGCTCCTGCTCGAGGTACTCCATCGTGTTGCCGGCGAACGCCACGATCTGCTCGGACAGGCCCTCGCGGGCCTCCTGCATCGCCTGCTCGACGATCTCAGGAGTCATCAGTGTGCCGGAGGCGATCGTCTCGTCGTCGACCATGAACGTGTCATCGACCAGGCGTCCGGTGCTGCCTTCGGTGGCCGCCGTCATCACTGCTTCACCGACACCGTCGAGCAACGGGATACCGGCGTCGACCAGGATCCCCGGTCCGACGTTCGGGTAACGACCGGTGGACGACTTCGCCGCGTTCACGACGGCACTCGGCCGGCACGCGACCAGCGCCTCGGCACTCACCTTGTCGATGTCAGCGTGGTTGATGACGGCGATGTCGCCCGGCCGCAGCCGCTTGGTGAGGTCCTTCGTGCGAGGGTCCACCTGCACCCGGCCACCGGTGCGTTCCGGGGCCGCGTCAGACCGCTGGAGTGGGTTCCTCACCCGCACATCGTGCCAGGTCAACGGCTCGAAGCCCGGGAGGTGGCCACCTGGGCGAGGAGATCATCGACGTGCGCCAACGCGGCTGGGCTGTCGCTGACACCGCCCAGCATGCGGGCCAGTTCACGCCGACGGCGGTCACCCTCGACGACCGCGACGTCGCTGACGGTCACGTGTCCGTCGTCCTGCTTGTGCACAACCAGGTGCTGGTCGGCGTACGCAGCCACCTGCCCCAGATGGGTGACCACGATGACCTGAGCGTGCTGGGCCAGCGCCTTGAGCCGCGCCCCGATGTCGAGCGCCGCGGAACCGCCGACGCCTGCGTCGACCTCGTCGAAGATGAAGGTCGGCACTCCTCCGGCTGCGGTCACGACCTCGATCGCCAACATGACCCGCGAAAGCTCACCACCGGATGCCGCCTTGGACACCGCGCGTGGCTTTGCGCCCTTGTTCGCGGCGAGTTGGATCTCGACGTCGTCGATACCGCTGGAGCTGTACTCCCCCGGCTTCGCGGTGACCTGCACGCTCACCTTCGCCGAACCCATCGCGAGATGCGCAAGTTCGGCGGACACCTCTTTGCCGAGCTTGACCGCGGCTTTGCTGCGCTGGGAGCTGAGTTCCCTTGCCGCTTCGGCGAGTTCGTTCTCCAGCGCCTTCGACCTCAAGGTCAGGTCCTCGATCCGCTCGTCCGAGGACGCCAGATCGTTGCTCTCCTGCGCCGCCTGCGCGGACCACGCCAGCACTTCGTCGACCGAACGTCCGTACTTGCGCAGCAACGTGTTGAGGGCAGCGCGACGTTGTTGCACCTGCTCCACACGGGCCGGGTCTGCGTCGAGGTTCTGTACATACCCCTGAATGTCGGCCGCGAGATCGGTGAGCTGGACGCTGAGGTCGTCGAGCCGGACGCGCAGATCGCGCAGGACCGCGTCATGTTCGATGCCGCGCGCGAGGGACGCGGATGCCTGGCCGAGCAGGGTCAGGGCGCTGCGGTCGTCCAGGTCGTCGCTGCCACTGATCGCTTCGTGAGCGCCGCCGGCGGCGAGCATCAGGGCGTCCAGGTGCTCCAGACGCGACGATTCCTCAGCGAGGGCGACGTCCTCCCCCGGTTGCGGGTCGACGGACTCGATCTCCTCCAGCGCCGTCGTCAATTGGTCGAGGCGCATCGCCCGGTCGCGCGCCTTGGTGGTCAGTTCGTTCAGTTCGCGACGTACCTGTTGACGTCCGAGGTACACGGTCGCGTACCGATCGCCAGCCTTACGCAGCGGCGCGCCACCGAAGTCGTCCAGCACTGCGCGGTGCTGGTCGGGGCGCTGCAGGCGCCATTGATCGGATTGTCCGTGCACGGCGACGACGAGTTCGCCGATCTCACCGAGCACTCCCACGGGTGCGTTGCGGCCGCCCACCCATGCTCGCGAGCGGCCACCGTCGGCCACCGATCGAGCAAGCAGTAGTTCTCCCTGGTCGACCTCTCCGCCGGCTTCCAGCGCGCGTTCGACAGCGGCATGTTCCGCGGGAAGTTCGAGCACCCCTTCGACGACCGCGGAGGAAGCGCCTTCGCGCACCAGGGCTGCAGTCGCGCGTCCGCCGAGCAGCAGGCCGAGCCCTTGGACGACCATCGTCTTGCCGGCACCGGTCTCACCGGTGAGCACATTCAGGCCGGGCGCGAAACGCAGCGTCGCATCATCGATCACACCCAAGTCGCGGATGCGAATCTCCTTGAGCATCAACGCACCTCGCGCGCGCCACGCCAACCGTGCACGGAAAGATCGAACTTGGCCACCAGACGGTCGGTGAACGGGGCCTCGGCCAAGCGAGCCAGGCGCACCGGAACTGGGCTGCGCCGCACCGCTATCCGTGCACCCTCGGGGAGGTCGAAACTACGCCGACCGTCGCACCAGACGACCGCGCGGCCCGGCGAACCGGCGACCATCTCCACAGCGACACGGACGTCATGGCTCAGCACAAGCGGACGGGCGAACAGAGCGTGCGCCGAGATCGGGCACAGCAGAAGCGCTTCCACGCCAGGCCAGACCACCGGACCCCCGGCCGAGAATGCGTAAGCCGTGGAACCGGTGGGGGTACTGATGACGACACCGTCGCAGCCCCAGGTCGACAAGGGTCGACCGTCGATCTCGATGACCAGTTCGATCATCCGCTCCCGGGAAGCCTTCTCGACCGATGCTTCGTTGAGCGCCCAACTGTTCCAGACGACTTCTCCGTCCACCGTCACGTCGACCTCGAGGGTTTCGCGCTCCTCGACCGTCCATGACCGTGACACGATCCGCTCGACGGTCTCGTGGATGTTGTCGCGCTCGGCCTCGGCGAGGAAACCGACATGTCCCAGGTTGATCCCGAGCAGCGGCGTGCCCGCAGCTCGCACGGTCTCCGCGCTGCGCAGGATCGTGCCATCACCACCGAGCACGACGGCGAGCTCACAACCCTCGCCGGGCAAGCCGGCCTGCGGCACCACGTTCGGTCGGTCGAGCACACCGAACGCGCGAAGCTCCTCCTCGTCGCCGGTGATCTCGATGTCGTGAACTGCGAGCTCCTCGACCAGTTCGCAAGCTGTCTGTCGTGCCTGCTCGCGACCGGGGTGCCCGCTCAGCAGGACGCGGCGGGTCATGCGGTCTCCTGCTCGATAGTGGTCACGAAGTCCGCCTGTGCGGCCTCGTCCATCTTGCCTTCCGTGGACCGCCTCGCCCACAGCAGGTACTCGTGGTTTCCACCGGTGCCGGCGACCGCGCTGCGAGCCAGGCCACACACGTGCAGTCCGGCCCGGTCGGTTGCCATGAGTACTTCGCGGACGGCGCGAGCGCGTTCGCCGGCGGATCGGACCACCCCGCCGTGGCCGAGCCGTTCGCGACCGACCTCGAACTGCGGTTTCACCAAGGCGATCAGCTCACCGTCGTGCGTCATCAGTCGCGCGAGGTCAGCGAGGACCAAGGTCAAGGAGATGAAGCTGAGATCGGTGACAACGAGGTCGGCGGGACCTCCGATCGTCGCCGGGTCGAGCCCGCGGACGCTCACCCCACTGTGGTCGTTGACCCGTTCGTCGTCACGCACCACCGTCGCCAACTGGTCATGACCGACATCGACGGCTTCGACCTGCACAGCGCCGCGTGACAGCAACACCTGGGTGAACCCACCCGTCGATGCGCCGACATCGATGGCGCGTCGCCCGGAGGGGTCGAGGGCGAAGGTGTCGAGCGCGCCGAGCAGCTTGTGAGCGGCGCGGCCTACCCAGGGATCGATCTCGCCGCTCACGCCCAGTTCGACGGATTCGTCCACCTTCACCGACGGTTTCGTGATCAGGTCACCGTCGGCGTGGACTCGTCCGGCCAGAACGAACTCCCTTGCCACAGCGCGCGATCGAGCAAGCCCGCGGGACACGAGCGCCTGGTCGACGCGTTCGGCGTCGCTCACCGGCGGTTCACCGCTCGATGCTCGACAGCTGTCGCCGCAGGGTGTCGTGCGCCGAACTCAACGTCGCGATCTGCTGATCGAGGTCGATCCGTACGTCGTCGGCTTCGCTGTACTCGGCAGTTGATGAGGGACTCGGCAGCTCACGAACTGCGGACATCGCCGCCTCGACCTCGGTCGCGCCACGCTCTGCGGCGGGCGCGACCGGGCCGGGCTTGGGAACCGTCGGTTCAGACATCCGCGGGCTTGGTGGACTGCTCGGTCTGCGCGTCGGTGTTCACTGCCGGAGCCTCGTCGGCCTGCGAGGTGGACTCGGCCACCTTCGCCGGCTCCACGGACTCGGCCGTCGACTTCGCCGGCGCTGCCGCGGACTCGGTGGTGGTCGGTGCGTCCTGCTCCACAACCGCGGTCGACGGCGTGGCCACCGAGGACGGGGTTGCCGGCGCGGCGGGGGTCACCCCGGCCGACTCGACACCCACCGTGGTCTCGGTCGCGCTCGGACGGGTCTCGTCCTTCGTGGCGGTAGACGGAGCCTGAGCAGGTGCCGACGGCTTCGGTGTCGTGCTCTTCGCCGTGTCGGACGTGGGCGTAGTCGCTGCCGTCTTGGTGGGCGTAGTCGCTGCCGTCTTGGTGGGCGTAGTCGCTGCCGTCTTGGTGGTGGCAGCCGACTTCGTCGTGGTGCCGGACGGCGACGACGCAGTCTTGCTCGGGCTCGCCTTGGTGGTCGATGCCGTGGTCGTCGTTTTTTTGGCCGGCGTCGACTTCGACGTGGTCGTCGTCTTCTTGGCCGGCGTCGACTTCTTGGCCGGCGTCGACTTCGACGTGGTCGTCGTCTTCTTGGCCGGCGTCGACTTCGACGCGGTCTTATTCGACGGGGTGGACTTCGACGGGGTGGACTTCGTGGTGCTCGTCTTCGCCGGGGTCGATGTGCTGGCCGACTTCTTCGCGGCGGACTTCTTCGTCGCCGTCTTCTTGGTCGCGGTGGCCTTCGCCGGAGTCGACTCGGTGGTGGACGCCTTCTTCGCCGGGCTCGCCTTGGCGGCCGTCTTCGCCGCCGTCTTCTTGGCCGCGGCGGTGGTCTTGGTCGGAGACGACTTCGACGCGGTCTTCGCAGCTGCAGACTTGGTAGCCGGCTCCTTGGCCGAAGCCGACTTCGACGCCGCCGTCGTCTTGACCGTGCCGGTCGCCTTCGTCGTGGCGGACTTCGCGGTGCTCTTCTTCGCCGCCGGAGCAGACTTCGCCGCAGCGGTCTTGTTCGCCGAGGACGCCGTCGACGGGGTGGACTTCGACGGGGTGGACTTCGTGGTGCTCTTCTTCGCCGGAGCCACCTTCGCGGTGGCCGAGGTCGTTGCAGCCTTACGGACGGCAGCACGCGAGGGCGTAGCCCTCTTCGTTGCCTCAGCCCCGGCCGGACGCGAGGGACCGGGATCGGGGGCAGTAGTCGGCTTCTCGGTCTTCGGACCACGACCGGGCACTACCCGCGCGGCACTGCGAGCCCCGGTGGTGGCCAAACCGGCAAGGGTCGCGGTGCCTCCTGCCAGGCCTGAACGCAACGAGCGGACCTCCTTGCTCAGGCGGTCGATCTCCTGCTGGGCGTTACCGAGCTCGGAGAGGGTCGACAAACCGACCTTCTCGAGCTGGCCGCTGATCTCTGCCTGGACTGTCTGGCGGATCAGTTCACGGTTCGCAGCGGCGGCTGCGATCAGTTCGTCGGCGAGTGCCGAAACCTGACCGACCGGCTTGTCCATCCCGGTTGCGCTGACGAGGGTCTGCGCCGCCTCCATCGCCTTGGCACGGGTCAGTTCGCCTGCGCCGGAAAGGATTTGCAGTGCTGCACGCACGCTGTCGAGAGCCATGGCCACTCCTGATCGGGGAAAGTCTTCGTACCAGACTACTTGCTCGTTACCCAGCAGTTCACTGCCTTCGCCGAGTCGATCCGACCCGTGTCGACAGCCTCCCAGAGAACGGCCAACGCAAGGCGTAGACGCTCCTGCGAATCGTCGGTTCCTTCGATTCGCAGCCTCGGTCCCGAGGCATCGTCATCGAGGTGGGCACGCGCCGAGCCGATGCTCCAACTGCCCGAATCCTGTCGCGGTTCGGTGTAATTCTGGTCGAGGGCGCGGAGGTCTTCAGCGACGAAGCGCGGTCGAAGCTCGGCCGGAGCGGCGATCAGATCGGCCGGTCCGTGCACTCCCGTGAGCACGTGGAGGCAGTCCATCCCGGCTGCTGCCGCGCCGGCGACGTCGGTCTCCAACCGGTCACCGACCCCGAGCGTTTTCTCGGGCGCCACACCGAGTATCTCGGCTGCCATCGTGTACATCAGCGGCCCCGGTTTACCCACGACGTCGGGATCGCGGTCGACGGCGGCACGCACCGCGGCCACGAGCGATCCGTTACCCGGTGCCGTACCCAGAGCCGTGGGCAGAGTCAGGTCGGTGTTCGTCGCCACCCAACGCGCACCGCCCTGGATCGCGTACGCCGCGTCGGCGAGATCCTGGGCCGTGACCTGCGGACCGTAACCCTGCAGCACCGCAGCCGGTCGCTCCTTCGGATGACCAGTCGCCACCTCGAATCCCTTGTCCACCAAGGCGATCCGGACACCCTCACCACCGACCGCCAGAACAAGCGAATCCTGCCCGATCTCCTGAGCCAGGAAAGCTGCACCCGCCATGGAACTGTTGACGACCGCGTTGTCGTCGAGGGTGAGGCCGAGATCGCGGAGGTGCTCAGCGACCTGTGCCGGTGGTCGGGAGGCATTGTTCGTCGCGTAGGCCACCTTCAGGCCGGCGGAGCGGGCCGCCTCCACCGCTGTGATCGCGTGCGCTACCGGTTCGGGGCCGCGATAGATCACCCCATCGAGATCGAAGACTAAGGCATCGTAGGAGTCCCGCAAGCTCGTCATTCGGTCATTGTCGCCTCACCCGGTCATGATGGAACGACCGGTACGCACCCGCATCGCCTCCAGTTCCATCCGCACCATCGCGCCGGCGTCGACCCGGCGGACGCGGCGGCGCATCGCTCCCAGCACCTCGACGGCTTGGCCTTCGCGCAATCTGCACGCAGCTTTGCGTGTCGACGCGGTGAAACAGTTGACCTCGAAGACGTCATACCTGGGGCTTCTACTCGAGCGTCGTGCCGAAGCCGGTCGCTCCACCGACACCCGCAGGACGACGAGTTCGTCCCCGCTCGGCATCTGACGAACCTGCGGGTCGCTTTGCACGGTGCCCACGATTCGAACCTCGTTGACGGCTGTCACCGAGGGCTGTAGTCCCTTGGCGGCACCTCGAGTGGTCTTCTCGGCCGAATTCGGCGTCGCCTTCTGTGCTGGCATGTCCAGCCTCCTCTCCTGATGACCAGACGATCGCCGGCCGGAGGGAGAAAACAAACGTCCCGCACCTGTCGTGTGGACAAGCGCGGGACGTCGAAGGGGCTGTGGAAATCAGTCCTCGCGACCGGACACCGGATCGGAGCCGTCCGCGTGAGCGGGGTCGTCCGACTCCGGCAGTTCGTCGTCGTCCGACTCCGGCAGTTCGTCGTTGTCCCCGTCGTCTCCGAGGAGATCGACCAGCTCGATGCCGTCCAGTTCCGCGAGGCGTTCATCTGCGTCGGTCAAGCCGTCTTCGTCGGCAGTGGCGGCGCGCGAGAAGTACTCACCCGAGTTGCACAGTTTTAGTGTGTGCCAAGAAGACGGAGGATCTGCTCGGCTTCGGGGGTGAGTTGTGGCTGGGCGGTGATGAGGTGTCCAGCGATGCTGACCTGCACTTCGCGTAGTGGCCTCAAGGTGGTGACGATGCGTTTGATGCTGAGCCCGGTTTCGTTCTGCAGGTAGCGGGCGACCGCGAGGGCAGCGAACACGATCGTGAGGTGGGCTTCGATCGCGTCGCGGGTGTGGTGGAACATCGGCCTTGCTCGTAGGTCGGTTTTGGACATCCGGAAGGACTGCTCGACCCGCCACAAGTCGTGATAGTTCCCGATGACCTCCGACGCGGTCGCCAGGTCGACCGGGATGTTCGTGACGTACCCCTTCAACCCGACCAACCGCCGCGCCCGCGCCAGCGACGCCTCGTCCAAGGATCGGGCGCCGTTGTCCGTCTTGACGAACCGAGTCTTGTGCGGGGCCCGCTCACCCTCCACAACGGCCATCGCCCGGTTCTCCTGCAACGTCAAGGTCCTGGCGTCTCGGGCCGCACGTTTGGCCGAGTACGCCCACACCGCCCGCCACGCAGTGGTGTGCACCGCTGGGTTCCACACCGGCTCGGACTTCAGCATCGGATCGTTGACTGCGCGGCCCGCGGAGGTCGAGGTGCGTGGGGTGATCGTGTCGATGATCTGCCCGTCGGTGAACGCGTCACCGTGCCACCGCAAATGCGACTCCAAATCCGGCTCTTCCGAGTTGCGGTGGGGGTGAGAGGCGCGCCGGTATGAGCTTGGCTGCGGGGTGAGGGACGTCGAGGCCTTCAGGATCAGTGGCGACCAAGCACACCGTTCCGAAGGACCTCGACGTTGTCCGAGCCTACGGCGCACATCGCTGCGCGCTGCCATCGCGACACCCGCTACTGCTCGCGCTGCGATCTTTTGGTCGGGCTCGGTGAATTGCGCGTGACCGCCGTCGAGTACGACCACGACGTCGGGCTGCTGGTCGTTGGTGTGGAGTCGCCCCGGACGCCGATGGGCTGCCCGAGCTGCGGCGTGATTGCGCACAGCCACGGCCGCAGTGACGTCACGCTGGTCGACGCGCCGTGCTTCGACCGCCCGGTCCAAGTGGTGTGGCGCAAGCGGATCTGGCGTTGCCAGGAGGCAGCCTGCCCTAGGAAGGCGTTCACCGAGCAAGACGAGGACATCGCTCGACCGCGGGCGCTGCTGACTACGCGGGCCTGCTGGTGGGCGATCAATCAGATCCGCCGTGAGCACGGCTCGATCAGCGGGATCGCCCGACAGTTGGGGACGACGTGGAACACGGTGTGGTCCTCGATCCGGCCACTTCTGCAGGAGATGGCCGACGACGAGGATCGGTTCGCCGGCGTGACGCGACTCGGCGTGGACGAGCACGTGTGGCATCACGTGTCCGAGTTCCCGATCGCCGAGGGTGGCCGCGGTCCGAAGCAGCTGACCGGGATGGTCGACCTGACACCCGACGTTGACGGCAAGCCGCGGGCGCGGTTGCTGGACCTGGTGCCGGGCCGGTCCGGGAAGGTGTACAGCGACTGGCTTGCCGAACGTGGCCAGGAGTTCCGTGACGGTGTCGTGGTCGCCACACTGGACCCGTTCCACGGCTACAAGAACGCCATCGATGACCAGCTCGAGGACGCGGTCGCGGTCCTGGACGCGTTCCATGTCGTCAAGCTCGGTACCCAGGCCGTGGATGAGGTCCGCCGTCGGGTGCAGCAGGAGATCCATGGTCACCGTGGCCGCAAGAACGACCCGCTCTATGGCATCCGCACGATCCTGCGCTGCGGGCAGGAGAAGCTCACCGACCGGCAACGGGCACGGCTCGACCGTGCGATCGCTGCCGACGAACGTCACGACGAAGTGCTCGTCGCGTGGCTGTGCACCCAACAGCTCCGGTCGGCCTACCAGGCCAAGAGCACGGTCGAGGGCCGGCGGATCGCGGAGAAAATCCTGGCCTCGCTGCCGACCTGTCCGATCCCGGAGATCCGACGGCTCGGTAAGACCCTGAAGCAGTGGCGGGCAGCGTTCCTGGCCTACTTCGACACCAGCCGCGCCAACAACGGCGGCACGGAGGCGATCAACGGCCTGATCGAGCTCCACCGACGCGTCGCCCGAGGCTTCCGCAACCGCGAGCACTACCGGCTACGCATGCTGCTCATCGGCGGCGGGCTCACTCACCCCCACCTCAGGTAGGAAGAGCCCCAAATCCGCGGGTGCCTTCGTGACGCGGGACCCGACGATGAACCGCAACCCCGCCTCATCCAAGGCGTGAAGGTTGGCCATCGACAGCATGCCCGCGTCGGCAACGATCGCGATATCGGCCAGGTTGTGCCGGTCAGCGAACTGCCGCACGATCGGCACGATCGTGGCCGTCTCTGCCCGGTTGCCTTCGAAGCAGCCGATCTCCAACGGGAACCCGTGCCGGTCGACGAGTAGCCCGACGACGACTTGGGGGTCGACGCGGCGTTCTTTGGAGTAGCCGACCTTGCGTAGGTCGTCCTCGTGCTCGGCCTCGAAGTAGAGCGTGGTGACGTCGTACAGGCACAACGTCACATCACCAGCAGTCGCGGCATGCGCGAAACACTTGGTCGCGATCACGTCCCGGTATCCGCGGGTCGCGCAGCGTTTCATCGTCGCAGTGAAGGTGTTGCGGTGCGGTGCCTCGTATCCGAGTTCGGTCAGCACGCGCAGCGAGTCAACTTTGCTGGTCGGTTCCACCAGCCGCGCGAGCACCAACGAGAAGAACGCCTCGTCACCGATCTCGTTGAATCCCAACCGGTTCCATGCTGACCGGATCGCGTGGATCAGTAGTTGTGAGGCTTGTGCCTGCACCACGGGCGCCCCGCTAACCGGGCGTGCCCAGTCGAGGTCAAGCTCGTCTTGGCCCTCGTGCAACTTCGCGTGTGCGAGGTCCAGCAGCACGGCCAACTCGGCCTCGGTGTGCGCCGAGCCGAGGTGCTCGATCACGCGGTCACGGCCTCCGGCGTACTCAGCCAGTTGGACCGCCGTGGCTCCCGAAGCCGTCTTCACCTTCCGCACGAACACCACGAACGAGACGCTACCGGCCCACCGTTAGTGTGTGGTTCACGAACCCGGCAACCCGCTGACCAGCACAAACACCGCGTCAGGTGCCATCAATCGGCATCACCTGTGCAAGTCAGGTCCGACTCCGGCAGTTCGTCGTTGTCCCCGTCGTCTCCGAGGAGATCGACCAGCTCGATGCCGTCCAGTTCCGCGAGGCGTTCATCTGCGTCGGTCAAGCCGTCTTCGTCGGCAGTGGCGGCGCGCGAGAAGTACTCACGTGCTTGCTCTTCGTCGCCGCCGGCCAGAAGTGCCTCGGCGTACGCGTAGAGCAAGCGGGCGGCCCACGGCTGACGACCGGCCTTGTCGAGTGCGGGAATTCGCAGTCCGATCAGCGCGGCGTCCGGCTGACCCATGTCACGACGCACACCGGAGACCACGATCGCGAGTTCGATGGCGTCGTCCTGAGCCAGTCGCTTGGCCTCGGGCGAAGCCGCGAGGTCGAGCGCCCGATCGAACCGGCCGAGTCCACGCTCGCAGTCGACCATGTACGGCAACAGGTGGTCCGACCCGGACAGCCGACGCGCTGTCTTGAACTCCCGTAGTGCGTCGGTGAACTCACCCCGCCGGTAACGGACCAGACCCAGGGCCTCACGGACGGCAGGCACCCGTCCGGCGCGGCGGGCAGCATGTTCGGCGTGGTCGAGTGCCTTGTCGGGGTCGTCGTCGAGCACGATCGCCGTCGCCGCAAGGTGAGCGGCGACTCCTTCGGCGTTCTCCACGGTGAGCGTTCGCAGTTGTTGCCACACACTGCGGTCGAGTTCCTTACCGGTCACGCCTTCAGGCAGGGCCGGCTCCCGACGGCGGTCACGACGAGCTTGATCGTCGAGGCCACGGTCCCAACTGCGCGGGCCTCCCTCGGGACGTGCTTCCTCCGGACGCTGCTCGCGGTCGTCACGGCGGTTGTCGCGTCTGTCATCGCGGCGGTCGTTGCCTCGTCCGCCCCGGCGGTCGTCCGGACGCGAGTCGCGGCGAGCACCATCGCGGAACGGGCGATCGTCTCTGCGGGGACCGCCGCCGAACGAACGTGCGGCAGCATCGCCACTGCGCTGGGAGCCACCGCGGTCATCCCGACGGCGGTCGCCCTGTCGTTCATCACGACGATCATCGCGCCGGCCGTAGCTGCGACCCTCACTCTGCTTCCTGAAGTCGGAGCCACCTCGCGACCCGCGGTCCTCGCGACGCTCGAATCCACGCCGCTCTCCGCCACGGTCATCACGTCGGTCATCACGTCGGTCATCGCGTCGATCTACGTCGCGACTCTGGCGTCGATCGTCCCGCTGGTATCCAGCACGCCCCTGAGCACTACGGTCATCACGACGCTCGAACCGTCCGCCGCCACCGGCACCGCCCCGGTCGTCGCGCTGGTAGCCACCTCGGCCCAGGTCGCGACGGTCATCCCGGCCGCCGTCGGAGCGACGGTCATCCCGGCGCTCGAAACGTCCGCTGTCCCCTGAGCCGCCTCGGTTTTCGCGCTGCTGGTACCCGCCGCGCGATCCGCGGTCGTCGCGGCGCTCGGATCCGGGCCGCCGGCCGCCGCGGTCATCGCGTCGATCGCCCCCACGGCTCGCGCCTCGATCGTCACGCTGATAGTCGCCGCGCCCCTGGTCACGACGGTCATCCCGGCGATCGCCGCCACGGTTGTCGCCACGGTCGTCGCGTCGAGGACCGAAACCGGAGCCACCACCAGAACCACGGGAACCGGCGCGGTTGTCATCGCGCCGTCCGCGTCCTTCCGAGCGACTGCTTTCCGCCCGATCGGATCCTCGATCGGAACCGCCGGCTCGGGACCACCGCGCCGACCGGCCTTCGCCCTGCTGGTCGTCCTTCTCGGGTCGCTCGTCAGCCACTACGTCTCCTCGGATCGAGATCATTCATCGGGTACAGGCGTGCTGATCAGTGTCCCACGCGCATACAAAAAAATTGGAGGGTCGTCCCCGACAGGTCTGTGACCCATTACGGGGACAACCCTCCAATTGAGGTGAAGTCCGGCGGTGTCCTACTCTCCCACACCCTACCGAGTGCAGTACCATCGGCGCTGAAGGGCTTAGCTTCCGGGTTCGGAATGTGACCGGGCGTTTCCCACTTCGCTATGACCGCCGTAACACTATGAAACTATGACGCCAACAGGTTTGTTGCGTGTTGTTTCAGATATCGCATAGTGGACGCTGAAGCATGAACTGCAGGAACCCTTTGTTGTGAAGGGTTTGAGTAAGTTATCGGCTTATTAGTACCGGTCAGCTACACACATTACTGTGCTTCCACGTCCGGCCTATCAACCCAGTCGTCTACTGGGAGCCTCTCACCCACAAAGGGGCATGGAAACCTCATCTTGAAGCGTGCTTCCCGCTTAGATGCTTTCAGCGGTTATCACTTCCGAACGTAGCTAATCAGCGGTGCTCCTGGCGGAACAACTGACACACCAGAGGTTCGTCCATCCCGGTCCTCTCGTACTAGGGACAGGTCTTCTCAAGTTTCCTACGCGCACAGCGGATAGGGACCGAACTGTCTCACGACGTTCTAAACCCAGCTCGCGTACCGCTTTAATGGGCGAACAGCCCAACCCTTGGGACCTACTCCAGCCCCAGGATGCGACGAGCCGACATCGAGGTGCCAAACCATGCCGTCGATATGAGCTCTTGGGCAAGATCAGCCTGTTATCCCCGGGGTACCTTTTATCCGTTGAGCGACGGCGCTTCCACAAGCCACCGCCGGGTCACTAGTCCCGACTTTCGTCTCTGCTCGACATGTCTGTCTCACAGTCAAGCTCCCTTGTGCACTTACACTCAAAACCTGATTGCCAACCAGGCTGAGGGAACCTTTGGGCGCCTCCGTTACCTTTTGGGAGGCAACCGCCCCAGTTAAACTACCCACCAGGCACTGTCCCTGATCCGGATCACGGACCGAGGTTAGGAGCCCAGAACGACCAGAGTGGTATTTCAACGTTGACTCCACACACACTGGCGTGCATGCTTCACAGTCTCCCACCTATCCTACACAAGCCGTACCGAACACCAATACCAAGCTGTAGTAAAGGTCCCGGGGTCTTTCCGTCCTGCTGCGCGTAACGAGCATCTTTACTCGTAGTGCAATTTCGCCGAGTTCGCGGTTGAGACAGTGGAGAAGTCGTTACGCCATTCGTGCAGGTCGGAACTTACCCGACAAGGAATTTCGCTACCTTAGGATGGTTATAGTTACCACCGCCGTTTACTGGCGCTTAAGTTCTCAGCTTCGCCCAAAGGCTAACCGGTCCCCTTAACGTTCCAGCACCGGGCAGGCGTCAGTCCGTATACATCGAATTACTTCTTCGCACGGACCTGTGTTTTTAGTAAACAGTCGCTTCTCCCTGGTCTCTGCGGCCCTCACCCCTAGTGAGCACGTCACTTCAAGGATTGGGCCCCCCTTCTCCCGAAGTTACGGGGGCATTTTGCCGAATTCCTTAACCACGATTCACTCGATCGCCTTAGTATTCTCTACCTAACCACCTGAGTCGGTTTAGGGTACGGGCGGCTCGAACCTCGCTAGAAGTTTTTCTCGGCAGCATAGGATCACCCTACTTCCCACATATGTGGTCACTATCAACTCTCAGCCTCAATGACTGGCGGATTTGCCTACCAGTCGGCCTACAGTCTTAGACGGGGACAACCATCGCCCCGCGGAGGCTACCTTCCTGCGTCACTCCCTCGCTTACCTACTACAAGATCGGGTCCCACGCTCCCCACCAACACGCACACCCGAAGGCGTACGAACATGATGGTTCGGGTGGTTAGCATCCCTTGGTTCGATATGGGCGGTCCTTCGCCGGTTCCGGAATATCAACCGGATGTCCATCGACTACGCCTGTCGGCCTCGCCTTAGGTCCCGACTTACCCAGGGCAGATTAGCTTGACCCTGGAACCCTTGGTTATTCGGCGGACGGGTTTCTCACCCGTCATTCGCTACTCATGCCTGCATTCTCACTCGTGTGGCCTCCACACCTGGATCACTCCGGCGCTTCACTGCCCACACGACGCTCCCCTACCCAACCACACCCCTGGACCACAAACACAAGGTTTGAAATCAGGGTGTCGTGTGATTGCCACAGCTTCGGTGGTGTGCTTGAGCCCCGCTACATTGTCGGCGCGGAATCACTTGACCAGTGAGCTATTACGCACTCTTTAAAGGGTGGCTGCTTCTAAGCCAACCTCCTGGTTGTCACAGCAACTCCACATCCTTTTCCACTTAGCACACGCTTAGGGACCTTAGCTGGTGATCTGGGCTGTTTCCCTCTCGACTATGAAGCTTATCCCCCACAGTCTCACTGCCACGCTCTCACTTACCGGCATTCGGAGTTTGGCTGACGTCAGTAACCTGGTGAGGCCCATCAGCCATCCAGTAGCTCTACCTCCGGCAAGAAACACGTGACGCTGCACCTAAATGCATTTCGGGGAGAACCAGCTATCACGGAGTTTGATTGGCCTTTCACCCCTACCCACAGCTCATCCCCTCAGTTTTCAACCTAAGTGGGTTCGGTCCTCCACGACGTCTTACCGTCGCTTCAACCTGGCCATGGGTAGATCACTCCGCTTCGGGTCTAGACCCAGCGACTATGGGCGCCCTCTTCGGACTCGCTTTCGCTACGGCTACCCCACCCGGGTTAACCTCGCCACTGAGCACTAACTCGCAGGCTCATTCTTCAAAAGGCACGCCATCACCCCAACAAGGAGGCTCTGACGGATTGTAAGCGCACGGTTTCAGGTACTATTTCACTCCCCTCCCGGGGTACTTTTCACCTTTCCCTCACGGTACTAGTCCGCTATCGGTCACCAGGGAATATTTAGGCTTAGCAGGTGGTCCTGCCAGATTCACACCGGATTTCACGGGCCCGGTGCTACTTGGGAACACGTCCAAGACAGTGACACATGTTTCGGCTACAGGACTTACACCCTCTCCGGTACACCATTCAAGATGTTTCGCCTACACGCGCCATTTCTAACTGCCCACCAACATGTCAGCATTGGTAAGAACGATCCCACAACCCCACGACTGCAACCCCTGACAGGTATCACACAACCGCGGTTTAGCCTCATCCGCTTTCGCTCGCCACTACTCACGGAATCACTCTTGTTTTCTCTTCCTGTGGGTACTGAGATGTTTCACTTCCCCACGTTCCCTCCACATACCCTATGAGTTCAGGTATGGGTCACACCACATGAATGGTGCGGGGTTCCCCCATTCGGAAATCCTCGGATCACAGTCTGGTTATCGACTCCCCGAGGCTTATCGCAGATTCCTACGTCCTTCATCGGTTCCTGGTGCCAAGGCATCCACCGTACGCTCTTAAAAACTTACACAAAAAAACTTCACAGAGCACTACAGATGCTTCGCGTCCACTATGCAATTCTCAAACAACACACAGCACCACCACCACCCACACCAACCCAGACCCACAAGCCCAGATTATTCAGTGCAGCCGGCGAACAGCCTGCCAACCCAGAAAAAACAACCCCAACCAACCACCACAACCCACGAAGGAGCTGTACCAGTCGCCGAAGATCGTTTCTTCAGGACCCAACAACGTGCCGACACCCCACACCCAGCAACCACCCCAACACCTTTCCACAACCCAGTCCAGCATCCATGATCACTCACATCAGCCGAACCACCGGTTCGTACTTGGTCGAGACAGCCACCCGGTCACGGGCACCATGATTGATGTTCCACCCTTGAGCAGGACCCCACCACACACGCGGTGATGAAAGGCCACTGTCGCTCCTTAGAAAGGAGGTGATCCAGCCGCACCTTCCGGTACGGCTACCTTGTTACGACTTAGTCCCAATCGCCAATCCCACCTTCGACGGCTCCCCCCACAAGGGTTAGGCCACCGGCTTCGGGTGTTACCGACTTTCGTGACTTGACGGGCGGTGTGTACAAGGCCCGGGAACGTATTCACCGCAGCACTGCTGATCTGCGATTACTAGCGACTCCAACTTCATGGGGTCGAGTTGCAGACCCCAATCCGAACTGAGACCGGTTTTAAGGGATTCGCTCCACCTCACGGTATCGCAGCCCTCTGTACCAGCCATTGTAGCATGCGTGAAGCCCAAGACATAAGGGGCATGATGATTTGACGTCATCCCCACCTTCCTCCGAGTTGACCCCGGCAGTCTCCCATGAGTCCCCACCATCACGTGCTGGCAACATGGAACGAGGGTTGCGCTCGTTGCGGGACTTAACCCAACATCTCACGACACGAGCTGACGACAACCATGCACCACCTGTACACCAGCCAAAAGGCACACACATCTCTGCATGCTTCCGGTGTATGTCAAGCCTTGGTAAGGTTCTTCGCGTTGCATCGAATTAATCCGCATGCTCCGCCGCTTGTGCGGGCCCCCGTCAATTCCTTTGAGTTTTAGCCTTGCGGCCGTACTCCCCAGGCGGGGCGCTTAATGCGTTAGCTGCGGCACGGAACTCGTGGAATGAGTCCCACACCTAGCGCCCAACGTTTACGGCATGGACTACCAGGGTATCTAATCCTGTTTGCTCCCCATGCTTTCGCTTCTCAGCGTCAGTGATGGCCCAGAGACCTGCCTTCGCCATCGGTGTTCCTCCTGATATCTGCGCATTTCACCGCTACACCAGGAATTCCAGTCTCCCCTACCATACTCTAGCCTGCCCGTACCCACTGCAGAACCGGAGTTAAGCCCCGGTCTTTCACAGCAGACGCGACAAACCGCCTACAAGCTCTTTACGCCCAATAATTCCGGACAACGCTCGCACCCTACGTATTACCGCGGCTGCTGGCACGTAGTTAGCCGGTGCTTCTTCTGCAGGTACCGTCACTCTCGCTTCGTCCCTACTGAAAGAGGTTTACAACCCGAAGGCCGTCATCCCTCACGCGGCGTCGCTGCATCAGGCTTTCGCCCATTGTGCAATATTCCCCACTGCTGCCTCCCGTAGGAGTCTGGGCCGTGTCTCAGTCCCAGTGTGGCCGGTCACCCTCTCAGGCCGGCTACCCGTCAAAGCCTTGGTAAGCCACTACCTCACCAACAAGCTGATAGGCCGCGAGTCCATCCTTCACCAAAAAATCTTTCCACACACAACCATGCGACCATGTATGAATATCCAGTATTAGACCTCGTTTCCAAGGCTTATCCCAGAGTGAAGGGCAGGTTACTCACGTGTTACTCACCCGTTCGCCACTAATCCACCCCAGCAAGCTGGAGCTTCATCGTTCGACTTGCATGTGTTAAGCACGCCGCCAGCGTTCGTCCTGAGCCAGGATCAAACTCTCCGTAAAAAAACAGAAAAACCATCCTGGCCGAAATTGATCAAGAGCATCCAAAAAAATGCTACTGAGTACAATCTCAACCAAACAAACATTTGGCATCAATCACTCGACACGCTGTTGAGTTCTCAAGAAACGATCGCTCACCTTGGTTCGGCTTCTCAGCCGCACTTTCCGGGGCAACCTCTTCAGGTTATCACCGCTTTTCTTCGCTTTCAAATCGGCTTTTTTCCGATTTCGAGCTCCGAGAGCGGTGGTTTCGCCTTGCGGATCCGGCCTTGCCTTGCGGCTTGTCCGTTCCCTCGCCGGGCGACTCGGAGAACATTACGCCGATCCCCGCGTGATGCCAAATCGGGGAGGGTGCGACCTGCGCCACACCCTCCCCGACCGTGACGGACGGCCGGAACTAAGCGGAATTCTGGGGCAGCCGCGCAGCCGCCTGGTGCTTGCGACCTCGCTTGATGACGGCCACCTGGCCGTGCAGGAAGTCGTTCTCGGTCAGGCTTGCCTCGACATCGGTGATTTTGTCGTTGTTGATCGAGATGCCACCGTCACCGATCAGCCGGCGCGCCGCGTTGCGGCTGTCAGCGATCCCGACGGCGATCAATGCCTCGACGATGCCCGTCCCGACCGCCACCTCGCCGCCAGGGAGCTCGGTGGTCGCATCACGCAGGGTGCGGGCGTCCAGAGCGGTGATGTCTCCCTTGCCGAACAACGCTTCGGACGCAGCCTGAACCGCCTCGGTCGCATCGGCGCCGTGCACCAGGGTGGTCGCAGCTGACGCGAGTGCGCGTTGGGCCACGCGCTTGAACGGTTCGTCCGCCACCTGGCGTTCGTACTCGGCGATCTCCTCGGAACCGAGGTCGCTGAACACCTTCAGCAGCTTCACCACTTCGGAGTCCTCGACGTTGACGAAGTACTGGTAGAAGGCGTACGGCGAGGTCATCTCCGGGTTCAGCCAGATGGCGTTGCCCTCCGACTTCCCGTACTTGCGTCCGGTCGAGTCCGTCAGCAGCGGCGAGGTTAACGCGTGCACATGCGCGGAGTCGGCCAGTCGCACCAGGTCCACGCCGGCGATCAGGTTGCCCCACTGATCGGAACCCCCGACCTGCAGCGTGCATCCGTGGGCGCGGTACAGATGCAGGTAGTCCAGCCCCTGCAGGATCTGGTAGCTGAACTCGGTGTAGCTGATACCCGTGTCCGAATTCAGCCGCGCCGAGACCGCGTCCTTCTTGATCATCGCGTTCACCCGGAAGTACTTGCCGTAGTCGCGCAGGAAGTCCAGGGCACTGATGCCCTCGGTCCAGTCCAGGTTGTTGACCATGGTGGCCGGGTTGTCACCGTCGAAGTCGAGGAATGACTCGGCTTGCGCGCGGATCGAGGCCACCGCATCGGCGACCTGATCCTTCGTGCGTAACACCCGCTCGCTGTCCGGCTTCGGGTCACCGATGAGACCGGTCGAACCACCGACGAGGCAGATCACCCGATGGCCCGCCTGCTGCAGCCGGCGAAGCTGCATCAACTGGACCAGGTTGCCGAAGTGGAGGGATGGAGCCGTCGGGTCGAAACCGCAATACACGGTGAGCTTCCCCTCGAGCGCTTCCCGCAGCGCGGCCTCGTCGGTGGTCTGCGCCACCAGGCCCCGCCACTGCAACTCGTCGAAGATGTTGCTCACGTGTCCGTCCTCCTTTTCTACCGCACGCAGGCTCCGTGCGTCGTTGATCGTGGTCAAAGCCTGCCTTACGGCCGGGCCGGCCTGCGACGCGGTTTCGCCGGCCGATACGCGGAGACGTACGGGTCCTCGGTGATCCAGAAGCGCCATGGGAACAACTCACCGTCGCCTCCCGGTCCGCTGACACCCACTCGTGGCCCGCTCGAAGTACATTTCGGGACCGTTGCAGGGACGAGCAGCAGGTCCGGCGCGGAACCCTCCATGGACATTCCGTCGTGCGTCCGGTCGAGCGCGAGCGCCTGCGCCAGGCGTCCGGGGCCCCGGGCCAGGTCGCGATCCGACACCCCGCCACGTCGCGATCGAGCCAGATCGACACCGTCCACGACCTCGCCCGCACGGATCAGCACCCCGTGGCCGGTGCCCTCCGGTCCGCACACGAGGTTCAGCGCGTGGTGCATCCCGTAGGTGAAGTACACGTACGCGTGCCCGACCGGGCCGAACATCGACGCATTGCGCGCGGTGCGACCCCGAAAGGTGTGCGCACCGGGGTCGTCACTGCCGGCGTACGCCTCGGCCTCGGTGATGCGGACGGTGACTCCGGCGTGCGAAATCAGGCAGCCGAGGACGTCGTGCGCCACCTGCGTGACCGGCGCGTCGGCGCGGGGACGCAGCCCGGCACCGCAGGGTTCGAGAGCGTCGCGGACCACTCTGTCAGGCCTTCACGACCCGCTGCTGTGACCACGAACGAGCCTGTGCCGCAACGATCTTGGATGCTTCGCGCTGCTCCTCGACGCGCTCCGGAGCGGTGCCACCCTGGGAGTTGCGCGACCCGAGCGATCCGGGCACGGTCAGCACCTCGCGCACCGCGGGAGTGAGCGCCGGATTGATCGCGGTCAGTTCGTCGTCCGTGAGATCCCACAGTTCCTTGTCCTGGGACTCGCAGACGCGGACGCACTCCCCCGCCATTTCGTGCGCGACCCGGAAGGGCGTGCCTTCCCGCACCAACCATTCCGCGATGTCGGTCGCAAGCGCGAAGCCCTGCGGGGCGAGCGCTTCGAGCCGGTCGGTGTCGAACACCATCGTGTCCACCATGCCTGCGAATGCAGGAAGGAGCACCTCCAGGGTGTCGACCGCGTCGAACACCGGTTCCTTGTCCTCCTGCAGGTCGCGGTTGTACGCGAGCGGGAGTGCCTTCAAGGTGGTCATCAGACCGGTGAGATCGCCGACCAGACGTCCGGCCTTGCCACGCGCGAGTTCGGCGACATCGGGGTTCTTCTTCTGCGGCATGATGCTCGACCCGGTCGAGTAGGAGTCGTCCAGCGTGATGAACGAGAACTCCTTGGTCGCCCAGAGCACGACCTCCTCGGCGATCCGGGAGATGTCCACCGCGGTCATCGCGGACACGAAGGCGAACTCGGCGACGAAGTCACGGCTCGCAGTTGCGTCGATGGAGTTCATCGCCGCCCTGCTGAACCCGAGGTCGGCAGCCACCGCACGTGGGTCGAGGCCGAGGCTGGAGCCGGCGAGCGCGCCCGAACCATAGGGCGATTCGTCGGCGCGCTTGTCCCAGTCGGCGAACCTCTGCACATCCCGCAACAATGCCCAGGCGTGCGCGAGCAGGTGGTGCGACAGCAGCACCGGCTGCGCGTGCTGCAGATGGGTGCGACCCGGCATGGCGACACCGTGGTGTCGTTCGGCCTGCCCGATGAGCGCGTCCACCACGTCGAGGACGAGAGCGCTGACGACACGGGCATGATCGCGCAGGTACATCCGGAAGAGGGTGGCGACCTGGTCGTTGCGGCTCCGGCCGGCACGCAGGCGTCCGCCGAGGTCGTCGCCGGCACGCTCGATGAGCCCGCGTTCGAGAGCGGTGTGGACGTCCTCGTCGTCGACTGCGGGTTCGAAAGCGCCGGTGCGGACGTCATCGAGCAACCGGTCGAGTGCGGCGATCATCCCGTCGCGCTGCGCATCGTCGAGCAGTCCGGCCGAGTGCAACACACGCGCGTGAGCCTTGGACCCGGCGATGTCGTAGGCGGCCAGTCGCCAGTCGAAGTGGGTGGACTTCGACAGTGCGGCGAGCGCGTCGGCCGGCCCCCCGGCGAACCGGCCTCCCCACAGACTCACGCGGTCGTTGCTCGGTACTTCGTTCGTCATGCCTGCCCTTGTGCGAGTTGGATGAAGTAGTCGCGGACCTGCGGGGCCGCTTGCTTGTTTCCGGCGATCACCATGATCGTGTCATCCCCGGCGATGGTCCCGACGACGTCCCGTGGACGCGCGTGGTCGATGGCCGACGCGAGCAGACTGGCGCCGCCCGGCGGCGTCTTGAGAACGACGAGGTTCTCGGACTGATCGGCCGACACCAAGAGATCAGCGCACATGCGTCGTAGTCGACCCTCCGGCTCGGCGAGGGTGGCCACCGCGGTGCCGTCGCCGCCCTCGGCGGCGACGGCGTACACCAGTTGTCCACCCTTACGGAGCTTGACCGCTCCGAGGTCGTCGAGATCGCGGGACAACGTCGCCTGGGTCACTGAAAATCCTTGTGCGGCAAGGATTTCCGACAGTTGTGTCTGGGATTGGACTTCCTCGCGAGCGAGCACATCCGCAATGGCGCGGTGCCGTGAGGCACGCGTGCCGGTGATCATGACGACTGCTCCAGCAGGAAGGCCATGAGTGCCTTCTGGGCGTGCAAGCGGTTCTCGGCCTCATCCCAGACCACCGAGCGCGGCCCGTCGATGACGTCGGCCGAGATCTCGAAACCGCGGTAGGCGGGCAGGCAGTGCATCACGATCGCGTCCGCGGCAGCGTGCCCGAGGAGTGTCTCGTCGAGCGCGAACCTCGCGAAGGGACTCTCGACGCCCTTGCGCGTCTGTGCCTCGGTCTCTTTGCCCATCGAGACCCAGGTGTCGGTGATGACGACGTCGGCCCCCCGGACAGCGGTGATCGGATCGTCGCCCACCGCAACCGAACCGCCGGTGTCCGCAGCAATCTCCTGCGCTCGCTCGAGGACTGCCGGCTGCGGACGGTGCGAACCCGGGGTGCCGATCCGCACGTGCATGCCGGCGAGTGACCCGCCGAGGAGGTAGGAATGCGCCATGTTGTTCGCGCCGTCGCCGACGTACGTGATGGTGAGGCCGGCGAGGTCTGCCTTGTGCTCCTTGATGGTCAGCAGGTCGGCGAGGATCTGGCAGGGGTGGAAGTCGTCGGTGAGAGCGTTGACCACCGGCACACCCGCGAACTGCGCCATCTCCTCGATCCGGTCCTGACCGAAGGTGCGCCATACGATGAGCGACACCTGGCGACCAAGGACGCGTGCCACGTCCGCCACCGACTCCCGGGTGCCGATCTGCGCCAGGTTTCCGTCGACCACCGTCGGGAAGCCGCCGAGTTCGGCGACCCCGGTACTAAAGGACAACTGCGTGCGCAACGTCGGCTTGTCGAAGATGATCGCCACTGCCTGCGGACCGACCAGCGGTTGCCGGGCGGTGCGATCGGCCTTCATCTGCGCGGCGAGGTCGAGCACCCGCGCCTGTTCGGCCGGGGTGAGGTCGTCGTCACGCAGGAAGTGACGCGTCATGAGGTGGCCTCCGTGATGAGGGTGGGCAGGGCGTCGACGAAGGTCTGCAACTGCTCCTGGGCAATGATCAGCGGCGGAGCAAGACGAATCGCGTTCGGCGCAACGGCGTTCACGATGAAGCCTGCGTTCCGGGCGGCCGTCACGACGTCGGCGGACAACTCATCGCGTAACTCCACGGCGAGCAGCAGTCCGCGCCCGCGGACGCCGGCGACGCGCTCGTCATCCAGATCGTCGACAGCGGCCGCGAACCACTCGCCGAGCGTGCGGGCGTTGTCCAGCAGATCGTCCCGCTCGATGACATCGATGACCGCCAGTCCAGCGGCGCAGGCCAGTGGGTTTCCGCCGAAGGTGGTGCCGTGTTGGCCGGGTTGGAGCAGGGCCGAGACCTCGGCACCGAACGTGACCATCGCACCGATCGGGACGCCACCGCCGAGACCCTTGGCGAAGGTCACGGCGTCCGGGACGATGCTCGACCTTTGATGCGCAAGCCAGTCACCGGTTCGTCCGACACCGGTCTGGATCTCGTCGACGATCAGCAAAGCGCCTGCGGCAGAGGTGATCTCACGTGCCGCCCGGAGGTACTCGTCGTCGGCGACACGCACCCCCGCCTCGCCCTGGATGGGCTCGAGGAAGACTGCCGCCGTCCGGTCGTCGACCGCGGAACGCAACGCGTCCGCGTCGCCGAACGGGACGTGGACGACGTCCGGCAGCAGGGGTTCGAACGGCTCTCGATAGGCCGCTTTGTGCGTGAGAGCCAGTGCGCCGGTGGTGCGCCCGTGGAAAGCGCCCTCGCACGCGACGATCTTCGACCGGCCGGTGCGGCGGCTCAGCTTGATCGCGGCTTCGTTCGCCTCCGCACCGGAGTTGGCGAAGAACACCCGCGATCCTTCCGGCACCCGGCTGATCCGAAGAAGTTCGTGCGCCAGGGCGACCTGGGCACGGCTGGTGAAGAAGTTGGAGACGTGCAGCATCTCGCCGGCCTGTTTGGAGACGGCGGCAACCAGGTCAGGGTGGTTGTGACCGACGGCGTTGACGGCGATCCCACCCAGCAGGTCCAGGTAGCGCTTGCCGTCCAGATCCCAGACGTAGCATCCGTCGCCGCGATCGATGACCAGCGAGGGGGCGCCGAAGACCGGGAGGAGCTCCTCGCCGTACTGCGCAAGAGCGGTCTGCTGATTTGCGGCCGTGTTGTCGGTCATGCGTTCTCCTTCGCAAGCAGCATGGTGCCGATTCCGGCGTTGGTGAAGATCTCGAGCAACACCGAGTGCGGTCGCCGACCGTCGATCACGTGCGCCTGCGGCACTCCCCCGTCGATGGCCCGGATGCAGGCCTCGAGCTTGGGCACCATGCCGCTGTCGACGCGGGTGAGCAACTCCCGCGCGTCGTCGACGGGCAGCGTGCTGAGCAGGCTCTCACGGTCGGGCCAGCCGGCGTAGATGCCCTCGACGTCGGTCAGCACGACGAGCTTGCGAGCACCGAGCGCGGTTGCCAGCGCCGCCGCAGCGGTGTCGGCGTTGACGTTGAGAACTTGTCCTTCGACGTCCAGATCGGGCGCGATCGAGGAGACGACAGGAATACGTCCTGCGTCCAGAAGGTCCTGTACCGCAGCGGGATTCACCGTCTCGACGTCACCGACCAGGCCGATGTCGACCGTCTCGCCGTCGACCACAGCACCGCGCTTACGAGCACCGAAGAGTGAGGCGTCCTCCCCCGACAAACCCACTGCCAGTGCGCCGTGGTTGTTGATGAGGCCGACGAGTTCGCGCGAGACCTGCCCGGTGAGCACCATGCGGACGACGTCCATCACCTCGGGTGTGGTGACCCGTAGACCGCCCTTGAACTCACTCTCGAGGCCGAGGCGGGTGAGCATGGCCTGGATCTGCGGGCCTCCGCCATGCACCACGACGGGACGCAGACCGGCGTACTTCAAGAAGGCGACGTCCTGCGCGAAAGCTGCCTTGAGGGTGTCGTCGGTCATCGCGTTGCCGCCGTACTTGATGACGACGAGAGCACCCCGGAACTGCTCGAGCCAGGGCAACGCTTCGACGAGCGTGGCCGCCTTGTCCGCGGCGGCGGCGAGGGAGACGGAATCACGGAGTGTCATGCAAGCACCTGCGTTCTGGCGACAGCTGTCATTGCGATCCTGATCAGGGTCCCCGCGAAGTACCGAGCCCAGCTTCCGGAGCGTGGACTTCGTGAGGTGATCATGTGGAGTAGGCCGAGTTCTCGTGCACGTAGTCGTGGGTCAGGTCGTTGGTCCAGACCGTGGCGGACGCGTCGCCGGCGTGCAGGTCGACGACGACGTGAACTTCACGCTCGGAAAGGTCGACCAGCGATCGGTCGTCCCCGACACCGCAGCCGCGGCAGACCTGGACGCCGTTGACGTTGACGTCGAGCCGCTGCGGCTCGAAGACCGCGTCCGTCGTGCCGACCGCCGCGACGATGCGGCCCCAGTTGGGGTCGTTGCCGAAGATCGCACACTTGAACAGGTTGTTCCGTGCGATCGCCCTGGCGACGGTCAATGCGTCGGATTCGCTTGCGGCAGTGCGAACTTCGATGGCGACCTCATGATGGGCACCCTCGGCGTCAGCGATGAGCTGTCGGGCCAGCGAGCCGCACACCTCGGTGACGGCGGCGATGAGGTCCTCCTGGCTCGGGCGGACCCCCGACGCGCCCGAAGCCAGGAGGAGGACTGTGTCGTTGGTCGACTGGCAACCATCGGAGTCGATGCGGTCGAAGGTCGTCGCCGTCGCGGTACGGAGCACGCCGTCGAGTTCGGACTGATCGACGACCGCGTCAGTTGTCACCACGACGAGCATCGTGGCGAGTGCCGGCGCCAGCATCCCTGCACCTTTGGCCATGCCGCCCACGGACCAGCTGGCACGCTGCACCACAGCCTGTTTGGGCACGGTGTCGGTGGTCATGATCGCGCGCGCAGCGTCCTCACCACCGTCCGGCGTCACCGCCGAAACCAGTTGCGGCACAGCGCTTTCGATCTTGTCCACCGGCAGAAGTTCACCGATCAGACCTGTCGAGCAGACTGCGAGATCACCCGATGCGATCCCGAGTGCATCCGCCACCAGTTCCGCAGTGCGGTGCGTGTCGGCGAAGCCCTGCGGCCCGGTGCACGCGTTCGCGCCCCCCGAGTTCAGGACGACGGCGTCGACTCGACCGTCACCGACCACGATCCGCGACCAGGTGACCGGCGCAGCCTCCACGCGGTTGCTGGTGAACACCGCCGCTGCGTAGTGGTCGGGACCGTCGTTGACGACGAGAGCCAAGTCGGGGTTGCCACTGGTCTTGAGGCCGGCAGTGACTCCGGAAGCCCGGAAACCCTTGGGTGCTGTCACGGTCAAGGCGCCACTCCTACGGTCGGAAGTCCGGTGCACTCATCGAGACCGAGCGCAAGGTTCATGCACTGCACGGCAGCTCCGGCGGTGCCTTTGGTGAGGTTGTCGACCGCGCTGGTCACGACGAGTCGGCCCGCATGCCGATCGACCGCGAACTGCAACTGGACGTTGTTCGATCCGAGCACCGCACCGGTGGACGGCCAGACACCCTCGGGCAATAGCTGGACGAACTGCTCTGTGCCGTAGGCGTTCTCGTACGCTGCCCGAACGTCGCCCTCGGTCACGTCGTCCTTGAGACGGGCCGTACATGTCGCGAGGATCCCGCGCGGCATGGGCGCCAGGGTCGGTGTGAACGACACCGAGACCTTGGCGCCTGCGGCGCGTGCGAGGTTCTGCTCGATCTCGGGGGTGTGACGATGCCCGCCGCCCACCCCGTACGGGCTCATCGATCCCATCGTCTCCGCACCCAGCAAGTGCGGCTTCAGGCTCTTCCCCGCACCGGACGTGCCCGATGCGGCGACGATCACCACATCGTCGAACTCGACGAGACCGGCGGCGAAGGCCGGCGCCAGCGCCAGGCTGACTGCGGTGGGATAGCACCCGGGGACGGCGACGCGTCGGGCTCCTTCGAGAGCGCCGCGCTGCTTACCGTCAGCGGTAACAAGCTCAGGCATCCCGTACGGCCAGGTGCCGGCGAAATCGGTGTCGTAGAACGAGTTCCACGCCACCTGATCGACCAACCGGAAGTCGGCACCGCAGTCGATGACCACCACGTCGTCGGGCAACGAGCCGGCGAGCGCGGCGCTCTGCCCGTGCGGGAGGGCGAGGAAGACGACCTCGTGGCCGGCGAGGAAGTCCGCGGACGTCTCGTCGAAGGTTCGATCGGCCACCGGCGCGAGGTGCGGGTGCACAGAACCCACCCGCTGCCCCGCCTGACTGCCGGCGCACAGGGCACCGATCTCGACGCCCGGATGGGCGACGAGCAACCGGACGATCTCTCCCCCGGCATAACCGCTCGCTCCGGCGACAGCAACCTTGACCATTCGGAAACAATACACCGCCATGCATATTCATGCATAGCGGTGTATTGCTGCCATCGCGTGGCCTTCGTCATGCTCCGCGCAGAACCGCCCCGTGCTTCGTGCTCGCCGCACTCACGGCGCCGTCGCGCATGCTGTTGACCTCTTCGGTCTTCAGGGTCCGGTCGGCCCGGAAGGTCATCCGGAAAGCCAAGGACTTCTTGCCCTCGCCGACCTGATCACCCTCGTAACTGTCGAACAACTGGATCTGCTCGAGGTCGTCGCATGCCGCGGAGCGCAGCGTTTGCAGGACCTCTCCGGCCCGCACGCAGGAGTCCACGGTGAGCGCGATGTCGCTCTGCACGATCGGGAAGTTGGACAGCCCGACCGCCTGCGGTGTCGAGGACGCCGCGATCAGTGCGTCCAGATCGAGTTCACCCGCGACCGGACGACCGGTCAGTCCAAAGGAGGTCACCACCTTCGGGTGCAACTCCCCCGCCGCGCCGATGACCGTGCCGTCCGCCAGAACGAGTTCTGCGCACCGTCCCGGGTGGAACGGGGCAACTGCTGCGGTGCGCACCTGGATCGGAACGGCAAGGGCATCACCGACGGCGAGGGCGGCCGCGATCGCGTCGGACCAGTCGGCCACCCGTCCCTGCCCCCACCAACCGCCGCGATCGGTTTCACCTGCCATGGCCCAGGCAAGGTGCCGCGGCTGGTCGGGCACGGCGTCCTCGATCGCGCGAACGGCATCCGGACCCGGGTAGGTGCCGACCGGGAAGGTCTGCGCCTGGCCCGCGGCGCCGGCGATCACCAGGCCGTGTTCGAACAACGCTACGTCTCGCTGTCCGCGAGAAACGTTGCGGCGCAGGGATTCGAGCACATTCGGCAACACTGCCGTACGAATGAGCGGCTCCTCCTCCGACAGCGGATTGGCCACGCGGACGGTGACTCGACGCACGTCGTCGGCCGCGTACCCCAGCTGGTCAAACGACTTCTCAGCGACGAACGGAGCACTCCAGATCTCCCAGAATCCACGCGCCGCCAGAACGTTCGCAGCGATCCGTCGTGCCTGCTGGGCACGGGTCAGCCCGCGACCGCCGGGCGCCGCCGGGACGACCGAGGGGATGGCGTCATAGCCCTCGATCCGGGCGACCTCTTCGGCGAGGTCGGGCCAGGTCGCGAGATCGGGGCGCCAGGTCGGCGGCGTGACGCGCAGGTGATCGCCGGATCGCTCGACGGCGCACCCGATCTGCTCCAGCACCGACACGACCTGCTCGGTCGTGTAGGGCACGCCGACAAGGCGGCCCGGCTGTGCCGCGTCCAGTTCGATGACCGGTCGCCGCAACGGTGAGTAAACGTCGGTGACGCCCTCATCGGCGGCACCACCGCCGAACTCGATGAGCAGGTCGACTGCCAATTGCGCTGCGGCGACAGCGACTTCGGGGTCGACACCACGTTCGAAACGCTTTGATGCCTCGGTGGCCAGCTTGTGTCGACGTGCCGAACGGGCGATCGAGGTCTGATCGAAGCGGGCCGCCTCGATGAGCACGTTGCGGGTGGACTCGCTGACCTCGGAGTCCTCGCCCCCCATGACGCCGGCAATGGCCAGGGCCCTCTCCCCCGCGTCCGTGATCAGCAGGTCCTCGGGGAAAAGATCGCGCTCGACGTCGTCGAGGGTCTTGAGCTTCTCGCCCGCGCGGGCACGACGCACGACGATCGGCCCGGTCAGGGTGTCGACGTCGAAGGCATGCAACGGCTGACCGAGCGCAAGCATCACGTAGTTGGTGATGTCGACCGCGAGCGAGATCGGCCGCATACCCGCCTCGGTCAGGCGGGTGGCCATCCACTCGGGCGTGGCTGCGGACGGGTCGATGCCGCGCACGACGCGGGCCACGTACCGGGTGCACCCGATGTTGCCGCCCACCGGGGCGTCGTCCTGGACCTGCACCCCGAATCCGGAGTCGTTCGCGGCGGGCGCCTTGTCGACCAGCGCAGGCGCGGGGTCGGTGTAGGCGGCACCGGTCGAGTGCGAGTACTCACGCGCCACACCGCGGATGCAGAAGCAGTAGCCACGGTCGGGGGTGACGTTGATCTCGACGGTCTCCCGGTCGAGGCCGAGCAGCGGCAACGCGTCCTGGCCGGCTGTGAAATCCACGCCCGGGACACGCTCGGTCAGACGGATGATACCGCCGGATCCGTCGTCCGGAAGGCCGAGTTCGTCTGCAGCACAGATCATTCCGGCGGACACGTGACCGTAGGTCTTACGCGCCGAGATGGCGAACCCGCCCGGCAGCACCGCTCCTGGCAGCACGCAGACGACCCAGTCACCGGCGTCGAAGTTGTGCGCGCCGCAGACGATCCCCTGGGGCTCACCCGAACCGTTCGCGTCACCGACGTCGACCTGGCACCAGTTGATCGTCTTGCCGTTCTTCTGCTGCTCCGGCTCCTTGGAGATAACCCGGCCGACCACAAGCGGTCCGGTGATGTCACCGCCGTGGATGCCTTCCTCCTCCAGGCCGACCTTCACCAGGGCGGCCGCGACGTCGACACCGCGTGCATCGGCCGGGACTGCGACGTACTCGCGCAGCCAATCGATCGGCACCCGCATCAGATCTCCATTCCGAACTGGTTGTTGAAGCGAACGTCGCCCTCGATCATTTCGCGCATGTCGGCAGCGCCGGTGCGGAACATCAGCGCCCGATCGACGCCCATGCCGAAGGCGAATCCGGAGTACTTCTCGGGGTCGATGTTGCAGGCGCGCAACACGTTCTGGTTGACCATGCCGCAGCCGCCCCACTCGATCCAGCCGGTACCGGAACAGGCGCGGCAGTCGGGATCCTCGCCTCGGCAGACGAAGCAGCGCAGGTCCATCTCGGCCGACGGCTCGGTGAACGGGAAGTACGACGGACGCAGCCGCGTCACGATGCCCTCGCCGAACAGTTCGGTGGCCATCCGGTCGAGCGTGCCCTTCAGGTGGGCCATCGTCAGGCCTTCGTCGACGGCCAGTCCCTCGATCTGATGGAAGGCCGGCATGTGCGTCGCATCGAGCTCGTCGGTGCGGAAGACCCTTCCGAGACAACCGATATAGAGCGGGGCTCCACGTTCGAGCATGGCGCGCGCCTGCACCGGCGAGGTGTGCGTGCGAAGCACGAGGCCGGCGTCCGCCGGCTCGATGTAGAAGGTGTCCTGCATCTGCCGGGCCGGGTGATCGGCGTCGAAGTTGAGGGCGTCGAAGACGAACCACTCGGCCTCGACCTCGGGACCTTCGGCGATCTCCCAACCCATGCCGACGAGGATGTCGGCGATCCGCTCGCCCATGAGCTCGGTGGGGTGACGACGGCCCAGCGGGTTGCGCCCGGAGATCATCGTGACGTCGACGGCCTCCTCCACCAGGATGCGTTCGTCGCGCTCGGCCTCCAGTTCGCTCTGGCGCTCCTTCAGCGCTGCGCCGACCTGACCACGCGCCTGCCCGACCCGCTTGCCGGCCTCGGCCTTCGCAGTCGGCGGCAACGCCCCGATCTCCCGGTTGGCGAGTGCCAACGGCGACTTGTCGCCCTGGTGGGCGGTGCGGACGGTCTTGAGTTCGTCGAGGTTCGACGCAGCGGTGATCGCGGCGAGCGCGCCCTGAACGGCTTGCTCGATGGCAGCGGGGTCGAGTGCGGCGACCTCCACCGGGTCGTACTGGGTGTTGGGGCCTGACATCGCTCTCGTCTCTACGTTTTCGTCGGATCCGGGCGTGGATGCGTCCGGTTCACCGCGCCGAGTCTATCGACGCAGTGTCGAGCGGTTCATCGGGATTTCGGGTGGGCTGCGGCTGCGCTGGCGTACATGCAGACAGTGGCGGCCATCGCGAGATTCAGCGACTCTGCATGGCCGTAGATCGGTACCCGGACGACCTCGTCGCACGCGTCGCGGACCTCCGGTTCGAGGCCCCACGCCTCGTTCCCCATGACCCAGGCGTGCGGGGTGGCCAGGTCAGTGTCAGGCAAGAGCTGCGTGCCGATGCCATCGGTGGCGAGCAGCCGCAGGCCGGCGGACCGACACGCGGCGAAGATCTCCTCGACCGAGCCACCGAGGCTGACCGGCAGGTGCCACAGGGACCCGACGGTCGAGCGGACGACCTTCGGGTTGTAGATGTCAACACTGGCGTCGCTGACCAGGACACATCGCGCACCGGCGGCGTCCGCGCCACGGATCACCGTGCCGGCGTTGCCGGGATCGCGGACGTTGGTGAGCACCACGACGTAGCCGTCGCCGGCCAGTGCATCCTGCAGCGGGACGTCGACCGGTCGTGCGACGGCGGCGATGCCCTGCGGGTGCTGGGCCTCGCACATCGCCGTCATCACAGCGTCCGTCACCTCACGCACCGGCACGCCCCGGCCGGCGGCCAGTTCGACCAGCTCTGCGTCGGCGTCCGCCACGGCATAGACCGTCTGTGCGGTCTCCGGGCGGAAGCGCAACAGTTCTCGGACGGCTTGCGGCCCTTCGGCCAGGAAAAGCCCCGCCCGCTGACGCGACGAACGCCGGTGCAGCGCACGGACCTTCTTGACCCGATCTGACTGCGGGTTCGAAAGGACGGGCTCCACCGGCGTTCGTCGGTTGCTGTGCTGCGTCAGGCGACGTCTGCCTTCGAGTCGGTGTTCGACTCGGTGCTGACGTTGGCCTTGGCGATCTCGACCAGCGCGGCGAAGGCGGCGGCGTCGTTGACGGCCAACTCGGCCAGCATGCGACGGTCGACCTCGATCTCGGCGTTCTTCAGACCCTGGATGAACCGGTTGTAGGTCATGCCGTTGGCGCGCGCGCCGGCATTGATGCGCTGGATCCAGAGGCGACGGAAGTCGCCCTTCCTGGCGCGACGGTCCCGGTAGCTGTAACCCATGCTGTGGGTGACCTGCTCCTTCGCCTTGCGGTAAAGGCGCGAGCGCTGGCCGCGGTAACCGCTGGCCTGCTCGAGGACGGTACGGCGCTTCTTCTGGGCGTTGACTGCCCGCTTCACGCGTGCCACGTGAATCTCCTTCGTTCTGGGGCGGTCCCGAGATGTTGGTCGATCTCAGAACCAGTGCTGCAAAGTGGGCTGATTACTTACCGAGAAGCTTCTTGATCTTCTTCTCGTCGGACTTGGCGACGACGACGTCCGGAACGAGGCGACGGGTGGCCGTCTTGCTGCGCTCCTGGAACTTGTGCACGTGGCGGGCGCGCTGGCGCATCACCTTGCCGGAGCCCGTCACGCGGAAGCGCTTCTTGGCACCACTGTGGGTCTTCATCTTCGGCATGAGCCGATCTCCTTCATATCGCTGTCCCGGCGCGTGGGCACCGGTCGTCTGGCATCGAGGCCCGCAGGACTCGAAGTTTTCGGTCGTGTTACTGAGCAGCCGTTTCGGTCTCAGGCGTGGCCTCGGCGGCGGCAGCACCCGAGTCGGACGACGGCGCACCGGCGGCTTTCTCCTCGGCAGCCTGCTCGCGACGGCGACGACCCTCGGCGCGGGCCTCGGCCTTCTTGCGGGTCGGGCCGAGCACCATGATCATGTTGCGGCCGTCCTGCTTGGGCGAGCTCTCGACGAAGCCGAGTTCACCGATGTCCTCTGCGACGCGTTGCAGCAGGCGGAAGCCCAGCTCGGGACGCGACTGCTCACGCCCGCGCAACCAGATCGTCACCTTCACCTTGTCGCCGGCCTTGAGGAAGCGCTCGATGTGACCGAGCTTGGTGGAGTAGTCGTGCGGGTCGATCTTCGGACGGAGCTTGATCTCCTTGATGACCGTGTTGACCTGGTTCTTGCGGGCCTCACGCGCCTTCAGGGCAGCTTCGTACTTGAACTTGCCGTAATCCATGAGCTTGGCCACGGGAGGCTTCGCTTCCGCGGCCACCTCGACGAGATCGAGGTCTGCTTCGGCAGCCAGTCGCAATGCGTCCTCGACTCGGACGATTCCGACCTGCTCACCGTTGGGGCCGACCAGCCGCACTTCCGGAACCCGGATGCGGTCATTGATTCGTGGCTCGACGCTGATGTCTACTCCTTGTGTCTACGTTCAATGCTCCGTGCGGAGACAAAGAAAGGCTCCTCGTCACCGAAGTGCACGAGGAGCCAACGCCAGACAACGGAGCGATACTCACGGCGAAATGCCGCGGGTGGGACGATCGAAACCGTCCACTCCGGTACCGGGACCCGGCGACATGCCTGTCGACTCGGGTGGAAGCGTCGCTTCTCTTGCACACTCATACGGCAAACGCATGAGTCGGTGCTACAAGGCTACCAGTGAAGCCCGCGGCGCCGAAATCGTCGCTCGTTCGATCGGGCGGTCAGGCGGCCAAAGCCACTTGGCTGCGACGACGGCGGACCACGAGCACGGACGCCGCGCCCACGCAGGCGATGAGCAGACCGGCCAGGCACACCAGCACGATCGCGCTCTGGTGCCCCCGGGAGTCGATGACCAGACCGGCGAGCGGTGCCGCCATCGCCGATCCGGCGGTCATGCATGATCCGTGCCAACCCATCGCCTCGCCGCGGGCCACGGCGGGCACGACCCGGCTGACTGCTTCGACGGACGCGGTGATCGTCGGCGCGCACAGCAGCCCGGCCAGCAACGCGAGAGCAGCGACGGTCACCGCGGAGTCTGCGAGCGCCATGGGCAGGGTGACCAGCGCCAGACCGCTGAGCAGCAGGTACGGCGAGAGGCCGCGGGACAGTGCGCCGTAGACGAGACCGCCGACGATCGAACCTATCCCCCACCCGGCGAACACGAGTCCGAGCGATCCGGACTGCCCCCACTCGCGCAGGCCGGCGACGACGGAGACCTCACTGCCGACCAGGACGAGCGTCGAGGCGGCGGCGGCCAGGCACAGGCCGATGAATGCCGGCCGGAACCATGCCGATCGCGGGACGTCGATGACCTCGCCGGCCCCGGCGGTCTCCTCGCGCAGGCGCGGGTCGAGGATCCACAACACGATTCCGCCGAGGACGCCGAGCATCTGCAGGACGAAGAGGGTCGGTGCGGTGCCCCACTGGCTCCCCGCCCACACGGCGACGGCCGGCCCGGACATGTAGGCAAGTTCGACGCCCACGCCGTCCACCGACAACGCGGTGCGCCGTTCGTGCATCGGCACGGCAGCGATGACGCTCTGGCGCGCGATGGAGAAGATCGGGACGACGAAGAGACCGGCGACACCGGCAAGGATCAGCAGCGGCCAGTAGCCGACGAAAGGGGCTACGGCCCAACAGGATCCGTTGATCAGGATCGACGGGAGGACGACCTTGCGCAGACCGTGACGGTCGAGCAGGCGTCCACGCCAGGGGCCGCTGACGGCGATGGCCAAGGTGACCACGGCCGACACCAGGCCGGCTTCCCCCCAGGAACGACCCAGTTGCTCGACGACGTGCAGCATGAGCAACACCCCGGTGCCGAAGATCGGGATCCGCAGCAGGATTCCGAGCAGCAGCACACGACGTGCCGCCTGGTTGGCGAGCACGCTGCGGTAAGGGGTGATGGACATCCGGCCATTCTTCCAATTCGAAGTGTTCGAACACAAACGGTTTTCCGGTGAGTTCGATCACCGCCTCAAAGGATGCGGATCTCATGCACCTGCGAGTTGTCGCCGTCCAGCAGCCAGAGGGAGCCGGAGAAGACCAGGAAGTCCACCAGCCGTGGCGGCACTCCGGCGATGGACGCACCCAGCGGCGCATTCAGGTCGAAGTCGTACTTGGTGATCGTGCCCCCAGAGCCGTCGTGGATCCACACGCCGTCGTTGCCCAGGGCAGCGCTACCGCGCACGTTGTTCTCCAGGTCGGCGGCGGTCACCTTCGAGCCGCGCACCTGGGCCAGGCCGTTACCGCCGACGAACACTCGCCCGAAAGCAGCCACCACCTCGACGATGCCTGCGGGCAGGTCCACCCGTTCCCCGGCAGGCTGCCCGGTGGCCTCGTCGAGCGTTACCAGCGCCCGATCGCCGACACAGACGACGTAGACCTTGCCACCGGAGGCCGCGATTCCATCAGGACGGCTACCCACCTTGATGAGACCAGGGATGTTCTCACCGCTACGCATGTCGATCCTGCCGATGGCTTGCTGGCTCGGCACGACATACCAGAGGAAGTCGGTTCCGGCGGCCGACCTGGAGATCGCGTGGTCGAGGCGGATGAGCTCACCGACCTCCCCGGTCGCGGCATCGACCGGCGTGAACGAACTGGAGTAGTTCCACACCCACGTCTTGCCCTGGCCGAAGTGCAGGCTGCCCGGGCCACCGTTGACCTTGATCGAGCGCACCGTCCGGTTCGCGAGGTCGATCCGACTCACCGTGCCGTCGTCGTAGTTCGCGGTCCACAACGCGCCGTCGCCGCCGGCGAGCCCTCTTGGGTTCGGGCCCACCGAAATCGCACCGGCCTTCAACTCACCGACCACTCCGGGCGAGGGGCCCGTGCCAGCGGGCTCGTCGTCCCGCGGGATCAGATACCAGCCGATGGCTCCGGCCGCCAGTGCCGCGGCGCCCGCCCCGGCTCCGAGCAGCACGCGTCTCGACGGCCCTCCGGGACGCGGCGCAGACATCATGGTGGAACCGCCGGGTCCATGGGTGGCATCTGCGCCGACGAACGGCACCGTCGAGTGGACTGATCCACCGTCCACCAGAGCTGCTCGAGCAGCCTCGGCCAACGCGGTACACGAGCCGAAGCGTTGATCCGGCTGTTTGGCGAGGCCCTTGGCGACGACGTGAGCCAGTTCGCCCGGCAGCTGCGGTCTGATCGTTCGAAGGTCGGGCGGCGGAGAGTACAAGTGACCCGAGATCCGGGCGACCTGTCGATCCGCTGCGAACGGCACCCGACCGGTGAGCAGTTGGAACAGCACACACGCCAAGGCGTACTGGTCGCTGCGTCCGTCGACCGGATCCCCGTTGATCTGCTCGGGCGACATGTAGTCGACGGTGCCGATGGTCATCCCGGCAGCGGTCAGCCCGTTGTCACTGACCTCCTTGGTGATGCCGAAGTCGGTCAGGTAACTGTGCGGTCTGCCTCGACTTCCGCTCACCAGGATGTTGGCCGGCTTCACGTCCCGGTGGACGAGCCCGCGGGCGTGGGCGGCGTCCAGCGCTCCCGCGACCTGATGGACGATCTCCACCGCCTCCGCAGGCTCGACGCTTCCCTCCCGGATGACCTTCGACAGATCCGTGCCGTCGACGAACTTCATCGTGAGGTAGACGCGACCGCCTTCTTCCCCGGCATGCATGATCGGGACGACGTGCGGGTGATCCAACGCGGCCGCCAGCCGCGCTTCGCGGCGAAACCTGGCGAGGAACTCGGGGTCGTCGGCGACGTCGGCGTTCATCACCTTGATCGCGACGGTCCGATCGAGCGCGAGGTGCTGCGCCCGGTACACCGAGCCCATGCCGCCGCGCCCGGCCAGGCCGATGATGGACACTCCCCCGATCACGGTGCCAGGTGCAAGATCTCTCTCCACGGGGATATCCTGCCCTGCAGCGTGCGGCCAGACCAGCAACTCTCGGCCCGGTGAGTCCTTCGCGCTCCCACTGCTTCAATCTCGACCATGAAATCCGAGCCGACCACCGAACTGTTCCACCTCGCCCTCCCTGCAGACTGGATCCTGGCGCAGGAACAGGGTGAGTACCGCGTCTCGACCCGTGGTGTCACCCTCGAAGTGCAGGGCTTCATCCACCTTTCGTTCCAGCATCAGTGGCCGGCCACTAGGCAACGGTTCTACGCCGACGTGGGGGATCTGCTGCTGCTCCACGTCGACGCCGCGGACCTCGAGATCGTCGTGGAGGTCGGCAATCCGGAGACCGGCGAGCAGTTCCCCCACCTGTACGGCCCCCTGCCGATCGAGTGCGTGACCGCCGTAGAACTGCTCCCGTACTTGCAGGTATGACTCCGCGCCCACGCAGACGAACGGGCGGCGTACTCTCGTGCTCGTGGCAGATCACTTTGACGTCGTTGTCCTTGGCGCCGGCCCCGGTGGGTACGTCGCCGCCATCCGCGCCAGCCAGCTCGGTCTGAAGACCGCCGTGGTCGAGAAGAAGTACTGGGGAGGTGTCTGCCTCAATGTCGGCTGTATCCCCAGCAAGGCCCTGCTCAAGAACGCCGAACTCGCGCACACGCTGAACCACGAGAAGGAGAAGTTCGGCATCGTCGGCGACGCCTCCATGGAGTACGGCCCGACACACAAGCGCAGCCGAGCGGTTTCCGAGGGCATCGTCAAGGGTGTCCACTTCCTGATGAAGAAGAACAACATCACCGAGATCGACGGCTGGGGCACCCTCACCGGCCCGAACACGATCTCGGTCGAGGGCAACGACGGTGAGACCCGTGAGGTCACCTGCGACAACCTGATCCTCGCCACCGGCGCGACCACCCGCATGCTGCCCGGAGTGCAGGTGAGCGACAACGTCGTCACCTACGAAGAGCAGATCCTCGACCCGAACCTGCCGAAGTCGATCATCATCGCCGGCTCGGGTGCCATCGGCGTCGAATTCGCTTACGTCATGGCCAACTTCGGTGTCGATGTCACGATCGTGGAGTTCCTCGACCGCATGGTGCCGACCGAGGACGAAGAGATCTCCAAGGAACTCGCCAAGCACTACAAGAAGCTGGGCGTCAAGGTGCTGACCGGTACCAAGGTCGAGTCGGTCGAGGACACCGGCTCCGGCGTCAAGGTGACCGTCTCCCCCGCCAAGGGTGGAGCCGAGAAGGTGCTGGAGGCAGACCGCCTGCTGTCCGCCATCGGGTTCGCGCCGCGCCTTGAGGGGTACGGCCTGGACGCCATCGGTGTCGAGACCACCGACCGCGGCGCCATCAAGGTGGACGACTACGGCCGCACCAACGTCGACGGCGTCTACGCCATCGGTGACGTCACCGGCAAGCTGATGCTCGCCCACGTCGCCGAGGCCATGGGCATCGTCGCGGCGGAAACCATCGCCGGCGCCGACACCCAGACAATCGACTTCCAGAACATCCCCCGCGCGACCTACTGCATGCCGCAGATCGGTTCCATGGGCCTGTCCGAGGCACAGGCCAAGGACGCCGGCCACGAGGTCAAGACCGCGAAGTTCCCGTTCACCGCGAACGGCAAGGCTATGGGCCTCGGCGAACCGGTCGGCTTCGTCAAGGTCGTCGCCGACGCCGAGCACAACGAGATCCTCGGCGTCCACATGATCGGCCCGGACGTCACCGAGTTGCTCCCGGCCGCCGTCACTGCCACCACTTGGGACCTCACCGCCGCCGAGATGTCGCGCGTCGTGTTCGCCCACCCGACCCTGGGTGAGGCGCTCAAGGAGGCCTTCCACGGCATCGAAGGCCACATGATCAATTTCTAGTTTTGCGGCTCCTTCGCACTTCGACCCCCTGGCAGGCACTTCGTTTCTGCCAGGGGGTCGATGCGTCCCGCCGCGTGAGCCCTGCGCTGTGGTCACCCAGGTGCCACCACCGCGGCACACCGAGCCAGTCCTTCGACGAGGCATCGTTTCTGCCAGGGGGTCGATGCGTCCCGCAAGGTGAGCCTTGCGCTTTGGTCACCCAGGTGCCACCACCGGCACACCGAGCCAGTCCTTCGACGAAGTCGTTCCCGCCAGGGGGCTCAGCCGTCCCCAGGGTGAGCCTCAATCCTGCGCTGGTTGAGCCGCGGACCCGACGAAGGAGGGCCCGCGCGCCGAAACCACGGTGAGAAGTGCTGGGACTGCGCCGCATTCGTCACAGTCTCGCGCGATCTCGATCGGTTGTTCCGTGAGGTGGTCACATGGTGAGGACGAGCTTGCCGAACAGGTCGCCGTCGATCATCCGCTCGAACGCTCCGCGGGCCTCGGACAGCGGGCGGACGGAGTCGATCACCGGCTCGATGCGACGGGAAGCCATGAAGCTCAGCAGGGCCTCGAGTTCCGAGCGAGTGCCCATCGTCGAACCCTGAATCCGCATCTGCTGGAAGAAGATCCGGGTGAGCTCCGCCTTGTCCGGTGCATCTCCCGACGTCGCCCCGGCGATCACGATCGTGCCGCCCGGGCGCAGCGACTTCACCGAGTGCGACCAGGTCGCGGCACCAACGGTCTCGAGCACGGCGTCGACCCGGCGCGGCAACCGCTCCCCCGACCCGAACGCGTCCTCGGCGCCGAGTTCGACGGCACGCCGGCCGCGCTCCTCGTCGCGAGAGGTCACGAACATCCGCAGTCCTGCGGCGCTGCCCAGTTGCACTGCGGCAGTGGCCACTCCACCACCCGCACCCTGAACGAGCACCGAGTCGCCGGGCTTCACGCCGGCCTGGACGAACAACATCCGGTACGCGGTCAGCCAACCGGTCGACACGCAGGCGGCGTGCTCCACCGCCAGCCCTTCGGGCAGAGGCACGAGATTCGCCGCGGGGATCCGCACGTACTCGGCGAGAGTCCCGGGGTACACCTCGGACAGCAACGATCGCTTCGGATCAAGCGTCTCGTCACCTGTCCACCCCGGGCTCGCGATCACGGTGTGCAACACCACCATCCGTCCGTCGTCCGTTTCACCGACACCATCACAACCGAGCACCATCGGCAGCCGTTCGGGCGATAGACCGACGCCACGCAACGACCAGACATCGTGATGGTTGAGACTGGCCGCCTTCATCCGCACCGACACCCACTCCGCAGGCGTGCTGGCTGGGACGATGTCACTGATCTCGAGAGCGGACAGTGGGTCGGCAGAGTCGGTGCGGGCGGCGTGAGCGGCGAACATGGTGCCAGCCTAGACACACTGACCTCGACAATCCGTTGCCTCGTCCGCCCGGCCCGGCGTAGCGTGAGAGCAAATCCGGCCAGGCTGCAACGGAGCGTCCGTCGCACGTACGAATCCTGTTGCCGGACGGGAGGATTCGAATGGTCAACATCGCCGGTGAAATCTGGGAGACCGCTGATCGCCAGCCGGAGCATCTCGCGGTTCGTACGCTGGATTCGCAACTCACCTTCGCCGAGCTGAAGGCTGCCAGTGCGGCAGCCGGCGGCTACTTCCGGCAGGCCGGAGTGCAGCCGTACGACCGCGTCCTGTTCATCGCGCCGACAGTGATGGAGTTCCCGATCACCTACCTGGGTCTGCACGCTCTGGGCGCAACGGTGATCACTGCCAACACGATGTCGACCGCTGCGGAGCTGGACTACCTCTGTGAGGACGCGGGTGTCAGCCGTATCGTCGCGTACAGCCGGTGCGCGGATGCGTCCGGCGTGGTGGCCGAGCGCCGCGACCTACCGCTGGACATCATCGAGCCCGGCCATCGCTACGACACCGAGCCGCTGACCGCAGCGCACGATCACGACGCGAATGCCACTGCGCTCATCCTCTACACCTCCGGCACGACGGGCCGCCCGAAGGGTGCCGAGCTGACGGCGGACAACCTGGTGCAAACGCCCAAGATGTTCGAGCCGGTGCTGCAGGTCGAACCCGGCGACAGGTTCGGCACGGGTCTGCCGCTGTTCCACGTCTTCGGTCAGTGCGTGGTGATGAACGCCGTGCTCGTCCAGGGGGTCACCCTCTCGATCCTGCACCCGTTCACCCCGCAGACGATGCTGCGGATGATCACCGAGCACGAGCTGACCGCCGTGTCAGGCGTCCCGACCATGTGGAACGCCATCCTGCACGCCGCGGGCGACTACTGCGCCGACGACTTCAAGCACCTGCGTGTGGCCAGCTCGGGCGGCGCGTCGCTGCCGGTCGAGGTGATCAACGCCTTCAAGAAGAAGTTCGGCTGCGCGATCCTGGAGGGATACGGGCTCACGGAGTCCAACGGCACGGCGACCTTCAACGACATTCGGCGGGAACAGAAGGTCGGCACCGTCGGCCCGCCTCTCCCGGGTGCCGCCGTCGAGATCCGCGACCCGTCCGGGCAGCCGGTCGAGCCGGGCACCGTCGGCGAGGTCTTCATCACCGGACCGATGATCTTCAAGGGTTATTGGAATCGTCCGGACGCGACCGCGTCCGACCTGCAGGACGGATGGTTGCGCACCGGCGATCTCGGCTCCGTGGATGCCGACGGGTATCTGAGCATCGTCGACCGAGTGAAGGATCTCATCATCCGTGGTGGCTACAACGTCTACCCCCGCGAGGTCGAGGAGGTGCTCTACGCGCACCCCGAGATCGTCGAGGCCGCCGTCGTCGGTATCCCGCACGAGCACTACGGCGAGGAAGTAGCCGCTGTGGTCGTGCGCACCCCCGGCTCCACCCTCGACGCCGAAGGGTTGCGCGCCTACGCGAAGGAACAACTCTCGGCGTACAAGGTCCCGCACGTCATCACGTTCACCGACGCCCTGCCCAAGGGTGCGACCGGCAAAATCCTCAAACGCGCGATCGATCGCGCGTCCCTCGAAGCGCAGGAGCGGGCATGACCAGCATCCCCACCGTCACCGGCACCGTCGAGTCCGCAGAGCTCGGACGGGTGCTCGTGCACGAACACGTCTTCGTGGTGAACGAGGAGTACCGGCAGAACTTCCAGGGTGACTGGGACGAGGAGGGAAAGATCGCCGATGCGGTCCGCGACCTCAACGAACTGAAGGGACTCGGGATCGACACGATCCTCGATCCGACCGTGCTCGGCCTGGGCCGCTACATCCCGCGGATCCAGAAGATCGCCGCACAGACCGACCTGAACATCGTCGTCGCGACCGGCGTCTACACATACAACGAGATCCCGTTCCAATTCCATTACAGCGGACCGGGATTGCTGTTCGACGTCCCCGAGCCGATGACCGAACTCTTCGTGAAGGACCTCACCGAGGGAATCGCCGACACCGGCGTCCGAGCGGGATTCCTCAAGTGCGCGATCGAGGAGCAAGGGATGACTCCGGGCGTCGAGCGCGTGATGCGAGCGGTCGCGCAGGCGCACGTCCGCACCGGTGCACCCATCACCGTTCACACCAACCCGCATACCCGCTCGGGGCTGGAGGCGCAGCGCGTCCTGCGCGAAGAGGGCGTCGACCTGACCAAGGTCGTCATCGGGCACTCCGGCGACACGACCGACCTGGATTACCTCGCCGAACTCGCGGACGCCGGATCGCTTCTCGGCATGGACCGGTTCGGTCTCGACGTGCTGCTGCCGTTCGAGGACCGAGTCCGCACGGTCGTCGATCTCGTCGAGCGCGGCTACGCCGAGAAGATCGTCCTCGCGCACGACGCGTCGTGCTTCATCGACTGGTTCGACCCTGAGGCAAAGCGGCAGGTGGTGCCCAAGTGGAACTTCCGCCACATCAGCGAGGATGTCCTTCCTGCCCTGCGCGACGGCGGCGTCAGTGACGACGACATCGAGACCATGTTGGTCGCGAATCCGCGCCGTTACTTCGAGCGCTGATCGGTCAGCTCTCGCTCGGATCCTTCAGGCAGAGCGTCACCGCCGAACGCGTCGAGCTCGAAGTGCTGCGGGTCGATGGCGCAGCGGTCGGATCCGGCTCCGAGTCGCCACCCAGCTCGGATCGAGTGCGTCGAGACGATACTGACCGAACTGCCGAGGAAACTCCTGTTCGGGCATCCGTCACTTCCCCTTGTCCATCGAGGTCTCGACGGGACCTCACCCCGGTCCCGCCGAGGCCTCACCGAGGCCTCACCGAATCGTGCGCCATTGTGCTCGGTCGACAGGGCGATCGCTCGGATATCGTCGCGACGTGTCCCCCGCCGTTCATGACGATCCTCGCGCCGCCCCCGTCAGCACACCGCGCACCGCCTTCGTCCTCGGTGGCGGCGGTGTGTTGGGTGCCACCCAGATCGGCGCCCTACGAGCCCTGGTCGACCACGGCATCACCCCGGACGTCGTCCTCGGCACCAGCATCGGGGCGATCAACGGGGCGGCGTTCGCCGGCAGACCGGACGCGTCAGGTCTCGCCGATTTGGAGGACCTGTGGACACAACTGACCACGGTGCGCGGACTGCGCGACCGAGCGGACTATCTGCGCCGTCCTCGCGGACGAGACCTACGCACTCACCTCTACCCCTCCGGCGGGCTGCTCAAACTGCTGCGTGACGAACTGCCGGCCCGATCGATCGAAGACCTCCCGGTGCGCTTCCAGTGTGTGGCAGCGAGCGTCGAGCAGGCGAAGGCGCACTGGTTCACCAAAGGACCGCTCGCCGAAGCAGTCGTCGCATCCTGTTCGGTACCAGGGATGTTCCCGCCGTTTCGGATCGGCGACGAGCACTTCTTCGACGGCGGTCTGGTGCACTCGATCCCCGTCGGCCGCGCGATGCTGCTGGACTGCGACCGAATCTTCGTGATGCACGTCGGTCGGGTCGACCGCGCGCTGCGCGCCCCCAGATGGCCCTGGCAGGTGGGTCAGGTCGCGTTCGAGATCGCCCGGCGCCACCGGTATCTGGAGGAGATCGAGTCGGTACCGGACGAGATCGAACTGATCGTGCTGCCGACCGGCACCGAAGCGGCACCGTCCGTGTCCTTCGGCCAGATGTCGAACACCGCCGTCCGCCGCCGGATCGACGACGCCTACGACGCGGCGTCCGCACACCTGACCGGCCTGCGCCGGTGAATCCGCCGGTCCCTGGACTGATCGTCCGTCGGATCCTTCGCGATCCGATCTACGCCGTTGTCGCGCCGGTCATGATGTTGCTGCTCGTCGTCCTCGGCTGTCTGTTGTGGGTGCTGGAGTTGCCCAGCCGCCGCAAGCGCGGATGGCGCCTGACGTGGACCTGTGCGGTTGCCGTCCTGCTCGACTGGTCGGTGTTCGTGCGCTGTACCTGGTTGTGGTGTGTAATGCCGCCTTGGCGACGCAATCAGCAGGAGTGGCAGGCACGACATGTGGTCGTGCTCGGCCAGGAACTGCACCGGTTCGTGCAGGCAGCCGATCGCCTGGTGGGGCTCGACCTACGGGTGAGGGTGCCGGCCGTGGATCCGGACCGGCCCGTGCTCCTGCTCGCCCGCCACGCCGGCACCGGAGACTCGTTGCTGATGGTGTACGTCATCACCCACACCCTGGTGCGTGTTCCCCGCGTCGTGTTGAAACGGGCGCTGCTGTGGGACCCGGCCATGGACCTGTGCCTGCGTCGACTGCACGCCTACTTCCTCGGTGAGGGCATGACTGCACAGGTGCGTGACGAACGGTTGCGCGCTTTCGCCGAACACGTCGAGGTGAACGACGCGACCCTCCTGTTCCCCGAAGGCCGCAACTGGTCACCCGGCCGGCACGCGTCCGATCTCGCCGAAGCGATCGAGAAGGGTGAGACCGAGCGAGCGGCCTGGCTGGAACGCAACCCGCGGGTGCTGTCACCACGATCCACCGGTGTGCGCCGCATCCTGCAGGCCAGGCCCGATTCCCAGGTGCTCGTCGCGGGCCATCAGGGAGTGGAGGACCTTCGCTCGGTGCCCGACATCTGGCGGGCCCTGCCACTGCGTCGGCAGATCCATATCGATGTGCGACAGGCAGATTCGCTACCGGACGAGCACATCGATGCCTGGCTGCAGGACGAGTGGGAACGGTTGGACGACTGGACCGACGAACTCGACGGCGACTGAGCGCCCCGCCGAGCCCTACTCGGCAGGGCGGACGGCGAACGAGACCGCGTCGATGCGGGCCCGCACCTCACCGTCGGTCGCCAGTCTCTCCCCCACGCGCTGCGCGAGGGCTGAAACCTCGGACGCGTCCAGCCCGGGTCGCAGGTGCAGCACGATGCGTAGTGCACCGCTCTCTCCTGCCTCACAGGACGCTCCGGCCGCAGCCTGTTCGAGCGCCACCGCAGAGTCGACCGCTGCGATGACGTGCTCGTCCTCGTGTGCCGGACGCCACGGACGTCCCATCGCCAGCGCCCACACCATGCTGGGTCGCAGGACGGCCTGGTGCGGACCGGCCAGGTCGACCACCATCACGTCGGCGCGCTCGCTCACCGCAGCCTGCGCGGCCTTGTCCGCTGCCACCGCAGAAGGCCGTGCCGCCGGATCCCACGCGTGCAGCGAATCGAGTGAGGTGAAGACCGGCAGTGCACGCGTGCCGTCCTGTCCGACGAGCACCGCCACCGCCATGTCGGCGGCCTTGTCCGCGTGCAGGCCGCCGCCCTGGACGACCTCGGTGGCGTCGGCGACGATCGGAACCAGGAAGCGGGCGTCGGCGAGGGTCGCCATCAGCGAGACTTCGTCACCGGGAGCCGAAAGGGCCTGCAGTACAGCCGGACTCGCCGAACCGTCATCGTGTCCGAAACCGGTGTCGGTGACCTGCCTACCCCGCCAGGTCTGCCCTGCGGAGTCGAACTGCTCGTTGTCGTCGGTCGAGTCAGGTACCTCGGAGCTCACAGCGTTCTCACGCACGCCCGGCGACGTCGAGCGCCTCGGGCAGCGTGAACGCCCGCTTGTACAGGGCCGAACCGACGATCGCCCCTTCGACACCGTTCGGCACCAGTTCACGGATCGCACGTAGGTCGTCCAACGTCGAGACACCACCCGATGCGACGACCGGACGGTCGGTGCGTGAGCAGACGTCCTTCAGCAGGTCGACGTTCGCGCCCTGCATCATCCCGTCCTTGGCGACATCGGTCACCACGTAACGAGCGCAACCCTCACCGTCGAGGCGGGCGAGCGTCTCGTAGAGGTCGCCGCCTTCCTTGGTCCAGCCACGCGCGGCGAGCGTCGTGCCCTTGACGTCGAGCCCGACGGCGATCCGGTCGCCGTGCTCGGCGATCGCGCGGGCGGTCCATTCCGGGTGCTCCAGCGCAGCGGTGCCGAGGTTGACCCGGCGGCAGCCGGTGGCCAGCGCCCGTTCGAGGGTCTCGGCGTCGCGGATGCCGCCGGACAGTTCCACCTTGATGTCGAGACGCTGCACGATGGAGGCGAGCAGTTCGTGGTTCGACCCGCGACCGAAGGCGGCGTCGAGATCGACGAGGTGCAGCCACTCGGCGCCTTGGTCCTGCCAACCCTTCGCGGCCAGCCAAGGGTCACCGAACTCACCACCGGTGCCGGCGATGCCCTGCACCAGTTGGACGGCCTGGCCGTCGACGACGTCGACGGCCGGAAGAAGCTCGAGGCGTGGCTGTTCGGTCATGTCACTTCCCTTGTCTCACAACGAATCACACCAGTTGCGCAACAACTGCGCACCGGCGTCCCCGGACTTCTCCGGGTGGAATTGTGTGCCTGCCAGCAGGCCGTCCTCAACCGCGGCGACGAAGGAGCCACCGTGCGTGGCCGTGCTGACGACGGCGGTGTCGGCACCTCCCCAGCGCGACGGGGCGAAGGAGTGGACGAAGTAGAACCGTTCGCCGTCCAGACCGTCCAACAACACGCTCCCCGCCCCGGCGGCGACCTGACTCCACCCCATGTGCGGGACGACGTCGGCTTCGAGACGGCCGACCTCGCAGGCCCAGCGCCGAAGGCCCGGCAACGGGGCCGGGCTGGGTTCGGCGCTGCCGTCGAACATCACCTGGTAGCCGACGCAGACGCCGAGAACCGGACGCCCGTTCGTGAGCCGCTGCTCGATCAATCCGGCAGCACCGACCGCGTCGAGGCCGGCCATGCACGCGTGGAAGTTGCCGACACCGGGCACGTACAGTCCGTCGGCCGACAGTGCGGCCTCACGATCGGCCGTCAACTCGACATCGGCGCCGACCCGCTCGAGCATGCGGACGACGGAGCGCACGTTGCCGCTGCCGTAGTCGAGGACGACGACCCGCTTCACAGGTTCTCCCGCAGTTCGGCGCGCATCTCGGCCTCGTCGCCGGCAACCTTCTCGAAGTGACCGACGGCGCTCCGGTCGGGCTCCACCAGAACTGCTTCGAGGTCGGACTTCACGCCCTCGCCGGACAGCATCCCGGCACCCGGCAATGCGAGAGCGTGCATCAACTGCTGCAACTGCGCGGTCGGGTCACCGGCGCGAGCCGCGAGCACCCGACGGACCCCGGCGACATCGTTCTCGTCGAGACCCGCCGACTCGGCGAGCTGACCGAGCTTCAGCGGTGGGAAACCAGGCACCTCATCCGCGCCGTGACCGGGCGTCCAACTGACCATCCGCGGTGCGGAGCGCCAGCCACGGGTCTGCGCGGACACGATCGCAATACCGTCGATCACGAAGAACCCCAAGGCTGTTCGCAGCCGGGTCGGTACCGGACGGTTCGCTGTCACGGTCAACGCGTCGTCGTATGGGGCCGACAGCTGAGTCGGTCCGGCGGGGACGACCGCGGTCCAGCCGGGCAGCGGGACGACGTAGCTGGGCACCACACCGCGCCGCACCCACGCGTCGGTCAGCTTGGCGTCGGCGTGCAGCAGCAGAACGCCGGGCAGCGTTCGACTCATGATCGGTTCATCGGCTCAAAGCACGCCCTTGGCGCTGGGCACGCCCTCGACGCGCGGGTCGCGCGCGATCGCGGCGCGCAGCGCTCGGGCGACCGCCTTGAACTGAGTCTCCACGATGTGGTGCGGGTCGCGACCGGACAGCACGCGAACGTGCAGCGCGATCCCTGCGTGGTGCGCGAAGCTCTCCAGCACGTGTCGGGTCAGCGAGCCGGTGTAGTCGCCGCCGATGATCGCGTAGATCTGCCCGTCGGGTTCACCGACGTGCACGAAGTAGGGGCGACCGGCCACGTCCACGACGGCTTGCACGAGTGCCTCGTCCAGCGGCACCGTCGCATCGCCGAACCGGCTGATCCCGCACTTGTCACCGAGCGCCTCACGGACGGCCTGCCCGAGCAGGATCGCGGTGTCCTCGACCGAGTGGTGAGCGTCCACGTCGACATCGCCGACGGTCTTGACCCGCAGATCGATGAGCGAGTGCTTCGCCAAGCTCTCGAGCATGTGGTCGTAGAAGCGCACACCCGTCGAGATCTCGGCCTTCCCGGTTCCGTCGAGGTCGACCCGCACCTCGACTGAGCTCTCCGAGGTCTTGCGCGACAACTCAGCGACGCGGTGCGGCTGGTTCTGCGGCGAGTAGGGCTCTGCGTGAACGGAATTCATGCTGTCTCCTGACGTTCGTCCGCGCCTCGCGCGGTGGCGAGGACAGTGCTGAAGGCGGCGAGGACGGCGTCCGTCTCGTCCGGTGTGCCTGCGGTGATCCGCAGGTGGTTGGCGATGCCGACGTCACGCACCAGGACCCCCTGGTCGAGCAGAGCCTGCCAGGTCGTGGCGGCGTCGTCGAACCCGCCGACGAGGACGAAGTTCGCATCACTCGGCACCGGTCGCAACCCGAGATCGGTGCACCCCGCGACCAATCGGTCACGCTCGGCCTTGATGGCCTCGACCATCGACAACATCGTGGTGCGGTGTTCGAGAGCAGCACACGCGACCGCCTGCGTGACGGACGAGAGGTGATAGGGCATCCGGACCAGACGGAGCAGGTCGATCAGGTGTGGGTCAGCGGCCAGGTAGCCCAGACGCACCCCCGCGAAGGCGAACGCCTTGGACATCGTGCGGGTCACCACCAGTCGCGGCCGTCCCTTGAGCAGCGTGATCGCACTGGGCGTGCCCGGTCGCGCGAACTCGGCGTACGCCTCGTCGACGACGACGATCGCGTTCGGTGCTGCGTCGTACACGGCCTGCACGACGTCGAGGTCGAGTGCGGTGCCGGTCGGGTTGTTCGGGGAGGTGAGGAACACCACCGACGGGTCATGCTCCGTCGCCTGTTCCACCGCGAGGCCGAGATCGATGTCGAAGCGGGACGGATCCTGGGTGCGCATTCCGTCGACCCAGCTCGTACCGCTCACGCCGCTGATGATCGGGTGCATCGAGTACGACGGGGTGAAGCCGAGGGCGGTACGTCCGGTGCCGCCGAAGGCCTGCACGATGTGCTGCAGCACCTCGTTGGAGCCGTTGCCCGCCCAGACCCGGTCCGGCTCCACGTGCACGTCGGTCGTCCGGGTGAGGTAGCCGGCCAGGTCGGTGCGCAGGCGGGTGAACTCACGGTCGGGGTACCGGTTGAGCGTGCTCGCGACGGCCTCCACCTCGGTGAGGATCGCGTCAATCACCTCGCGTGAGACGCCGTAGGAGGATTCGTTGGTGTTGAGCGCCACGGGCACGTCGAGCTGCGGAGCGCCGTAGGCGGTGCGGCCGCGCAGATCCGCGCGCAGCAGTCGGTCGAGTTCGTTCATGAGCGCGCCTCGAAGCGGGCGGTCACGGCCTCACCGTGCGCCGGTAGATCTTCGGAATTTGCAAGCGTCACAACGGTTTCGGCGATCACGTCGAGCGCGTCACGAGAGTAGTCGATGACGTGGACACCGCGCAGGAAGGACTGCACCGACAGACCGCTGCTGTGGCACGCGCATCCGCCCGTGGGCAGGACGTGGTTCGAACCGGCGGCGTAGTCGCCCAGGCTCACCGGCGAGTGATCGCCGACGAAGATCGCGCCGGCATTGCGGACCTTGGCAGCCACCGAGGCTGCGTCCGCGGTCTGGATCTCCAGGTGCTCGGCCGCGTAGGAGTCGACGACCCGCAGTCCGGCCGACACGTCGTCGACGAGGACGGTGCCCGACTGGCGCCCGGTCAGCGCGATACGCACGCGCTCGGTGTGCTTGGTCGCGGGCACCCGGCGCTCCAGCGCGGCGTCGACGGCGTCGGCCAGCTCGACCGAGTCGGTGACCAGCACCGATGCAGCCAGTTCGTCGTGCTCTGCCTGGCTGATCAGGTCGGCCGCCACCAGGTCCGGCTGCGCGGTGGCATCGGCGAGGATCGCGATCTCGGTGGGGCCCGCTTCGGCGTCGATTCCGATGAGCCCCTTGAGCAACCGCTTGGCGGCGGCGACGTAGATGTTGCCCGGGCCGGTGACCAAGGTGGCCGGTTCACAGACCGTGACACCGGACGCGTCCCGCGCACCGTGCGCGAACATCGCGACCGCCTGTGCCCCGCCGACCGCGTACACCTCGTCGACGTCGAGCAGCGCGCACGCGGCCAGGATCGTCGGGTGCGGGTAACCGCCATTGTCCTTCTGCGGGGGGCTGGCGACCGCGATCGAGCCGACCTCGGCCAGTTGCGCGGGCACCACGTTCATCACCACCGAGCTCGGGTACACCGCCTTGCCGCCGGGGACGTAGAGACCGACCCGATCGACCGGGATCCACTTCTCGGTGACCGTGCCACCGTCGCTGACCTTCGTGGTCACCTCGGTGCGGCGCTGGTCGGCGTGCACCAGGCGAGCGCGGCGGATCGACTCCTCGAGCGCGGCGCGGACGGCCGGGTCGAGCGTTTCGAGCGCGGCGGTGATGACCTCGGCGGGCACCCGAAGCTGCGGGGGTCGGACGCCGTCGAACTTCTCCCCCAGCTCCAGCAGCGCCTCGACGCCACCATGCTCGACCTGCTCGCAGATCGGACGGACCGCGTCCAGCGCGGCCTCGACGTCGAACTCGGCACGGGGCAGGGTGTTACGCAGGCCGCGGGCGTCCAGGCCGGACAGGGCGGTGCCGCGCAGATCGATACGGGAAAGCACGTGCTTCAGTCTACGAAGCTCGCCGGTGTGATGTAGAACCGTCCACCGAACGGCCGCCCGACGAGCTGCTCACCGGCTCGGATTGGGGTCCCGGCCGAGGCGTTTCTTCTCGCCGTAGAACACTTCCTCGACCACACCACGCGCCTTACGCGCCGCTCGGCGATACCGCTCGGACAGCTGGTTGCCCGAGCCAACCGGCCAGCCCATCACCCGGGCGATGCCGTTCGCGTCGGTCATGTTGCTCGGCAACCCGTCGAACGCACGGCCGCGCCACAGCACGGACGCGTTACGCAGGCGCGAGGCAAGCGTCCAGGACTGCCGAAGCATCGACGCCGCCTCGTCGTCGATCAGACCGTGCTCGGCAAGCGCCTTGAGCGGAGTCATCGTGCCCGGGTGACGCAGGTCGGGGTAGGCGGCGGCGTGCTGCAGTTGCAGCATCTGGACGGTCCATTCGACGTCCGAGAGACCGCCGTGACCGAGCTTGAAGTGCCGTTTCAGGTCGCCGCCGCGCGGGATGCGTTCGGCCTCCATGCGGGCCTTCAGGGTGCGGATCTGACGAACGGCCTTGTCGTCGATGCCGCCCTCGGGGTAACGAAGCGGGTCGATGATCTCGATGAACCGGCGACCGACCTCCGGGTCGCCGGCGACCGGCGAGGCACGCAGCAGGGCCTGCGCCTCCCAGCCCTCGGACCAGCGCTCGTAGTACGCGGCGTACGACTCCAGCGTGCGGACCAAGGGACCGGCCTTGCCCTCCGGACGCAGATCGGCATCGATGCCCAAGGCTGGGTCAGGGCCTGCGGAACTCAGGTGTTTGCGGACGAAGCCGACCACGGTTTCGGCCTGCTTCTCGGCAGTCTTCGGGTCAGCACCCTCGGCCGGGTCATGCACGAACAGCACGTCGGCGTCGCTGGCGTAACCGCACTCGCGGCCCCCGAGCCGGCCCATGCCGATGATCGCGACGCGGGTCGAAAGTCGTTCTCCCGCTTCCCTTTCCACCGCTCGGATCGCGATTCCCAGCGTGACATGCAGAGTGGCTGCGGTGAGTTCGCTGAGTGCGGTCTCGACCGCGTCCGTGTCGAGGTCGCCGGACAGGTCGGCGATCGCGATGCGGATGAGTTCGGTGCGCCGGGTGGACCGCAACCCGACGACGGCCTTTTCGTCATCCTCCTGGCGGGACGCGGCCGCTTTCATCGCGGTGATGATCGCCTCACGCGACAACGGGACGAGCGCGTCCTTGTCGCCGACGAGCGCGGCAGCCGACGGGGCGCGTTCGAGCAGCCCGGACACGAACCGGCTGGTGGCCAGCACCCGCGCCAGGGTCTCGGCGGCGGAGCCTTCGTCACGCAGCATGCGCAGATACCAGGGGCTGGTGCCCAGGGCCTCACTGATCTTGCGGAACGTCAGCAGGCCCAGATCAGGATCGGGCTCCTCGGCGAACCACTGCAACATCACCGGCATGAGCGTGCGCTGGATCGCCGCGCGCCGGGTCACTCCCCCGGTCAGAGCCTCCAGGTGACGCATGGCTCCCTTGGCGTCGCGGTAACCCAGCGCGTTCAACCGGTCGGCCGCACTCTGCGGGCTCAGACGAGCGTCGTCGTCGGACAACCGCGCAACGGCCGACAGGAGCGGACGGTAGAAGATGCTTTCGTGCAGGTGGCGCACCTCGCGCGACTGCTTGCGCCACAGCGACTCGATCTCGGTCTCGGCGTCACTACGGAAGCCGAGTCCGCGCCCGATCCGCCGACGGTCGGTCTCGGAGGTCGGCATCAAGTGGGTGCGCCGCATCTTCGAGACCTGGATGCGGTGCTCCATCGCCCGAAGGGTCCGGTACGCCTGGTCCAGCTTTGCGGCGTCGGTACGACCGATGTAACCGCGGTTGGCGAGCGCGTCGATCGCCGCCAGAGTGCTGCGCAGCCGCAATCGTTCGTCGGTGCGGCCGTGCACCAGCTGGAGCAGCTGCATGCTGAACTCGATGTCGCGCAGGCCGCCAGGCCCGAGCTTGATCTGCCGGGCCGCCTCCCCGGCGGGCACGTGCTGCTCGACGCGGCGACGCATGGCCTGGACGTCCTCGACGAAGTTCTCCCGGTGGGCGGCCTGCCAGATCATCGGCTGGATGGCGTCGAGATACTCCGCGCCGAGTTCCATGTCGCCCGCGACCGGTCGTGCCTTCAGCAGCGCCTGGAACTCCCACGTCTTCGCCCAACGCTCGTAGTAACGACGATGGCTGGCCACCGTGCGCACCAGCGGGCCTTGTTTGCCCTCCGGGCGCAGCGCCGCGTCCACCTCCCACAGGCTCCCCTCCCCGGTCGAGGTGCTGCAGATCCGCATCAGGTCGATCGCCAGTTTCGTCGCCACAGAAAGGGCTTCGTCCTCGTCGGCACCGTCGGCCGGCTCGGCCACGAACACGACGTCGACATCGGAGATGTAGTTGAGCTCGCGTGCCCCACACTTGCCCATCGCGATCACGGTGAGCCGACACCGATCACTGTCGTCGTGTTCACGGGAGGCGATGTCGAGGGCGGTCTGCAGCGCGGCGCCGGCCAGGTCCGCAAGCGCTTGCGAGACCTGGGGCAGCAGTTCGACCGAGTTGCCGCAGAGGTCGACAGCCGCGATCTTCAGCAGTTGGCGCTTGTAGGCGATCCGCAGCAGATCGACCGCTTCCGGACCGGTGCTGTCGCGCACCTCGTTCGAGACCGCCTCGCGCAGCGTCGCCTCGTCGCCGATCGTGGCGTCCGCGACCTCGCGCCATTGCTCGGGGCGGCGCACCAGCCAGTCGGTGAGTGCGGAGGATGCACCGAGCAGATGCAACAGCCGATCGGCGCGGTCGCCGTCCTGTGCCAGCAGCTCGCCGACCTCGCGGCGATCACCGGCGTCCAGCGCCTCGTACAACCGGACCAGGCCCAGGGCCGCGCCATCGGGATCGGCGACCTTCGACAACGGGCCGACCAACGCCTCCGGCGACCAGTCGGGCACCTGCTCCAGCAGACCCTTGCTTCGGGACGGTTCCAGGAAGCCGACGCGGGTGAGGGCGCCGTCGGTCAGTGCGGACTCGGCGCTCATAGCCGGTAGAGGTAGTGCTGGATCTCGAACTGGGTGACTTGCTCGCGGTAGGCCGCCCACTCGGCGCGCTTGTTGCGCAGGAAGAAGTCGAAGACGTGCTCGCCAAGGGTTTCGGCGACCAGTTCGCTCTCCTCCATCAGGTGGATCGCGTGGTCGAGGGACGCCGGCAGCGGGTCGATGCCCATCGCTCGGCGTTCGCGGTCGGTGAGGTTCCAGACGTCGTCCTCCGCCTCGGGAGGCAACTCGTACTCTTGCTCGATGCCGCGCATGCCTGCGGCCAGCACGAGCGCGTACGCCAGGTAGGGGTTGCAGGACGGATCGAGGGACCGGATCTCGACGCGGGTCGAGGCGCCCTTGTTCGGCTTGTACATCGGCACTCGCACCATCGCGCTGCGGTTGTTGTGGCCCCAGCAGATGTACGCCGGAGCCTCTTGGCCGCCCCATAGCCGCTTGTAGGAGTTGACCCACTGATTGGTGACGGCGGAGATCTCCGGTGCATGCTTCAGGACGCCCGCGATGAAGCGGCGTGCGGTGAGCGACAGCTGGTACGGCGCACCGGGTTCGTAGAACGCGTTGGTGTCACCCTCGAACAGCGACACGTGCGTATGCATGCCCGAACCCGGTTGGTGCGCAAGCGGTTTGGGCATGAAGGACGCGAAGATGCCGCGCTCCAGCGCGACCTCCTTCACGACCGTCTTGAAGGTCATGATGTTGTCTGCGGTGGACAACGCGTCCGCATAACGCAGATCGATCTCGTTCTGGCCTGGACCGGACTCGTGATGGCTGAACTCCACCGAGATGCCCATCGTCTCCAGCATCGAGATCGCCGCTCGACGGAAGTCGTGGCCGGCACCCTGCGGGACGTGGTCGAAGAAGCCCGCTTGATCGATCGGCACCGGTTCACCGGAGGAGGACAGGTCCTTCTCGAACAGATAGAACTCGATCTCCGGGTGGGTGTAGAAGGTCAGCCCCTTCTCGGCCGCCTTGCCCAGCGCCCGACGCAGCACGCTGCGCGGGTCAGCGGCACTCGGTGAGTTGTCGGGCAACCGGATGTCGGCGAACATCCGCGCGGTGCCGGGACGCTCACCGCGCCACGGCAGGATCTGGAAGGTCGAAGCGTCCGGCCGTACGAGCATGTCGGCCTCGTAGACCCGGGCCAGTCCCTCGATCGAACTGCCGTCGAAGCCGATGCCCTCGACGAACGCCCCCTCGAGCTCGGCCGGGGCGACCGCCACCGACTTCAAGGTTCCCAACACGTCGGTGAACCACACCCGTACGAACCGGATGTCGCGTTCCTCGATGGTGCGCAGCACGAATTCCTGTTGCCGATCCATGGTTCCCATCTTGGCCTACTGCGGCGTCATACGCGTGGCCCCGGGTGATTCACACCCGGGGCCACGCATCTCACCGCGAGGGTCGCGGCTTACTGCTGTGCGATCACTTGAACGAGATGACCAGCTTCATCGACTTAGCCGCGTGGTTCTGGACGCGGATCGTCGTGCCGGAGCCGGCGACCTTTGTCGAGGCCCACGGGTTGGTGGCGTCGTAGTAGCGGTCCGGGTCGCTGTCGTCGAACGTGGTCACGCCCGGCTTGGACGGGAAGGTGGTCGGAACACCGTTGCGGTGCAACGTGATTTCGTCACGAGCCTGCGTGGTGAACGTCGCGTCGTACGGCTGGCGACGGTTGCCGACCTTCGTACCGTCCGAGAACTTCATGTTCGCCGGGTTGGCGTCGACCGGCAGGACGAGTCCGCCGCCCGGGTGCACCGAGGTGTTGTTGTCCTCGTAGCGACCGTCGCTGAAGGTGATCAGCAGGCCGTCCTGGTAGGGGAAGTGCTCCACCCAGTCGGGCTTGGTGTTCGCGAAACCGAAGTTGTACGGACCGGTCCGCAGGCCGGCGTCGTACCCGGCGTAACGGCGGTACTCGGCGAGGTAGTACTGCGGCACCTGCTTGGTGACGGTTCCGTCGATTCGGGTGAAGCCCTTCGCGGTCCACGCCGAGGTCTCGGACTCCGCACCCTCGGTGCTGGAGACACCGTCGATGGTGGTGACGATGTCGTCCAGGAACGCGCCGGCCTCGTTGTAGGCCTCGTCGGTCACGTAGGCGAAACGGAACTTGATCTTCTGTCCCTTGTACGCCGACAGGTCGACCGTCTTGGTCGCCCAGTTGAGGTTCTTACCCGTCAGCGGCGCGGCGACGTTCTTCCACGTGGTGCCACCGTCGGTGGAGACCTGCGAGTACAGGTAGTCGTAGTTCGTCTCGATGTCGTAGGCGACAGCAGCCGAGACGGACGCGGTCGAGGCGTTGGTCAGGTCGATGTCGCGGGTGAGCGACGTGGTGGTGCCATCGGTACGACCGCTCCACCATTCCATCGTTCCGGTCTTGGGCTTGGTGTACTGCTCCACGAGCGTGCGGTTCGGCAGGTTGACGGCGACAGCCTGCGGAAGCTTCTTGTCGTCCAGGTCGGCCGGTCCAGTGGTGACAGTCTGGCTCGTACCCTTGGCGTAGTTCACCGTCTTGGTGTCGGACCAACCGAGGAACATCTTCTCCCAGGCACCCATATAGCCCGGAATCGTGCCGATGCCGTCGGGGCCACCGTCGTTGAGGTAGGAACCGGCGCTCATCAGCGACCAGAACGCGGTGCTGTTGTCGCCACCCGCGGTGTCGTACAGGTCCGGCAGGCCGAGGTCGTGGCCGAACTCGTGCGCGAACACACCGAGGCCACCGTTCTCCGGCTCGGTCGTGTAGTCGCGGATCCAGATGCCGGTGTTACCGATCTGCACACCGCCGGCCTTGAAGTTGGCCGGACCGGTGGTGCCGGTACCCGACTGGACGGACCAGCGGTGGGACCAGATCGCGTCCTCGCCCTGTGCGCCGCCTCCGACTTCTTCGCCCTGGCCGGCGTGGATGGCCTGGAAGTGGTCGATGTAGCCGTCCGGCTCATCGAAGTTGCCGTCACCGTCGTAGTCGTAACGGTCCCACTTGTCGAACTGCGCCAGGTAGGTCTTGATCTGCTGGTCGGTCTTGCCGGCAGCCTTCTGCGCGTTGTACCACGCGGTGGCCGAGTCGCCGATGAACGACCAGTAGCCCTCGGCCTCGCTGGTGCCGTCGCCCGGGACCGGATTGTGGCCGTAGCGCGCCTCGTTGTAGGGCAGCTTGACCCAGTCGCTGACGTCACCGGTGACGTTGAAGCGCCCCTGGGACTGCGCCTTGTAGAAGTGCTGCATCGAGTTCGTCGGACCGAACATGAGGTCCTGGAAGTGTGCCCGGTCGAAGTTCGGCTTCCAGATGGTGCTGTTGTCGACCGAGCGGTCGGGCTGCTCGATCTGGTTGTGCATCGGACCTGCGCCACCACCCTGGGCCGGCTTGGTCTGGTCTCCGAACTCGGCGAGGATCGTGAAGATCGAGGCGGTTCGGTTGACGTCGTACTGGACGTACTTGCCCTTCTGAGCGCCCTTGGCCTTCTTCATCTCGACAACACGCTTGCCGTTGATGGTCTTCAGGTTGGCCTTGCCGGCGACGACCTGCTTGACGGCGTCGTTGCGCAACTTGCCCTGCGCCTCGTGCATCGGGTCGGGCAGGTTGTCGCGCTGGACCTTCGAGGGTGCGTCGTCACCGGGCACCGCCGAAGTGGCCACCTGGCCCACGACCGGGGCCGCGGTCGCTGCGCCTCCTGCGCATGTCATTGCCGTCACGGCAGCTGTCGTGCCCACCACGGCACGGAAAATCCGTCGGTTCACTGTTCCTCCAGGGGATCCCGGGCTGCGGGGGTGGAGCCCGGTCATCCAGGAAGTTTGGCTCCAAATCATCGCCACAGCGATAGGCGATCTGATTTCTTTAACATCTTCTTACCTTTCCCCACCCGTAGAGGTGGAACTTTCCCGCACGTGGGCTCGTCCGTGCACACGGCGGCACGCTCGCTAGCCTTGCGGCCATGAGCGAAGAGCCCGCACCCTACGGTGGCAGCCCGGCCAAGTCCTCCGATGCTCCACAGGGCGACGGCATGCGTCCCCGCCGTCGCACCCGCACCGTCCATCTGCACCAGATGAAGGAGCGGGGCGAGAAGTGGTCGATGCTCACCGCGTACGACCAGTACGCGGCCGAGATCTTCGACGAGGCGCAGATCCCGGTGCTGCTGGTCGGTGACTCGGCCGGCAACAACGTGTTCGGGTACGAGACCACTCTTCCGGTGACTCTCGACGAATTCGTTCCGCTGGTGCGCGCGGTGTCCGGCGCGGTCAAGTACGCGATGGTCGTCGCCGACCTCCCGTTCGGCACCTACGGAGGCAGCGTCCAGCAGGGCTTCGACTCCGCGGTCCGGTTGATGAAGGAAGGGCGTGCACACGCGGTCAAGCTCGAGGGGGGTGCCGCGATGGCGCCGCTGGTGCAGACCCTCACGGCCGCAGGCATTCCGGTCATGGCGCACATCGGGTTCACTCCACAGAGCGAGCACAATCTCGGCGGCTATCGGGTCCAGGGGCGAGGCGAAGCGGCAGCCAAGATGATCGCCGACGCGCGAGCGCTGCAGGACGCGGGCGCATTCGGGATCGTGATGGAGATGGTGCCGACCCCGGTCGCCGCAGAGGTGACCAAGGCGTTGCGTATCCCGACGATCGGCATCGGTGCCGGGCCGGAATGCGATGCCCAGGTGCTGGTCTGGCAGGACTTCGCCGGTTTGCGTGGCGGCAAGGCTCCCCGCTTCGTCAAGCGCTACGCCGACATTCGCAGCACCTTGCTGGAGGCCGCGCGTGAGTACCGTGAGGACGTCGCCGCCGGCACCTTCCCCAACCAGGAGCAGTCCTTCGCCGAGTGATGCCCGCCTCGATCAGCGAGACGGGTGGTTCGGCACGTAACGCCACAGCACGGCCGCCGCGGCGAGTCCGACCGCCCCGGTGGCTGCGATCGCCGGACCGAGGGCGAGCGCCGCGGTGACTCCGGAAAGCAGCGCCGGTCCCCCGACGGCTCCCAGATCCGACAGTTCTCGCCAGATCCCGAGGAACTGTGCCCGTCCGACGTCCGGGGAGAAGTCCGCGCCGAGCGTCATCACCATGCCGGCGCCGATGCCGTTGCCGAAACCGAGGACGCAGCACACGATCGTGAAAGCGATCGGGTTGTGCGTCAACGGAATTGCCAGCAATGACACAGCCATCACGATCATCGACGGGATGGCCACCCAGCGACGTCCGCGCACGTCCATCAACTTGCCGGCCGGATAGAAGACCAGCATGTCGATTCCACCGGAGATGCCGTAGATCACCGAAGCCTGCTGCGGGCTGAGACCGAGGCGTTCGGCCCACAAGGGGATGACCGCTTGCCGGGAGGCACGCACGGCGGCGATCAACAGGACACCGAGACCGACGGTAAGGAAGACGCGCGCGTGCTCGTGGAGCACGTGGGCGACGGTCACCCGGGATTGTCCGGTCGAGGCAGAACCCTCGAGGTCGGGCAGCGTCATCGCGAGCACACCGGCCAGCAGCAGTCCCACCGAACAGACCAGGTACGCCGCCGGCAGGCCCCACACCCCGATCGCCGCGGCGCCGAGGAACGGACCGGCGAAGACTCCGATGCGCATGACCCCACCGAGCGTCGACAGCGCGCGTGCCCGGTAGGCGATGGGGACGGCTTCGGTGAGGTACTTCTGCCGAGCCAACATGAAGACGGAGGCCGCCGCGCCGAACACGAGTACTCCGACGACCAGGTGCCACAACTGGCTTGCGCCCCAACAGATCCCACCGGCGACAGCACCGAGCAGGGCGGCTGCGACGATCGCCTTGCGCTCCCCCACCCGATGGGTGATCACGGACGCCGGCACGTTGCAGACCAGCGACGAGACGTACGTCAGCATCACCATCAAGGCCGCGACCGGGACGCTCGCCCCGAGCGAGCGTGCGGTCAACGTGACGACCGGGAGAATCGCGCCTTCCGCGAGCCCGAACAGCAGCGACGGGCCGTACGCCGGAACAGCGAGCCGGCGCAGGTCGAAACCTGCGCCGGACTCACTCACGGGTCAAGCCTTCTCCGATGCGCCGATGGTGGCGGTGTCGATGACGAAGCGGTACCGGACGTCGCCGTCGACGACCCGCTCGTACGCCTCGTCCACCTGGTCGGCGCTGATCGTCTCGATCGTCGCGCCGATACCGTGCTCGGCGCAGAAGTCGAGCATCTCCTGGGTCTCGGCGATGCCGCCGATCATCGAGCCGGCCATCGCGGTGTTGCCGCTGAACGCGCGCGGCGGCAGTTCGTACGTGCCGTTCGGCAGACCGACGTTCACCATCACACCGAACGGCTTGAGCAGCTTCATGTAGTCGAACATCGGCAGGTCCGCACTGACGGTGTTGAGGATGATGTCGAAACTGCGCTTGTGGTCGGAGAAGGTGCGCTCGTCCGAGGTGGCCAGGTGCGCGGTCGCACCCAGCGCCTCGGAGTCCTCGGCCTTGGCCATGCTGCGCGAGATGCCGTACACCTGCGCACCCATCGCGGCCGCGATCTTCACGCCGAGGTGTCCCAGGCCGCCGACGCCGACGATGCCGACCTTCGTACCCGGACGCGCACCCCAGCGCTTCAGCGGCGAGTACGTGGTGATGCCGGCGCACAGCAGCGGCGCAGCTGCATCCAACCCGATCTCGTCGGGGATGCGGCAGGCGAAACGCTCGGTCACGACGATCTGCTGGGCGTAGCCGCCCTGGGCACGCTCACCGTCATAGTTGAGGGAGTTGTAGGTGAAGACCGCAGGCTTGGTGCAGAACTGCTCGTGGTCGTTCTTGCAGTTCTCGCACTCGCCGCACGAGTCGACCATGCAGCCGACGCCGACGCGGTCGCCGACCTTGTACTTCGTCACGCCGTCGCCGACAGCCGAGACCACACCGGCGATCTCGTGACCGGGGGTGATCGGAAACTCGATGTCGCCCCACTCCTGGCGCACCGTGTGGATGTCGCTGTGGCAGATGCCGGCGAACTTGATGTCGATTCGGATGTCGTCGTCGCGCAGGGCGCGGCGGTCGAGGGAAATCGTTTCGAAGGAACCGTTGGCCTGGGTCACCGCGAGCGCGGGTGTTTGCGTAGTCATCGCCTCCCACCGTACGACTGCGAGCGCCCGCCGGAGGACTTTCATAGTCCGACAATGCAGTGGCGCGCGCCACTCGATTCGTCGACGCCGCTGATCGGGTGATGAGATGACCCGGTGCTGTCGACGTACACCCCCTTGCTGAAGGACTCCGCCACCCGCCGTTTCATGATCGGCTCGGCGATCGGACGCCTCGGCGGTGCGATGTTCGGCATGTCCTTGGTGGCGATGATCTCCACCCGCACTGGTTCGTTCGCGCTCGCCGGGGCGGTGTCGGCGACCGGTCTGGTGCTCCTGGCCTTGACCGCGGTCGTCGCCGGACGGCTCACCGACCGGTTCGGTCAGCGCCGCGTGACCTACCCGTTGTTGGTCTGGTCGTCGGTGTGGTGCGCGGTGATGGTTGCGGCGTCAGCGCTGGAATGGCCGACCTGGACGTTGTTCGGGGCCTACGCGATGGCGACGATCGTGGCGAACGTCGGCACGCTCAGCCGCGCACGCTGGGCGCACAAACTGCGCGACGAGCCGAACAAGTTGCACACCTCCATGTCGCTGGAACAGGTGGTCGACGAACTGTCGTTCGTACTCGGCCCTGCCCTCGCCATCGCGCTGGCCACCCTGTGGTTCCCCGAGGCCGGCTACATCGCTGCGGCACTGTTCTATCTGGTCGGCACGCTCATCTTCCTGTCCGATCGCAGTACCGAACCTCCGGTCGACGAGGTGGCCCACCACGGCAGTGCGCTGGCCATCCGCACGCCCGGGATCCTGATCCTGACCTGCGTGATGTTCATGACCGGGGCGATCTTCGGATCCAACGAGGTGACCGCGATCGCCGTCGCAAAGGACCAAGGCAACCCTTCGGCGTCCGGACTCATCGTCGCGCTCTTCGCGGTCGGTTCGGCCGCTGCCGGGCTCTGGTTCGGCAGTCGAACCCTCACGCGATCGCTGCAGTCTCTGCTGGTGGTCGGCACCGCCGGCATGTTCCTGCTCGAAGCGCCGATCCTGCTCACCGAGCATCTGGTGCCGATCGCCCTGGTGATGATGGTCGCCGGCGCGGCAACGGCGCCGACGCTGATCATCTCCATGCAACTGGCGCAGAAACTCGTGCCCTCATCGCAGGTCAACGAGGCGATGAGCGTGGTACTCACCGGTTTGATCATCGGGATCGCGGCCGGCTCGGCGCTGTCCGGCATCGTGATCGAGCAGGTCCGTCCGCACGCCGGATTCTGGGTGCCGGTCGCCGCAGGAGGCATCGCGCTGCTGCTGGCCGTGGCCGGGCGCGCGTTCCTGCGCCGCAAACGGGCCTGAGCTGCCGGGGGAAGCCCGAACAACGGTGAAGGGCGTGAGGCCGTCGCCTCACGCCCTTCAGCTCGAAGGCAGGCTCAGCCTTCCTTCCACGCCCGGTCGGCCTCGTCGGCCAACTCGTTCTTCTTGCGGGACAACTCGATCGCCGAGCGCGCCTCGTCCTCGGACGCGTACGGACCCATCAGGTGGTCCTTGCTCTCGGTGCTGCCGTCCTGCTCGATCTGGCCCGTGTTGACGTTGTACCAGTAGGCCATCATCACTCCTTCGTCCACCGTTGTCGGTTCATGTGCGGCGATGTCCGGGTCGACCGCTTAGGACGTAGCCCGTAGGTCCGCGTCCTAAGCTGAACCTTATGCCGCTACGCAGTCCGATGGTCGCCGGAACGATCAGTCCTCGCCGTCCGGTGCCGTCCTCAATCGCCCGCCCCGAGTACGTCGACCGGCCGGAACCGACGCCGTTCGAGGGATCGGAGATCAAGGACGCCGCCACGATCGAACGCATGCGGCTCGCCGGACGCCTCGGTGCGCAGGCGCTGCAGGCCGCCGGTGCTGCCGTCCGGCCGGGTGTCACCACGGACGAACTCGACCGCGTCGCACACGAGTTCCTGCTCGACCACCACGCCTACCCCTCGACGCTCGGCTACCGCGGCTTCCCCAAGTCGCTGTGTACCAGCGTCAACGAGGTCATCTGTCACGGCATCCCCGACGATCGCGAGTTGCAGGACGGCGACATCGTCAAGATCGACGTCACCGCCTACATCGACGGCGTCCACGGCGACAACTGCGCCACCTTCCTGGTGGGCGACGTCGCCCCCGAAGTACGCGACCTGGTCGACCGCACCCAGGAAGCGATGCTGCGCGGCATCAAGTCCGCGATGCCGGGTCGGCAGTTCAACGTGGTCGGACGAGTGATCGAGAAGTACGCCGCCCGTTTCGGCTACGGCGTGGTGCGCGACTACACCGGACACGGCATCGGCACCAGTTTCCACTCCGGCCTGATCGTCCCGCATTACGACGCAGCGCCGGCGTACGACGACGTCATCGAGCCCGGCATGACCTTCACCGTCGAGCCGATGATCACCCTCGGCACCCACGAATGGGAACTGTGGGATGACGGATGGACGGTCACCACGGCCGACAAGTCGTGGTGCGCACAGTTCGAACACACCGTCCTGATGACGCAGGACGGCCCGGAGATCCTCACCCTCCCGTGACGGAGAAGGAGAACGACACAATGGCAAAGGCCAAGACCTACGCCCTCGGCATCGACGTCGGCGGCAGCGGCATCAAAGGCGCCCCGGTCGACCTCGACAAGGGCAAGTTCGCGACGGACCGTCTGCGGATCGACACTCCGAAACCGGCCACCCCGGACGCGGTTGCCGAAGTCATCGAGCAGATCGCCGAGAACTTCGCGGACGAGACCAAGGGCGAGGCGATCGGCATCACCTTCCCCGCCGTCGTGATGCACGGCGTGGTGAAGACCGCGGCGAACATCGACAAGTCCTGGATCGAGACCGAGATCGAGCAGAAGCTGGAGAAGAGGCTCGGCCGCGACATCAGCGTCCTCAACGATGCCGACGCGGCCGGCGTGGGCGAACTGCACTTCGGCGCCGCCAAGGACCAGAAGGGTGTGGTCGTGATGACCACGCTCGGCACCGGCATCGGCACCGCGATCTTCAACAACGGTGTGCTGGTTCCGAATTCGGAACTCGGACACATCGAGATCGACGGTCACGACGCCGAATCACGCGCTGCCGAGAGCGTCCGCGATAAGGAGGACCTCTCCTGGGAGAAGTGGGCCGAGCGCCTGCAGAAGTACTACTCCACCCTGGAGAACCTGCTGTGGCCTGACCTCATCGTCGTCGGCGGCGGGGTGAGCAAGAAGCACGAGAAGTTCCTGCCGCTGCTCGACCTGCGTACCAAGATCGTGCCGGCGAAGCTCCAGAACGACGCGGGCATCATCGGTGCCGCATGGACCGCCCGCCACAAGCGCGACTGACCCCGAGCGCCGAATCCGCGCATCCTGCGGTGATCCGCGCACCTGTCACGGTGCGCGAATCTACTTTTCCTGCTCGGATTTGTTCGGACGCAGCTTGGCGAATGTGCCCTTCGGGTCTTTGACCGCCGACTTCACCTGCGGCACACCCTTCTTCAGCACCGTGCGCACCTTGGGCAGGGCCTTGGCGAACGCGGGGTACAGCGGCGAGAGCGGCCGGTCCCAGGTGCCGATGAGCATGTTCTCGTGCTTGGCGAACTGCCGCTTGAAGTCGCTGATGCCGTCGTTGAGCAGGCCGTTGAAGTCGTAACGGGACACGCCCTGCTCACGGACATGCTTCATCGCGTGGAACTTTAGGCCGTAGTTCAGGCGCAGCTTCATGCCGCGCTCGTTGACGCCGCCGTACAACTCGAAGGCCGTCGTCGCCGAGACCACCAGCCAGACGAACGCGACGACCTGGTCGCCCTCCCAGGCCGCGATCAGCTGGGACCGCTCCCCCATCAGGTCGCGGATGCCGCGGTGGTAGTCGTCGCTGTGCACCGCGAAGCCCGCTCGCCGCGCGGTCTCGTTGTTGATCGCCAGCACCTGGGCGAGGTCCTCGTCGGTCTCGACCAGTCCGAAGCGGACGTTCTCGGCCTTGAACGACTTGCGCACGTTCTGTCGCGCACTTGAACCGAGGCCCTTCATCAGGGCATCGTCGTCCTGGCTGCAGTCGACGACGAGGGTCCGTGGGATCAGACCGGTGTTCTCGCTGGGCGAAAAGGCCTTGGCTGCAATGTCTTTCAACCATTGCGGCGCCGGCTGCGACTGCAGCTGTGCGAGAGCTTCGTCGTCGGTGCCCTTCGGCATCGGCGAGTAGCCGGCCTCCCAGTCGGGCTCGATCGACAGTGCGATCGGCTGCCGCTCGCGCTTCACCCAGCCCGCGAGCGCGTCGAGCACCTCGGCGCGCCGAGCCTCATCCTGCACCTGGGGCCCGCGCGGGATGTAGGACAGGCTGCGGAACGGCTGCGGCAGCTTGCGGTGCAGCACCTGCGCCGACCCGACGATCCGGTCACCGTCGCGGACGACGAGCCGGTCTGCGGTCCACTCATACCTCGACTTCAGCTCACCCCAGCCCCAAAGTTGCAGCGGGTGTCCCCCGGCGGCGTCGACGAGTTCGTCCCATTCGGTCTGATCGGTGCACAGGGCGACGCTCAAAGTCATGCGGTCAGGCTATCCACCAACTGACTGCGACGGGTGGGCAGAGGCCGTGCGCGGTCGCAACAGCGGCCGACGTTCTTTACTAAGGGCGTAGTTGAAGGTTCTTCACCGGACGCGGGCGCGCTTGCGCACCTTCTTGGGCACCGACTCGGCGAGCTCGTAACGGCGGCGGTCGATCCGCTCCGCGTGTCCCCACTTGGCCAGACGCGATAGAACGACCGGGCACTTCTTGCACCGGGTGTCCTTCTTGCAGCACTTCTTCTTGGCGGTGAGTTGGGGCACCGTTCGAGCTTAGGTCACCTGAGCCCGGACGGTGAATCCGACGGCGCGAGGTTACGGCGTCAGAGGGTGAACTCGGTGGCCTTCTCCCGGCGCAGATCACGCACGGGGACGCCACCGTCCAGCCCGAAGTCGCCGATGTGCTGCAGGTACATCGCACGACCGGCCTCCGACAGGGTGCCGTCGTGGATCGGGACGACCTCGCGTGGTGCGATCCGCCGGACGAAGGCGATTGTTTCCTTGACCGCGCCCCACGGCGCGGAGACGGGCACCGCGAGGATGTCGATCCGGTCGAGGGGCTGACCATCCAGTGCGTCGCCGGGGTGGAACAGCGTCGGCTCTCCCTCCACCTGGAACATCAGGCCGAGGTTGGGGATGCGGTCGACGTACGGGTGGATCTCGGCGTGCTGCTGCCCGATCGGGGTGACCCGCACCGAGCCGATCTCGAAACTCTGACCGGCGCGGTTCTCGGTCGCTTGGATGTCGTTCTCCTGCAACGTTCTCAGCGATCCTGTGTCGGCGAACACCGAGGCGTCCGGGTTGCGTTCCAGCACACCCCTCAGCTTCGTGACGTCCAGGTGATCGGCGTGCTGGTGGGTGATCAGGACGGCATCGACGACACTGACGGCCGCGACGTCCGAGAACGAACCCGGGTCGATGAGCATGCGTGCGTCGGCGTACTCGACCAGGAGGCAGGCATGACCGAGGTGGGTGATCTTCATGCCAGCCACCGTACGAGTCGGCGCACGGACGCGGAGGCGTTCCGGGCGAACAACTGACGAGCGCCCACATCGCGAACACGACACGAACGCGCGGGTGTTCCTGGGCGCGACGTACCATTACCTCCCGTGAAACTCCTCGGTGAAATGCCCCCGTTCGATCTCACGTACAGCGACGTGTTCATGGTTCCGTCGCGGTCATCGGTGACCAGTCGCCTCGACGTCGACCTGTCCACGCCGGACGGTGTGGGCACCACCATCCCGCTGGTGGTCGCGAACATGACCGCGGTGTCGGGTCGACGCATGGCCGAGACCGTCGCTCGACGCGGCGCGATCGCGGTGCTGCCCCAGGACATTCCGGTGCACGCGGTCACCGAGACGATCGACTACGTCAAGGCGGCACACACCGTCTACGAGACCCCGGTGACGGTGTCGGCCGAGGCTCCGGTGGCGTCCGCGATCGCCCTGCTGGGCAAGCGCGCGCACAAGGCCGCCGTGGTCGTGGACGCCGACCACCGTCCGGTCGGAGTGGTCACCGAAGGCGACCTGCGCGATGTCGACCGCTTCACCACCGTCGGTCAGGTCATGTCCTGCGACCTGTTCAGCGTGACTCCGGACGCCGACCTCGACCAGGTCTACGACGACCTCGCCAAGCACCACCTCGGCCTCGCGCCGGTGGTGAAGGACGGCGAGCTGCAGGGAGTGCTGACCCGCAAGGGCATCCTGCGCAGCGCGATCTATCAGCCCGCGCTGGATGACCGGGGGCGCCTGCGGATCGGCACCGCGATCGGCATCAACGGCGACATCGCCGCCAAAGCGAAGGCGATGCTCGAAGCGGGCTCGGACGTGCTGGTCGTCGACACCGCGCACGGCCACCAGGACAAGATGCTCGACGCACTCGACGTCGTGAAGTCCGCCCGTGACGAGCACGAGGCGTCCACCGGAACCCGTATCCCGATCGCCGCCGGCAACGTGGTGACCGCCGACGGCGCCCGCGACCTGGCGAGCGCCGGTGCCGACATCATCAAGGTCGGAGTCGGACCGGGCGCCATGTGCACCACCCGCATGATGACCGGCGTGGGACGCCCGCAGTTCTCGGCGGTGCTCGAATGTGCAGCTGCGGCAACGGAACTCGGCGCGCATGTCTGGGCGGACGGCGGCGTGAAGTACCCGCGCGATGTCGCTCTCGCCCTTGCCGCCGGAGCCGGTTCGGTGATGATCGGCTCGTGGTTCGCGGGCACCTGGGAGAGCCCCGGTGACCTCAACCGGGACGCGTCCGGCAGGTTCTACAAGGAGTCGTTCGGCATGGCGTCCGCCCGTGCGGTGAGCAACCGGACGCAGGGACGCACCGCGTTCGACCGCGCCCGCTCGGCGTTGTTCGAGGAAGGCATCTCGTCCTCGAAGATGTACCTCGACGCCCAGCGCCCCGGCGTGGAAGACCTCATCGACTCGATCATCGCCGGTGTCCGCTCCAGCTTCACCTACGCGGGTGCCCGCAACATCGCCGAGTTCCGCGAGCGCGCGACGGTCGGTGTGCAGAGCGCGAGTGGTTACGACGAGGGCCGCCCCCGCGAAACCTCCTGGAGCTGAGGCCGCTACACCCGTAGTCAAGGATCCGGTCGCAATGGCGACCGGATCCCTTCGCTGTGGCGGCTATCAGCGGTTGCTGAGGAAACTCCGTAATCCGGCGAGGTCGTCGGTGTTGATGTGGTCGACCCCGGCCGCGACGAGTTCGCTCCACAATGCCTCACGGTTGGGCAGCGCGAGGTCGGGAGTTGCCCAGAACCGCACGCGGTATCCCCCGGCATGCGCGTCCGAAACGATCCTGTGCAGTTTCGTGCGCTCTGCCGCGGGCATGGGACCGAAGCCCTGCCAGGTGAACAACTTGGTCCAGTTGTCCGAGAGCAGAGGCAACTGCTCGCTGTTCGCGCCCGCCGGAAGCGGCGACGTGAGGCGACCGTCGAAGCCGGCCCACCGCACCGCGACTTCTGACGTGCGCTGCGCCAGGTTGCCGCTGAGGACGGCGGTCACCGCGCGGTCGCGGCGGCGACCACGCACCCAGTGCGTCATCAGCTTCGGGTACTGGCTCAGTTGCTGTTGGACGACGGGCCAAGCGGCGTCGCCGTCAGACTTGATGTCGATCAGCAGTTGGATCGGCGTCTTGCGACGCGGGAAGGTCCGGCCGTTGCCGAGCCGGGCCAGCCGATCCAGCGGCTCGAGGTAGAAGCTGCGTAGCGTGCGCGACAGGTCGGGTCCGTCGTGACCGAGGTACAACTCGCCGTCGACGAGCCAGACGTCGGCCTCGACGCTGGTAAAGCCGTGCTCGAGAGCATCGAACAGGGGACGGGTGTGCTCGTAGTCGTTGTGGGCGTGGGCCTTGGCCAGCGGACGGACGCTAGCCAGCGGCGACCGGGCAGCAGCGGCGGCCTGTTCCTGGCTGAGCGCGAGGGTGGCCGAAGCGACCAGACCTCCGGTCAGCAGCGTGCGGCGGGTGCAGGAGTGAGCAGACATGCGTCCAGCCAACGCCCCGGACGGTGACCGGCGGGCGAACGTGGAGTCAGGACTTCGCAAACTCCGTCAAGACCGCGAAGGAGTCGAACTCCTTACCGCTCTCCTTCGCCCACACCATCGGCAACGCACAGTCCGTGCCACCGAACGGCAGATCCGAAACGGCGCGCACCGCGTCGTCTAGTCGCTGCCGCGGGCTGATACCGAGCTCGGTCAGCAACGGCGCCTCGCGCCAGTCCCCGCCCGAACCGGTGAACCCGACGACCTCGCACTCCGGCTCGGTCGCCATCGTCACCAAGGCGAGCGTCGTGGACGCCTCCCGACAGGTCAGCGGCATGTTGCTGATCGGCATCGTCATCGAACCGGACACGTCGAGGACCAGCAACGTGCGCTTGCCGGACGGGTGCACCGCACCGAACGCGTTGTAGAACGCCGCGTCCAACGCGCCGACGATCTCCCGATGAGACCAGCCCTCGCGCTGTCGGTACTTGACCACCTGGAAGGCGACCGTGTCGGCGTCCTTGCACGTGTACCAGTCGGCGACGGCGCGGCGCGGTCAGCTCGGTTGCAGTGACGTAATAGGTGCCGAGCGTCAGGAACCGGCGCAGCCGCTGCACGTGGGCGAGTTCGAAGGATTAGCCGCCTGCATGGTTGGGCATCTGTCGGGCATCCGAACTGGACGTCTGAGCGGTGCGGCGGGGTGTTGAAGGTACGCAGAACGCCGGTCACGGCGGACCCCTCTCGGAACAAGCGAGGAGGGTGACAGGCGCGAACGACCACCGGTGGCTTCGGCGAAAGGTGACCGACGGTCTTCGGCCCGCCCCGACTCTCAGCTGTGTTCTCTTGTTGTCCTCGACCGTAGGGCGCGACGCCAGACCGCACGAACGCATTTCGGTGACGGCCCACCGGTCGAAGAAGCTTCAACACCGACGTGCGTGGGTGTTGATCCGGTTCCGCAGAAAGTGGGCGTGCCGGGGATGAGCCGGCCGATACGCCGGGTTCAGTCATTGGGCGACCATCCATCTAGGACGACTGTTGCCAGTCGCCTCCAGCGGCCTACCCGCATGCTCGGGCGAGCAGCCCTCGGGCGCATGCTGTCTGGCCTTGCTCCGGGTGGGGTTTACCTAGCCGCCCCAGTCACCTGGGGCGCTGGTGGTCTCTTACACCACCGTTTCACCCTTACCTGCGCGAGCGCAGGCGGTCTGCTTTCTGTGGCACTGTCCCGCGGGTCACCCCGGGTGGCCGTTAGCCACCACCCTGCTCTTCGGAGCCCGGACGTTCCTCGGCGGGAGCGAACTCCCGACGCGGCCGCCTGGCCGGCTCATCCGTGGTCGAGTCTATCGGTGTCCGTTCACCTCAGGCGAGCGCGAACTCCACCTTGCCGGCCGCGATGTCGGCGGAGACCACCTTCACCTGAACGGTGGAACCGAGCTCGGCGGTGCCGGGCACCGGCTGGATCACCGCGTGCTCGGTCAGTTGCACCAGCAACCCCTCCTTGCCGTTGTTGTCGACCACGACGGCCTCGAAGGACTCTCCCACGTGGCCGGACATGAACGCCGCCTCGATGATGTCGGTCGCGGCCCGTTCGGCCTTGCGGGCCAGCTCGTCGGACTTCTTCATGTCGTCCGGAAGGGTCGCAAGGGCCGATCGCACCCATTGCGGCACCTCGGCGTCACGGCTGAGCGCCTCGCAGATCACCAGGCCGTAGCGGTCCATGAGGCGCCGAAGCGGCGCGGTGACGTGGGCGTACGGCGCTGCCACCGCAGCCTGCTGAGTGACCTCGGGGATGTCGCCGTCGAAGCAGGTGTAACCGGCTCCGCGGAACAGCCCGGTGGCCTCGTAGATCAGCGCGAGGTGCTTGGGGTTGTCGCGGTCGAGGGTGCGCAGGAACTCACCGTAGGTGAGGTCCGAACGCCACTCGGCGCCGAGCGCCTGAGCGGCCCGCTTGAACCGTGCGATCGCGTTGCCCTCAGGTTCGGGCATCGTGCGCAGCACGCCGATCTGGTTGTGCAGCATCATCTCTGCGGCCGCCATGCCCGTCAGCAGCGAGATCTGTGCGTTCCAGTCCTCGGCGGGTACCGGCGGACGCATGGTCAGCTCGTACCCGTTCTCCTTGCTGGTGACGATCTGCTCGGGCATCGGCAGGCTCGCGCCGCCACGGGCACGTTCCATCTCGATCCGCTTCTCGCCGATCTCCTTCAGCAGCATCAGGGACTCGTCGGCGTTGCCGGAGTCGACCTGCTCCTGGACGAAGGTGTAGTCCAGACGCTTCTTGCTGCTCACCATCGCCCGGTACACCTCGTAGGCGGTGCAGTCGCCGGACGCGTCCAGCTTCATGTTCCACACGAACGCGGGCCGCGTCTGCCCTTCGAGCAGGCTGGCTGCGTCCTCGCTGATCGTTGTTGGGTGCAACGGAATTCGCTGATCGGGTAGGTAGATGGTCTGTCCGCGTCGGTGCGTCTCGGCGTCGAGTGCTCCCCCGGCCTTCACGAACGCGGGGACGTCGGCGATCGCGTACCTCACGCGGTAGCCGTCGCCGTCCCGTTCCAGACACATCGCCTGGTCGAGGTCGGTCGAGCCTTCCGGGTCGATGGTGAAGAACGGCACGGCGGTCTCGTCGCGCTCCGGCAACTCCGGCGCGGCAACAGCCCGCCTTGCTTCCTCCTCCACCTCGGCCGGGAACCGCGCCGGTAGCTCCAGACGCTGCCGCAGGCCGTCGAAGGCAGCGGCGAGCTCAGGGCTCTCGACCTGATCCGAGGGGACTTCGCTGGTGACCTTGATGACGCGTTTGACCATAGCTCACACCCTAGGGAGCCGGACGCAGGTCGCGCGGGTTAGTGACTGAACGGATGGAGGCGCCGGCTCGTAGACTCACCGGGTGCTCGTGCTGCTGCCTCCCTCGGAATCCAAGACTCCCCGCTCCCGAGGTGGGGCGTACCGACCGGACGCGATGTCCTTTCCCGAACTGGTCGACGCCCGGGAGGCTGTCATCGAGCGGGCCGGCGGGCTGAGCGAATCCGACACGGCTGCAACGGTGCTCGGGGTGAGCCCGAACCTCACCGAGGAGATCGCCCGCAACACACGTCTGCGGTCCGCGCCGGCGGTACCGGTCGCGGCCCTCTACACCGGCGTCCTGTACGACGCGCTGGATCTTCCTTCCCTCGACGCTGCCGCGCTGCGACGGGCGAACCGCTGGCTCGTCGTGCAATCCGCGCTGTTCGGAGCACTTCGGATGAAGGACAAGGTGCCGCCATACCGGCTCTCGATGGCAGTCAACCTGCCGGGTGTCGGTCCGCTCGCGTCGTTCTGGAAACCCTTGCTCGACGAACCGATGACCTCGGCTGCGGGCAAGGGTCTGATCGTCGACTGCCGCTCCAGCACGTACGCCGCCGCCTGGACACCGTCGGGCGACCTCGCTGCCCGCTGGGTGCAGATCAAGGTGCCCGGAGCCACCCACATGGCCAAGCACACCCGCGGCCTGGTTGCGCGCGCCATCTGCGAACTCGGACTCGACCCCCGTCGTCCCGAACAACTCGCCGATGGCCTCTCCGAGCAGTTCGAGGTGTCATGGGACGCCCTCACGAAGCCGGGCAGGCCCTGGGTTCTGTCGACGACCACGCGTGGTTGACCTCATCGAGCGCGTCGGACCGGTCATCGGGTTCCTGGTCGCGCTCACGATCGTTGCCGAGATCTCCGAGCGGGCCGGTGTCTTCGACGTGGCCGCCCACTGGGCCGCACGAGTGGCGCGCGGAAGCGTTCTTCGACTCTGGCTGCTGATCGTCGTGCTGGCTGTCGCGAGCACCATCGTGCTCAGCCTCGACACGACGGCTGTCCTGCTCACTCCGGTGGTACTCGCGGTCGCCCGCCAGGCCAAGCTCGATGGCACACTGTTCGCGCTGACCACCGTGTGGCTGGCGAGCACGGCGTCGCTGCTGTTGCCGGTCTCGAACCTGACGAACCTGCTTGCGTTGCACAGCTTTTCCCGGATCCCCGACCATCCGTCCTACCTGAGCGTGATGTGGCGTCCGGCTCTCGCGGCCATCCTCGCGACGGTCGTCGTGGCCGCGATCCTGTACCGCAGACAACTACGTGGACGGTACGTGACCGCGCGTCCTGCGGACCCGCACGACCGCGTTCTGCTGCTCACCGCAGCCGGGGTCTGTGTCGCCCTCGGCCCGCTCTGCGTCAGCGGAATCACGCCGGTGTTCCCAGCGGCTGTCGCGGCGGCGTTTCTGCTGGTCGTCCTGGCGGTCCGAGACCGTCCCGGGCTGCGCGCGCTCAACCTGCCGTGGCGCACCGTCGCAGCGCTCGTCGTACTGTTCGTGGTGGTCGACCTTGCCGGACGACACGGCCTCACCGACGCGATCGGAGCACTCACGGGCCAGGGTTCGTCGGTGACTGATCTCATGCGGCTCTCGGGTGTTTCCGCGGTACTCGGCAACCTCGGCAACAATCTGCCCACGTACCTCGCGATCGAGCCGGTCACCGGATCGCTCGATCGGCACGCTGCCCTGCTGGTCGGGGTGAACACCGGATCGATCGTCACGGTCTGGGGCACCGTCGCGACGCTGTTGTGGCGGCAACGCTGCCGCCGTGCCGGGGTGGAGGTGCCCCTGCGCACCTACACCTGGCAGAGCGCGCTGGTCGCCGTGTGCGCGGTCCTTGCAGCAACCCTCGTGATTTGAGGGGGAGACCGCCTCCGCTCCTCGGACCACCGGTCGGACGCCGGGTCAGGTCGCCTTGTCGAGAGCCTGGGTGAGGTCACGCACCAGGTCGGCGGCGTCCTCCAGGCCGACCGAGACGCGTAGGACGCCGTCGGTGATCCCGATCGCCAGCCGCGCTTCCTCGCCCATGCGGCGGTGAGTGGTGGTGGCCGGGTGGGTGATCAGCGACTTGGAGTCGCCCAGGTTGTTGGAGATGTCGATGATCTGCAGCGCGTTCATCAGCTTGAACGCCTCGGCCTTGCCGCCGGCCAGGCGGAAAGTGACGACCGTGCCGCCCCCACCCATCTGCTTGCGTGCCAACTCGTACTGCGGGTGCGACTCCAGGTATGGGTACCAAACCTGTTCCACCGCAGCGTGATTCGCCAAGGTGCGCGCAACCTCGATAGCCGACTGGGCCATCTGATCCACGCGCAGACGCATGGTCTCCAGACCCTTGACCAGGACCCACGCGTTGAAGGGCGACAGCGACGGGCCGGTGTGCCTGATGAGGTTCTGGACAGGACCTTCGATGTAGTCCTTCGGCCCCAGGATCGCGCCACCGAGGACGCGTCCCTGTCCGTCGATGTGCTTGGTCGCGGAGTAGACGACGATGTCGGCGCCGTGCTCGAGCGGCTTGGAGTAGACGGGCGTGCCGAACACGTTGTCGACGACCACCTGCGCGCCGGCGGCGTGGGCGAGATCGCAGACTGCGCGGATGTCGACGAGTTCCTGCATCGGGTTGCTCGGCGTCTCGAAGAAGACCGCCGTCGTAGGAACGCTGAGGGCCTCGCGCCACTGATCGAGATCGGGACCGTCGACGAACACGGTCTCGACGCCCCAGCGCGGGAGGATCTCGTCCAGGATCACGAAGCAGGAGCCGAACAGTCCGCGGGACGCCACGACGCGGTCGCCGGCACCGAGCAGAGCCGCGAGTGCCGTGAAGACCGCGCCCATGCCTGAGCCGGTCGCGTAACAGGCCTCGGCGCCCTCCAACTGACGTAGGCGCTCCTCGAACACGGCGACGGTCGGGTTCCCGTACCGGCTGTAGACGAAACGATCCACCTCTGCCTTGAACGCCGCCTCGGCGTCCTCGGCGGTCTCGTAGACGAAACCCGACGTCAGATAAAGGGCTTCCGCCGTCTCCTCGAAACCGCTGCGGGACAAGCCTCCTCGCACCGCGATGGTGTCGGGGGCAAACTGCTGGTCGTCCATCTCGCTCCTACTGCGCTCGAGCACCGCGCGTCGCGCGAAGGTGATTCGTATCGTTCACGAAGCTCACCGAGCCGTGCCCGTCGGCCCAGAGTTCGAGACCTGTGAACGAACCCGGACCGATCGCGAGCATCCAGGCGTGCGCCAGATCGAGGCCAAGCACCTCGGCAAGCACGACCATGATCGGCTTGCGGTGCGTGGCCACGACGACCACACTCCCGTCGGACGCCGACTCGACGGCCCGGCGCAGGGCGTCCCGGACGCGGGACGTGAGTTGCTCGTGCGTCTCTCCCCCGCCCGGTGCCGCGTAGGTCGGGTCGTCACGCAGCCGCGCGAAGTCCTTGTGCTGCACCAGATCCCGCACGAGCTCGCCGTCCCACTCGCCGAAGTTCTGTTCGTCCCAGTCCGGGTCGATCTCGACCTGCTGGCCACGGGCTTCAGCCGCCGGACGGATGGTTTCCTGGGCGCGCGACAGGTCCGATGCGATGAACCGCACCGGCAGGTCGCCCGTCTTGGCGGCGATGCCCGCAGCGACCGATCGGGCTTGGGCGAGCCCTTGCTTGTTGAGGTCGGGGTTCGGTCCGCCGCGACCGTCGAGTCTTCCCTCGACGGTGAAGTCGGTGACTCCGTGACGCACCATCAGGACGCGAACCGGACGACCTGCCTGCGCAGACGCCGGTGCGGGGGCAGCGGCTGCCTCGGCGTCGGTGGCATCGACGGCGGGCTCACTTACCTCGGCGGGGTCGTCGGGTTCGGTTGTCCGCCAAAGATTCCGGACGACCGTTTCGCCGTCCATCGCCACATTGGACAGCTTGTCGGCGTCCTTGTTCTTCTCGCGCGGGATCCACGTCCAGGTCACGGCGCCGCCCGCGGTCGTCAATGACCGGACGATCTCCTGCGCCTCGAGGGCGAGGCGCTTCATGTCCTCGTGCTTGATCTTCCAACGACCGGCCATCTGTTCGACGACCAGCTTGGAGTCCATCCGCACCTCGACGCGCGCGGACGGGTCGATCTCGGCGGCAGCCTCCAACCCGGCGATCAGACCGGAGTACTCGGCGACGTTGTTGCTGGCCAAACCAAGCGGCTCGGCGCGTTCGGCAAGCAGTTCTCCGGTGGATGCGTCCCGGACGAGGGCGCCGTATCCGGCCACCCCCGGATTGCCCCGAGAGCCGCCGTCGGCCTCGACAATGAGAGCCCGTGCCATCGAGCGCTTACAGCCCCGACTCGGATGTGCGGACGACGATCCGGCGGCAGTCCTCGCAGCGCAGGATCTCGTCCTCGGGTGCGTTCTTGAATTTCGCCAGCTCGGTCGCGTTCAGCTCAAGACCGCAGCCGCCGCACCGACGCTGCGTGAGCGCCGCTGCTGCGAGTCCGCCGCACTGCTCGCGCACCTTCTCATAGAGGCCGAGCAGATCGGTGCCGAGTCCGGGCGCGATCTGATCACGTTGCGCTGCAACGCTGTTCGACTCTTCGTCGATCTCGGCGATCGCCTGGTCGCGGTCGTTCGCGAGGGAGACGATCTTCTCGTCCAGCTCCGCCTTCTGTGCCTCGCGCCGGGCGAGAACGGCGCGCAGCTCCTCGGCACGCTCCATCACGGCGATTTCCTCGTCCTCGAGTTCGGCCTGTCGGCGCGCGAGGGTCTGCAGTTCGTGCTGCATGCCCTGCAGGTCCTTCGGCGAACCCTGCCCGGCGTCCAGGCGCTGCTGGTTGCGCGCGGCACGGTCGCGGACGAGTTGGACGGCGTCCTCGGCCTTGGTGATCTCCCGCTCGACGTCCTGGGCGGCCGTGCGAGCGAGCACGACCTCCTCGAAGAGTTCGTCCTGCTGCTTGGTCGCCTTCTCGATCTCGGCGAGCACCGGCAGCGTGCGCTTCTTGTGGGCGAGCTGCGTCAGGCGCGTGTCGAGCGCCTGCAGGTCGAGCATGCGCCACTGCTTTGCGAGGTCGGCTTTCATTCCTGGCTCCCAGAGTCCGGTGTCGAGTCGGTTGTCGAGTGGGTGCTGCCGACGAGGAAATCCCACGGATCGGTGCGCACTGTGCAGATGTCGGTGTCAACTGTAAGTCCGTCGCAGGCCAGGCGCTCCCGCAGCCGGTCGGCGGCTGCGTCGAGCCAGAGCGACTCGGTGGCCCAGTGGCCCGCGTCGATAAGGTAGGGCGGCCCGCCTCGCGCCTCTTCGCGCGCCTCGATGGCGGGGTGGTGACGCAGGTCGGCGGTCACGTAGACGTCCGCACCCGAGCGTCGCACGGCCTCGAAACGGTCGTCGCCGGCACCACCCAGGACGGCGACCCGACGGACCTGTGCTTTCGCTTCCCCACTGACCCGGATGCCGACCGGGGCAGGCGGCAGTGCGGACGCAAGATGCTCGGCGAAAGCCTTGAGCGACAACGGTTGCGGCAGGTCGCCGACGCGCCCGATGGGCTGGCCGTCCTCGTCGTCGAGGGCCTCGCAGTCATCCGGTAGACCGCACGCGGCCGCCAGCGCGTCGTTGACGCCGGGCCGCGCCACGTCGGCGTTGGTGTGCGCGCAGTACAGCGCCATGTCGGCGACCACCAGGGAGGTGATCGCCGCACCCTTGGCCGTGGTGGTGGCGACCGAGTTGATGCCGCGCAGCAGCAGAGGGTGGTGGGTGACCACCAGGTCGATGACGTCGTCCCGCGCTTGTTCGATGACGGCCAGCGTCGGGTCGACCGCGAACCTGATGCGCTGCACGGGTTGTTCGGGGTCTCCGGTCACCAGGCCGACGCGGTCCCAGGAGGCGGCGGTCGAACTCGGGAAGAACTCCTCGAGCACCGAGATGACCTGCGCCAGAGTCGGACTCGTCAGGTCGGAAGTCATGGGTTCCTTCGAGCGGTTCGGGTTTGCGGGCGTCGCCAAGCCTACGGGTCGGGCGGCCGTCGAGTGTCACCGTGGTTTCGACCCTGGACGCTGCTGCTTCGTCGCTGCATCCAGGCTCAACCAGCGGGAAAGGTGGGCCCCTGCGCCACGGAGCAGCGAAGGTGTGTGTAGCGAGCGAGGTTGGACCGCGAAGCCGGTGGTGGCACCTGGGCGACCACGCTGGAAGGCTCACGCCGCGGAACGGCGAAGGCGGGCAGCCGCCACGAAGTGAGCGGCTGCCCGCCTTCACGCCGAGGGAGCGGCAAATGTCATCGAGTGGGCCCGGCCGGCCTCGAACCGACGACACCCGCGGTGTAAACGCGGTGCTCTACCAACTGAGCTACAGGCCCTCGCCACGCACCGTCGGGTGCGGAGCTCGGTCAAGGGTAATGGGGTTCAGGACAGCTTCGCGACGGCCTCGTCGTAGCCGGCGAAGTCGCGGGCTTCGCCCGGGCCGTTGACCTGCGACCAGGTGATCGTGGCGCTGCCGTCGATGAGGAAGGTGCCGCGGATGGCCATGCCGGCGTCCTCGTTGAACACCCCGTAGTCCTGGGCGATCGAACCGTGCGGCCAGAAGTCGGACAGCAACGGAAAGTCGTAACCCTGGTCGTCCGCCCAGGCGCGCTGGGTGAACATCGGGTCGCAGGAGATTCCGACGACCTGCACCTTGTCGTTCGCGAAGCGCGACAGGTCATCGCGGATGGAGCACAGTTCGCCGGTGCAGATGCCGGAGAACGCGAACGGGTAGAACACCAGCAGCAGTGCTTTTTCGGAGGTCAGACCGGTGAGGGTCTGCTCCTGGCCGAACTGGTCCTTGGCGGTGAACGCGGCAGCCTGTTCGCCGACCTGCTTGGGGGAAGTCATGTGTCGCCTCTTCTCAGCGTTGCTTCTGGTGGCCGCCCTGGACCAGTTTGGTGGCGATCCAGTCGCCGGCTTTCGCGGTCGAACTCGCCTTGAGTCCAACGGTTTTCGCCGCCTCTTCGATGTCTGCGGCCTGAACGTGTTCCGGGTGGCCGGCCTTCGGCACCAACACGACCAGGAAACCCTTGTCGGCCAGCATGGCGAGTGCGTCGACACAGTCGTCGATGAGATCACCGTCGCCGTCGCGCCACCACAGCAGTACCGCGTCGACGACGCCGTCGAACTGGTCCTCCTCGAGGGCCGATCCGATGAGGTCCTCGACGTTCTCCCGGAGGGCGTCCTCGACGTCCTCGTCCCAACCGATCTCGAGTACGACCTGTCCTTCGGTGAACCCGATGCGGTTCGCCCAGGTGCCGCCGCCTGCGTCGTTAGCCATGTTCCTTCCCAGAGTGTTCGATTGCACCACCCGCTCGATCGTGCGTCGGTGATGCCGCCCCACGGTAGTGGACGAGCGGCGCCGACTGCGATCACCGCACGAATCGGGTCAGATGCGGGCATATATGCCCACGTACTAGAAGGTAACCGGACTCGCTTGTACGTACACGCCTTCCGCGGTGTTTGATGGAGATTGCGAATCATGTACGCGAAGGAGCCAATCGTGTCACCAGAGCCTGCCAAGGGCCCGATCCTCAACGGTCTACCCAGCCAACTTCCGGACGTCGATCCGGAAGAGACGCAGGAATGGTTGGAGTCCCTCGACGGGATCATCGACGCCGGCGGTCGCAACCGCGCGCGTTACGTCATGCTCAAGTTGCTTGAGCGAGCTCGCGAACGCCAGGTGGGCATCCCGTCGTTGACGACGACCGACTACATCAACACCATCCCTCCGGAGGGCGAACCGTGGTTCCCCGGTGACGAGGAGGTCGAGCGCCGCTACCGCGCCTGGCTGCGCTGGAACGCTGCGATCATGGTGCACCGCGCCCAGCGTCCTGAGATCAGCGTCGGTGGACACATCTCGTCCTACGCATCGGCCGCCACGCTGTACGAAGTGGGTTTCAACCACTTCTTCCGCGGCAAGGACCACCCCGGCGGTGGCGACCAGGTCTTCTTCCAGGGCCACGCCTCCCCCGGCATGTACGCCCGCGCCTTCCTCGAAGGCCGCCTGTCCGAGGACCAGCTCAACGGTTTCCGCCAGGAGAAGTCGCACTTCATCGACGGCAAACCGTTCGGTCTGCCGTCGTACCCGCACCCGCGGAACATGCCCGACTTCTGGGAGTTCCCGACGGTGTCGATGGGTATCGGTCCGATGAACGCGATCTACCAGGCGCAGTTCAACCGCTACCTGCACAACCGCGGCATCAAGGACACCAGCGACCAGCACGTGTGGGCGTTCCTCGGTGACGGCGAGATGGACGAGCCGGAGTCGCGCGGTCTCCTGCAGCTGGCGGCCGGCGAGGAGCTCGACAACCTGACGTTCGTCGTCAACTGCAACCTGCAGCGGCTCGACGGCCCGGTGCGCGGAAACGGCAAGATCATCCAGGAGCTCGAGTCGTTCTTCCGCGGCGCCGGCTGGAACGTCATCAAGACGGTCTGGGGACGCGGCTGGGACCCGTTGCTCGCTGCCGACCGTGACGGCGCCCTGGTCAACCTGATGAACACCACGTCCGACGGCGACTACCAGACCTTCCGCGCCAACGACGGAAAGTACGTCCGCGACAACTTCTTCGGACGCGACCCTCGTACCAAGGCGATGGTCGCCGACTGGAGCGACGAGGACGTCTGGTGGCGCCTCAAGCGTGGTGGCCACGACTACCGGAAGGTCTACGCGGCGTACAAGGCGGCGACCGAGCATCACGGTCAGCCGACGGTCATCCTCGCCAAGACGATCAAGGGCTACAGCCTGGGCACCCACTTCGCGGGGCGCAATGCGACCCACCAGATGAAGAAGCTCACGCTGGACGACCTCAAGATGTTCCGCGACTCGCTCAAGATCCCGATCTCGGACGCGCAGTTGGAGGAGAACCCCTACCTGCCGCCGTACTACCACCCGGGCGAGAACGACGAGGCGATCAAGTACATGCGTGAGCGCCGCGCTGCCCTCGGTGGTGGCCTGCCCTCGCGCCGCACGAAGTCGAAGGAGATCAGCCTTCCGGCCGACTCTGCGTACGCCCAGGCCAAGAAGGGCTCGGGCAAGCAGATGGTCGCAACGACCATGGCGTTCGTCCGCATCCTGAAGGACATGATGCGCGACAAGGAGTTCGGCAACCGGATCGTGCCGATCATCCCGGACGAGGCACGCACGTTCGGCATGGACGCGTTCTTCCCGACGCTGAAGATCTACAACCCGCACGGCCAGAACTACAAGTCGGTCGACGCCGAGCTGATGCTCGCGTACAAGGAGTCGGAGCAGGGACACATCCTGCACACCGGCATCAACGAGGCGGGTTCGGTGGCTGCGTTCACGGCTGCCGGCTCGGCCTACGCGACGCACGACGTGCCGATGATCCCGATCTACATCTTCTACTCGATGTTCGGGTTCCAGCGCACCGGAGACAGCATCTGGGCGGCCGCCGACCAGATGGCGCGCGGGTTCATGATCGGCGCCACCGCCGGTCGTACCACGCTGACCGGCGAGGGTCTGCAGCACGCCGACGGTCACAGCCTGCTGCTGGCGTCGACCAACCCGGCCGTCGTGGCTTATGACCCTGCGTACGCGTACGAGATCGCGCACATCATGCAGAACGGTGTGGAGCGCATGTACGGCGCCGAACCGGAGAACGTCATCTACTACATGACGGTCTACAACGAGCCGATGCAGCAGCCGGCCGAGCCGGACGACCTGGACGTCGAAGGTTTGCTCAAGGGCATCTACAAGGTGTCCGAGGGCAGCACCGAGGGTGTCGGTGACGACGCACGTCGCGTGCAGTTGCTCGCGTCCGGTGTCGGTGTGCCGTGGGCGCTCGAGGCGCAGCAGTTGCTCAAGGACGACTGGGGCGTCGTCGCCGACGTCTGGTCGGTGACCTCGTGGGGCGAACTGCGCCGCGACGGCCTGGCCGCCGACGAGCACAACTTCCTGCACCCGGACGAGGAACCGCGGATCCCGTTCATCACGCAGAAGTTGCAGGGTGCTCCGGGTCCGGTCGTGGCAACGTCCGACTGGATGCGCACCGTGCAGGACCAGGTTCGCCAATGGGTTCCTCAGGAGTTCGCCTCGCTGGGTGCCGACGGGTTCGGTTTCTCCGACACCCGTCCGGCTGCACGACGTTTCTTCCACATCGACGGTCCGTCGATGGCGGTGCGTGCGCTGCAGATGCTGGTCGAGCGCGGTGAGCTGGACGAGAGCTACCCGAAGAAGGCCGCCGAGAAGTACCAGCTGCTCGACGTCCGCGCGGGTACCTCCGGCAACGCGGGCGGCGACGCCTGACTTCGCGACACCGATCGATGAAGCCCCCCGGCACATGCCGGGGGGCTTCATCATGATCGACCGGGACCGGGGGTCAGGGTGCCTCGATGCCGAGCGTCAGTTCACGCGAGAGCACACCGAGGTCGGGGTTGTCGGTGAAGATGCCGTCGATGCCGGTCTTCCACAGTTGCGCGAAGAAGTCGAGCACGCGACCGTAGTCGGCCGGGTTCGTGCCGATGCGGTAGTCGGCGGGAAGGAAGGTGTTCTCCGCGCGGACCGTCCACGGGCAGACCGTGAGGCCGTTGGCGTGCGCGTCGGCGACCAGCGAGGTGGGCTTGCCGAGGGTGCCGTCGGAGTTCCAGGCGATGACGCGCTTGGTGTCCGGGCCGACGCCGTCGATGTACTTGGCCCACTCCTTCATGCCCGAGCGGGACAGCAACTGGTCGTAGCTGCGGGTGTCACCGTACGGCGTGCCCTTGACCGTGGCGAGGAAGACCAACGGCGCCTTGACCCGCATCTCGGTCCGCAGATCGATCAGGTTCTGCAGTTCGAACGACTGGATGAAGATCGGGGCCTTGGGCGAGTCGAGACGGAAACGACGGATGAGACGAACAAGCCTCTCCTCCAACGGGTTTCCCATCTCCCGGAAGTACGTCGGGTGCTTGGTCTCGGGGTAGACCCCGATGACACGACCGAGCTCACGCGACAGTTTCTCGCGCAGCTTCAGCACCTCCTCGAAGGTCGGGATCTGCCACAGACCGTCGTACGCGGTGTTCTCCTGCCGCAGTTCCGGCAGGCGCTCCACCGCTCGCAGCGTGCGCAGTTCGGCGAGGGTGAAGTCCTCGGCGAACCATCCGGTGACCGGGACACCATCCAGACTCTTGGTGGTCTTGCGGGAGGCGAACTCCGGGCGTTCGGCAACGTCCGTGGTGCCACCGATCTCCGGCTCGTGCCGACAGACCAGCACGCCGTCCTTGGTGATGACCAGGTCGGGCTCGATGAAGTCGGCGCCCATCCGGGCGGCGAGGGTGTACGCGGCAAGTGTGTGCTCGGGGCGATAGCCGGACGCACCTCGGTGTCCGACGACGATCGGACCCTTGCGGCGGGGTCCACGTCGGTGGCCGGAGTCGGCGTACGCGGGGTCGGTCAGGGCGGGGGCAGCAACAGCGGATGCGGCGCCGGCGGCGACGAGGCCGGCGAAAGAACGTCGATTCATGAATCCATGCCAGCCCATCAAGTCGCCGTAGGGGTGACATCGAGGTGTCCAATCGACGAACGGTCGCCCGTTTTGGTAAAGGTTCTACAAATAAGCTGGCCCCATGCCCCAGCCCCGCAGCACCCAGCGCCGACTCGAGGCCGCAGCCGGTGGTCTCGCAACGACCGCGGTGCAGCGGATGGAGGACGAACTGCCTTGGTACCGGGCGCTGCCCGCCGAGGACCGGTCCTGGGTGGGCATGGTCGCCCATGCGGGCATCGCGGCCTTCATCGCCTGGCACGCCGACCAAGACACGTTGCCTCCGATCGCGGCCGACGTCTTCGGCACCGCGCCGCGTGAACTCACTCGATCGATCACGCTCCAGCAGACCCTCGACCTCGTCCGCACCACGATCGATGTCGTCGAACAGGCCGTGCCCGAGGTCGCTGAGCCGGACGAGCGAGTCGAGATGCGCGCCGCGGTGCTCACCTATTCACGCGAAGTCGCGTTCGCGTGCGCCCACGTGTACGCGCAGGCCGCCGAGACCCGCGGCGCGTGGGACGCGCGACTGGAGTCGTTGGTGCTCGACGCGGTGCTGCGCGCCGAGGCCGACGAGGCGTTGCGCTCGCGGGTGTCGGCGCTGGGCTGGGACGAGGTCAAGGACATCGTGGTGATCGCCGGGAACGCACCCCCCGGTGCGGGCAGCGAGACGGTGGACGCCGTTCGCCGGGTCTCGACCCGGATCGGTGCCGAAGCGCTGGCCGCTGTGCAGGGACGCAGGCTCATCGCCATCCTCGGCAATGTCGCCGACCCCATGCCGGTCGCCGGTGACCTGGCCGACCTCTGGGCGCCCGGCCCGGTCGTCGTCGGCCCGCTGGTTCCGCATCTGTACGCGGCCGGACGCAGTGCCAGGGCCGCGCAATCCGGGTATGTCGCGGCGGCCGCCTGGCCGAATGCACCGCGTCCCTGTCACGCCGAAGAACTGCTCGCCGAACGCGCACTCGGCGGCGACCACCGCGCCCGGCGACAGCTCACCGACCGGGTCGACGAAGCACTCGAACGACGTGCCGGCACCCGACAAACCGTGATGGCCTACCTGCAGAACGGCAGCCTCGAGGCGACCGCCCGTGCGCTGTTTGTGCACCCCAACACGGTCCGCTACCGGCTCGGCAAGTTCGAGCAGGACAGCGGCTACGACATCACCGATTCCCGTGACGCCTTCGCCGTCCGGCTCGGTGCCATGTATGCCGTGTTGCCATCTCCGTCCGAGCGTCGTTGACGATTCCTACAAAGACGGACCGCCGACTTTCGTCGGTTTCGGTGACCTGCTCCCCCACGGTCGGCAAGGGAGAGTTGAGGACGTGCTCGCAATCGTCTGCCCTGGACAGGGCTCCCAGACCCCCGGCTTCCTGGCTCCCTGGCTCGAACTGCCCGGCTTCCAAGACCGTCTGAACTGGCTCTCCGCCGTCGCCGCAATGGACCTGGTGGAGCACGGCACGACGTCCGACGCCGACACCATCAAGGACACCGCAGTCGCGCAGCCGCTCATCGTCGGCGCCGGCCTGGTCTCCTTGTTGGCCCTGTTCAGTCACCCGGCCGACGGCTTCCGCCTGGTCGGGGCCGGCGCCGGTCACTCCGTCGGTGAGATCACCGCCGCATCCGCTGCGGGCGTGCTGTCGGCGGAGCAGGCAATGGTGTTCGTCCGTGAGCGCGGCAAAGGCATGGCAGCTGCGAGCGCCGTCCTGCCGACCGGGATGGCCGCCGTCGTCGGTGGCACAGAGGATGATGTGTTGTCGGTGCTCGACAAGCACGGGCTGACACCGGCCAACCGCAACGGTGGCGGACAGATTGTCGCCGCCGGCACGATGGAGCAGTTGGACGCGCTGAAGGCCGACCCGCCGGCCAAGGCTCGCGTGATCCCGCTGCAGGTCGCCGGTGCATTCCACACCGAGCACATGGGGTCGGCCGTCGAACAACTGGGCGGATACGCCCGTGCGATGTCGACCCACGATCCCCGCGTCGCCCTGGTCTCGAACAAGGACGGGCAGGTCGTGCACAGTGGCGTCGACGTGCTGCGCCGCCTGGTGACCCAGGTCAGCAGCCCGGTGCGCTGGGACCTCACGATGGAGACGCTCGTCGGGATGGGTGTCACCGGCATCATCGAGATCCCTCCGGCAGGCACCCTGGTCGGTCTCGCCAAACGCGACATGCCGGGCGTCGAGGCACTGGCCCTGAAGTCGCCCGACGACCTCGACGCCGCTCACCGGATGATCCGGGAGCACGGGGACCCGCAGCAGGCGATGGACCCCACCTGGCGCCTGGTCATCTCGCCCGCCAAGGGCACGGTCACGATCGCCGACCTCACCGCCGGCGAGGACGTCCGACCCGGCACCGAGATCGCGACGGTCAACACCCTGCGCGACTCCTACCCGGTCAGCGCACTGCACGGCGGACAGGTGCTGGAGTGGCTGGTCGACGACGGCGATCCCGTCGCACCCGGCCAACCGATCCTTCGCCTCTACCCGACGGAACTGTGATGAATTCCCCTGTGTCCCAACCCAAGAAAACCGGCAAACTCCAGGTCGCCGACAGCGTCCGACACTCGCGCATCCTCGGAGTGGGCGCCTACCGCCCCGACCGAGTGGTCACCAACGACGAGATCTGCCAGTTCATCGACTCCTCCGACCAGTGGATCCGCGAACGCTCGGGCATCATCACCCGGCGCATCGCCGGTGACCACGAGACCGTCACCTCGATGGCCGAAGCCGCATCACGCGAGGCGGTCGCGAACGCCGGGATGGACATGAGCCAGATCGACGCGGTGCTGGTCGCAACGGTCAGCCACCCGTACCAGACACCCGCCGCGGCACCGTTGATCGCGACGAACCTGGGAATCAACGGTGTGCCGGCCTTCGACATCTCCGCCGCGTGTGCCGGGTACTGCTACGGCATCAGCCTGGCCAACGACATGGTGCGCTCGGGCAGTGCCCGCAACGTCCTGGTGATCGGCGTGGAGAAGCTCTCGGACTTCACCGACAAGTACGACCGCGGCACCGCCTTCATTTTCTCCGACGGAGCCGGTGCAGCGGTGGTCGGCGCGTCCGACACCCCGGGCATCGGACCCACCGTCTGGGGATCGGACGGGGAACAGTGGGATGTCATCTCCCAGCGTGAGTCCTGGCTCGACATCCGGCGTTCGTGGGAGAACGAACCCGGCGACCAGCGCACCTGGCCGACGATCGGAATGGCCGGCCAGTCGGTGTTCCGTTGGGCGGTGTGGGGCATGGCCCCGGTTGCTCAGAAGGCATTGGACGCCGCCGGCATCACCGCCGACGACCTGGACGCGTTCATCCCGCACCAGGCGAACATGCGGATCATCGACGCGATGATCAAGCAGTTGAAGCTGCCTGCCGACATCCCCGTCGCCCGCGACATCGCCGAGCAGGGCAACGCGTCCGCCGCCTCGGTCCCGCTCGCGACCGAACGCATGCTGCGCGAGGGCGAAGCCCCCCACGGTGGGCTGGCACTGCAGATCGGTTTCGGTGCCGGTCTGGTCTATGCCGCCCAGGTGATCGAACTCCCGTAAACCCCCGTCGGCTCGGCGGGCAAACCGGGTCAGCCCCGAGTTTCCCTGAACCACAGGGAAACACATCACGAAACAAGGAGTTGTCGAAGATGGCACAGAGCGACCAGGAGATCCTCGAGGGCCTCGCTGAGATCGTCAACGAGGAGACCGGCCTCGACACCAAGGAGGTGCAGGTCGACAAGTCGTTCACCGAGGACCTCGACATCGACTCGCTGTCGATGATGACGATCGTCGTCAACGCCGAGGAGAAGTTCGGTGTGCGCATCCCCGACGACGAGGTCAAGAACCTCACCACCGTTGGCGACGCCGTCACCTACATCAAGAACGCCCAGGGCTGACCGGTCGGGGAGCCGGTCGGCGTCTTCGGGCCGGCTCCCCCACCCGCTGCCGCACCACTCACCGAACCACGCACAGCACTCGCACGCGCGCCACAACCACGAGGAGTACGCACCCCATGAGCGCAGACAAGCGCATCGTCGTCACCGGAGTCGGCGCCACCACACCCCTGGGTGGCACGGCGACCGAGACGTGGGACGCACTGCTGGCCGGACGTTCCGGAGCCCGCACCATCGAAGCCGACTGGGTGCAGCAGTACGAGCTGCCCACCACTTTCGCCGCGTCCATCGCCCAGGATCCTGGTGAGGTGCTCGCGCGTGTGGAGACGCGCCGCATGGACCCGTCCGCGCATTACGCACTCGTGGCGACCCGTGAGGCCTGGGCCGACGCCGGCGAGCCCCAGGTCGACCCGGAGCGTCTCGGCGTCGCGATCGGCACCGGTATCGGTGGCGTCCACACGCTGCTGTCGCAGTACGACGTGATGAAGGAAAAGGGCGCGCGTCGCATCTACCCGCTGACGGTTCCGATGCTGATGCCGAACACCGCGTCCGGCAATGTCTCCCTCGAACTCGGTGCGCGCGCCGGAGCACACACCACGGTTTCCGCCTGTGCGTCCGGAGCTGAGGCGATGGGTTACGCCGCGGAGATGATCCGTGTGGGCCGCGCCGATGTCGTCGTCGCCGGTGGCACAGAGGCCGCGATCCACGCATTGACCATCGGCGGTTTCAGCGCGATGCAGGCATTGTCCAAGCGCAACGACGACCCGGCGGCTGCATCGCGGCCGTACGACGTCGATCGTGACGGCTTCGTCATGGGTGAAGGTGCTGCGGTGATCGTGCTGGAGACCTACGAGCACGCGAAGGCACGCGGCGCGAAGATCTACGCCGAGTTCGCATCCATCGGGATGTCCGCCGACGCACACCACATCACCGCACCCGAACCGGAAGGTTCCGGCGCCAGCCGTGCGATGAACGAGGCTGTACAGCGAGCAGGCCTGTCGCACAAGGATGTTGCGCACATCAACGCGCACGCCACCTCGACTCCGGTCGGTGACATCGCCGAGTCGAACGCGATCCGTCGCACCTTCGGCGATGCGACCGACAACATCGCCGTCACCGCCACCAAGTCGATGACCGGCCACCTGCTGGGTGCTGCCGGCGCACTCGAAGGACTGCTGACTGTCCTGTCGGTGCACCACCGCCTGGTTCCGGCCACGATCAACGTCGACAACCAGGACCCCGAGATCGTCCTCGATGTCGTCAAGGGCGAGCATCGCAAGCTTCCGGACGGCGACATCGCTGCCCTCAACAACTCGTTCGGATTCGGCGGTCACAACGTCGCCATGATGGTGAAGAGCCTCTGATGGCACGTCAGCCCAACGAAGCGTCCGCCGCCGCGTCCGCATCGGCCAAGCCGAAAGTCGACCGGGAGAACGATCCCCGTAACCCGCGCAAGCGTCTGGAGCAGTTCTTCGACGCCGGCACGCTCGAACTGATCACCGACGAGGACACCAGTGGTGTGTTGGTCGGTGTCGGTGACGTGAAGGGTGCGCGCGCCGTGGCTTTCGCCTCTGACGCCACCATCCAGGGCGGCGCGATGGGCGTCGAGGGTTGCAAGGCGATCCTGGTGGCCTACGAGCGTGCGCTGGCCGACGAGGTGCCCGTCGTGGGGTTGTGGCACTCCGGCGGCGCCCGCCTGGCCGAAGGCGTCGTATCGCTGCACGCGGTGGGCGAGGTCTTTGCGATCATGACCCGCGCGTCCGGCAAGATCCCGCAGATCTCGATCGTGATCGGTCCTGCTGCGGGCGGTGCCGCGTACGGTCCCGCGCTCACCGACATCGTGATCCTGGGGCCCGACGGACGCGTGTTCGTCACCGGCCCGGATGTCGTGCGTTCGGTGACGGGCGAGCAGGTGGACGCGCTACGCCTGGGCGGCCCGGAGCCGCACGGACGTCGTTCCGGTGTCGTCCACGTCGTCACCGACTCGACCGAGGAGGCGTACGAGCGTGGCCGCCAGCTCGTGGATCTGCTTGCCGCACAGGGCGAGATGGACGTGGACAGCGTGGAGGACCGCGACCTCGCTGCCACGCTGCCTGAGTCTGCGAAGCGTGCGTACGACGTTCATCCGCTGATCGCGGACCTGCTGGACGAGGGTGACAATTCCCTCGAGTTGCATCCGCGTTGGGCACCGAACATCGTGACGACCCTCGGCCGCCTCGGCGGTCGGACCGTCGGTGTCATCGCGAACAACCCGATGCGCCTGGGCGGGTGCCTCGACTCCTCCTCGGCGGAGAAGGCGGCCCGGTTCGTGCGGATGTGCGACGCGTTCGGCGTGCCGCTGGTCGTGCTGGTCGACGTGCCCGGTTACCTACCCGGCGTCGGCCAGGAATGGGATGGCGTCGTGCGCCGCGGAGCCAAGCTGCTGCATGCGTTCGCCGAAGCCGTGGTGCCTCGGGTGACGCTGGTGACCCGCAAGACCTACGGCGGCGCGTACATCGCGATGAACTCCCGATCGCTCGGTGCGACAAGGGTTTTCGCCTGGCCCGACGCCGAGATCGCGGTCATGGGCCACGTCGCCGCAGTACGCATCCTGCACCGCCGCCGACTGGCGGAGGTCGACGAGGCCGAGCGCCCCGGCGTCGAGAACCAGTTGGCCGACGAGCACGCCAAGCTCGCCGGCGGGCTCCCCCGAGCGATGGAGATCGGCGTGATCGACGAGGCGGTCGAGCCGTCCGCGACCAGGTCTGCGCTGGCGGCGGCCATCGCGTCCGCACCGGCCCGGCGGGGGCAACACGGCAACATCCCGCTCTGAGTCATTGCACACAGAAGCCCTGCACCGGATCTCGGTGCAGGGCTTCTGTTTTCACGCTCAGCTCACGCGGTGCAGCCAGCGGACGGTCGCGCCGTCACCGGCGTACCGGAAGGGTTCGAGCTCTTGGTCCCATGCGACTCCCAGGAGTTCGGCCATCTCGGCACGGAACTGGTCGGGGTCGCCCTTGCTCGCGGCGAGCGCAGAGCGCAGCCGGTCCTCATTGACGACGGCGTCGCCGTTGGCCGAGGTCCAGGTGTGGTGGATGCCGAGGGCCGGGGTGTGAGACCAGCGCGAGCCGTCACAGCCGGGGCTGGGTTCCTCGGTGATCTCGAAACGTACGTGCTCCGAGCCGCGCAGAGCACTGGCGAGTTTGGCGCCGGTACCGGGTTCCCCCATCCAGGACAACTCGGTGCGGACGAGGCCGGGCGCCATCGGCTGGCCGGTCCAGTCGATGCGGACGGCAGAACCGAGGACGTTCTCCAACGCCCAACTGATGTGTGGGCACAACGCAGTCGGAGTCGAGTGAATGAACACGACTCCGCGCGTGACACGCGAATTCACCGCAGACATCCGGGCCTCCTAGCTGTGCGAGGGACGTCTTCCCCAACGGCCTCGCAGTGGCCCATGTCAACGGCAGTGAAGTTGTTGTGGCCATTGTGCCCCAAATTCGTAACTTCCGCACCATCGGTCACAGCCGATGACCTTAACGGCGCTCAGCTCGACGCCCGATCCGGCGCGCCGACGTCAGCGTCGTTTGGCGAGCGAGGCGATGGCGGTGCCGAACACCACCAACCCCGCAATCCCGCAGAACGTGAGTCCGGCCCCGGCATCGAGCGGACTCGGTTCGTCGTCCGTGCCGGTCACGTATCCCATCATCGCCGCCCACAACAGTCCACCCAGCAGGCACACGAACAGCGCGACGATGCCCCACGCCAGATGTCCCTTGCCGAGTGCTTGCGGCAGGCCCAGCATCAGCAGAACGACCGTGACGCCGAGTAGTACCTCTGCCAGCCCTGCGGACGCCGGCTCGACGTTGTAGTTGAGCTCGGCCCATTCGAGATTGAATGCGTTCCAGCTCTGCCCGTTCATCGACGCCCACGGCATGAACAGGCTGGCGAGGATCACCACACACATGATGATCCAGGTCCAGCCGATTCCCTTGGCCGTGCCGTCGGCCGGGCGCTCCCGGTTGATCGGTGGAGCGAATCCGTACGCCGGTTGCCCGTACGGTGCGCCGTACCCGCGGAATGAATCAAGCTGTTTGGGACAGCTGTGGGTTGGGTGTGTTGGGTTTGTTGATCCAGACGGTGTCTGGGGGCATGTGCGTGATCGGCGGTTTGTGGTGCCGGGCGGTGTGCTTGGCGGCGTAGGCGGCTTTGGTGGTTGCCCACTGGTCGTGGGTACTGCTCCAGGTGCCGTGGTGGACTCGGGCCGGGGTGTGTCCGGCGAGGCCGGCGTGGTGGTGGCGGGTGTTATACCGGTCGAAGAACTCGGCACTCCACTGCCGCGCGTGTTCTAAGGAGTCGAACTCTTCGGGGTAGTCCAGGTCGTACTTCACCGTTTTGAACAACGCCTCGGCGAACGCGTTGTCGTTCGACACCCGAGGGCGTGAGTACGAGGCGTGGACGTGCATCGTGGCCAGCAGTTCTCGCACGGTCCCGGCTCGCATCACGCCACCGTTGTCGGCATGGATGACCTGCGGTGTGCCCTGCTGGGCGGTGAACGCGTTGTTGAACAGTTCCTGGGTGAACCGGTGGTCCTCGACGTGCTCGACGCGGTACCCGACCACGTACCTCGAGTACAGATCGATCATCGAGTACAGCTTGAAACTCATCCGTCCTGGACCGGGCAGGTTGGTGATGTCCCAGCACCACACTTGTCCCGGGGCGGTGGCGTGCAACCGGGGAGTGGACCGTGCACCGTACCCGCGGTGCGCGGTGTGCCGGCGGCGATCACTGGACTGCCCTTCGCGACGCATGATGCGGTGCATCGAGGGCAACGAACACAGGTACACGCCCTGATCCAGTAGTTCGAAGTGTGCCTGCCGGATCGATAACCCTGCCAACTCGACCGTGTTGAGGGCCTGCACCACGGCCTTCGCCTCGGCAGCGGTGACACGGTTGGGGTACGCCCGTTCCGTGTGGGGCACCACCACCCCGATCCGTGGGGGCGGATTGAGATATCGGTAGTAGGACGACCGAGCGATCCCCAGCCAGGCACAACCCTGGACGATGCTCACTCCGGCATGGCCGAGGGCCGTGACGGTATCGGCGGCAACCTCGAAGTATCGGGGTCTCTCAACCAGTCCGGCATCCCCGGGCGGGGTGGTGGTTCCTCCTGGTTGGGGCCCGCGCTCTTGGCCAATCCCTCCAAGAGCGCGGCAGCTTTTCCCAGCAGTTCCACCGCGGACTGCGATTGCTCCAGTTCTTGTTGCAACCGCTGGTTCTCACGCCGCAACCGTTCCAGCTCAACGCGTTCGTCATATTTCAACACGTGCCTCGCTACCGTCGTTGGCTCTTTGGTGGCCGGGTCGACCAACCGGCCAGCGTCCCGCCACATCGACCACTTCTTGATCGAGAACGGCGTGACACCGACCCTACGCAGGAACGCGGCCTTCGCACCACGCTCGAGGCACTGGTCATGCTCCAGCAGCAGAGCCCACCGCTGCTCATCAGTGAAAGCCGCATGACGCGACGGACGAAACGGCACCTCATCAGAAACCATCAGGGAAATCCTTTCCCCACCCAGCTGTCTCACAACAGCCTGACGCACTGGGCCCGTGGCTCGCAACGGCCGAGCCGCCGTGCATTCTCGGATCCGATGACGGGCGGTAGGTCTGCGCCGCAGACGGCGGCATGGACGACGGCATGGACGACGGCATGGACGACGGCATGGACGACGGCATGGACGACGGCATGGACGACGGCATGGACGACGGCATGGACGGCGGCATGGACGGCGGCATGGACGGCGGTCCGGCGTACGGCGCATGGGTCGGCTGCACCGGGAAGCGGCTCGGGGTCGAACTGAGGCCACCCCGCAGTGCGCGGGCGTACTCCCCCACCCCGTGTGGACGCTGGTAGGCGCCCTTGGCGAGACCGTGCATGACCGCGTCCCGGACTCCGGACGGGACGTGCGCAGGCAACTGCGGCGGCGATTCGTTGATGTGCTTCATCGCCAGTGTCACAGCCGAATCGGCCTGGAACGGTCGACCGCCGGTGAGGGCCTCGTACGTGACTACCGCGAGCGCGTACAGGTCGGCCTGGCCGTCGACGTCGTGTCCGAGCGCCGCCTCCGGCGCGAGGTACTGCGCGGTGCCGAGCACCTCTCCGGTGCGGGTCATCTTCGCCTCGCCAAGTGCGCGGGCGATGCCGAAGTCGGTGAGTTTCACCGTGCCCTTCTCGGTGACCAGGATGTTGGCCGGCTTCACATCACGGTGGACCACACCTGCCTCGTGCGCCGCCTCGAGCCCTGCGGCTGCCTGGCCGACGAGTGACACGACCTGCTCGGGCGGTAGTCCACCTCGGCGTTCGATGAGGTCTGCGAGGGATGTACCGCGGACGTACTCCATGACCAGGTAGTCGGTGCCGGCGTCACGTCCGAAGTCGTGCACTTGCGCGATGTTGGGGTGGCTCAGCCGAGCGGCGGTGCGGGCTTCGTGATGGAAGCGCCGTGCGAACTCAGAGTCTTCGGCAAGCTCGCGTCTGATGACCTTCACCGCGACCGTGCGATCGAGCACGGCGTCGTGCGCCACCCAGACCTCGCCCATGCCACCGCCGGCGATCCGCGAACGCAACTCGTACCGTCCGCCGAGCGTCTCCCCCGGTCTCACGATCGCGCCTCCCCGTCGTGGCTGTCTTTGTGCCCAAGCATGCACCACGCGGGGGTGCCTACCCGGCGGCACGCTGAGACCGCAAACCGATTGAGCTCCTCCGTTGCGCCTCCTACGCTCGAAAGCATGAAGGGGAGGCCGGCGAACGACCTGGAGCGCGCGGACGCGGTGATCCGTGAGCATCGGCTCACGCGTCCCTCCGACCCCGTCGGCCACTACACCTACCCGCGACGGGCCGAAGAGCGTGCTGACCTGGCCGACTTCGTGTACGGCGTCGGGGGCAAGGATCCAGCACGAGCTGTGCTCGACGCCCCGACCCGACGCCGCCTGACCTGGGATCCACCGCACGGCACCGGCTGACGTCCTCCGTCGGCGCTCCCGTACCCTCGTCTACCGGTCAGGTTCTCGTCGGCTCATCAACGCACCGGCTGTCCCGAGGTGGACGGAGGATCTGACCGGCCCGGATCTCCGGGCGCGGGGCGGTAGCTCAGCCGGTCAGAGCAGCGGACTCATAATCCGTCGGTCCTGGGTTCAAGCCCCAGTCGCCCTACAGAGTGTTTGAGCAGGTCAAGTGCTGTTTTAGCGTCACCTAACATCGGATCTTTGAAACAGCGTGGGGCCCGACTGGGGCCCAACTGGATAGCACTTTGTATCACTCCATCACCCACGAACCCGATCAACTCCCACAGGACCGCGGACACGCACCGTCGCACCGTGACCTTCGAGATTCATCGACTCGAAGGGCACGCCATGAAAGAGGTCCAGCCACGGCTGATGACCACCCGCGACACCGCGATCTATCTGTCGGTCTCGGAGGCCGCACTCTAGGCCTGGAGGGTTCGCGGCGGCGGACCGCCGTGGATCAAGGTCGGGCACGCCGTCCGTTACGACCTGCAGGACGTCGACTCCTGGATCGCCCAGAACCGATCAACTCCTGGAGCGGCGTCATGATTGAGAAGCGTGGCAAGCGGTACCGAGTCAGGATCAAACACAAGGGTCGGTACCTATCGAGTCAAACGTTCGCTCGCAAGGCAGAGGCCGAGCAATGGGAGCGCGACCAGCGCAGTGCCTTGCGCGGAGGAACATGGGTCGACCCGAACGGAGGGTCGATGCTCATGTCGTCCTGGGTCGCGCTGTGGTGGCCGTCCCGACGCCCTGTCAAGGACAGCACCGAGGCACGGTATGTCGGCCTGCGGGACAACCACATTCTTCCCGCCTTCGGGCGCAAGCCACTAACCATGATGCGCAAGACGGAGATTGCTACTTCGGCTCACTCAATGAGCCGCGACCTGTCCGCGAGTTCGGCACACCAAGCGCTCGGACTGCTTCGACGCTGCTTGGACGACGCCGTCGACGAGGGGCTCATCACCAAGAACCCAGCTGTCGGCATTACGGTCTCGCAGTCACGGCCGAATGCCCCTCGCCCGCTCACTGATGAGTCCTTGTGGGACCTCGCTGACTGCACGATGACCGAACGGGATCGCATGAGGTCGGACTGCTGTGGTTGTTCTGGGTGCTTTGAGAAGTCATGGCGGTACGGTGTGACAACCTTCGCCGGGCGTGCTGCGTCGCACCGTACGGTCATGTCTACAACCCTCGAACGCACGATGCTCGTCCTGACCGACGGGTCCGCGAACAGCAACAAGTTCTACGAAGTAACCGCGCACGCCGACGGCCGTGTCATCGCCCGTTGGGGGCGCGTCGGCCAGTCGGGAAACATCACCGACCTGACCGGCAAGAAGTCCTTTGACCGTGCGGTTCACGACAAGACACGTAAGGGTTATCGTCCGGTTGAGCTGGTCGACGGCGCTTGCGGGGCTGCTCAAGCCAGCGCCGACGTGCTGCGCACAGTGGGCCGTGACAAGCTCGCCGGCGGCAACACGGCGATCGCTGCGATGGTCGACCGGTTGGTCGCCGTGACCGCGCACACGATCTCCTCGGCGTCCGGCGGCAAGATCACCGTCACCTCGACCGGTGTGCAGACCGCGCTCGGCCCGGTGTCCTCCTCCGCGATCAGTCAGGCCCGCAACCTGCTCGACCGGATGCACGTCATGACGTCCGGCACTGACCGGGTCCGCCTGGTCAACGACTACCTCATGCTCATCCCGCAGACGGTGCCTTCACGCGGTGCCTGGGCGGACCACTTCGTCACCGGTGACGCGCAGGTGCGTCAGCAGCGGGACCTGCTCGATCAGCTCGAGGCTGCTGTCGCGTTCACCGCGGCGCCGGACAGCGGGGACGACGACTTCTTCCGCTACACCCTCGTCCCGGCGACCGCCGCCGAACTGAAGACCCTGCGCGCCCGGTACGTGGGCACGAAGAACGCCAAGCACCGCGGAGTCTCCTCGGCGACGATGTCCGGTGCCTACCGGCTGATTGACAACCGCCGCAGCGATGAGATCGAGCAGACCATCGCCAGCGTCGGCAATGTGCGGTCGATGTGGCACGGTTCGCGCGCAGGCAACGTGCTGTCCATCCTGTCCTCCGGGTTGGTAGTGCCGCCGGCGACCGCCAAGCACGTCACAGCCCGCATGTTCGGCGACGGTGTGTACCTGTCCGAGCAGTCGTCCAAGTCGCTGCAGTACAGCCGTGGCGGGGTGTGGTCTGCTGGCACGGACCCGGAGTTCTTCATGTTCGCCGCTGACGTGGCGATGGGCTGGGAGTACCGACCGAACATGCACGGTCAGAGCCATGCTGCCTACGACCGCGCCCGCTCCGGCTCTCTGGTCGACAACCACCACGAAGGCCGCCGCTTCGACTCGATCAACGTCAAGGGTGGAACGTGCGGCGTGCTCAACCACGAGGCGATCATCTGGCGTCCCGACCAGGTCAAGTTGACGTTCCTGTGTCAGTTCGGCGGATAGCCGGCGAGGCCCGTCGCACCGTGAGGTTATGAACACGTCCACGTGCTGCGCTCCCGTCCGCGTCCGGATGCCTTCTTCGTCGTCGATGAAGGCACTCACCCGCTTCCAGAGCGCACCTGGTGGTGCAGCATGACCATCAAGCACAGTCACACCGACCTGTTCGACGTCCCCGCAGTGCTCGGGCAGCAGCGTCACCTCGCGCACGGGGTCAACACGCATGGCGTGATGGGCGCCGGTGTCGCCAAGCAGTTCGCCCGGCGCCACCCCCAGCTCCTGCCGGCGTACCGGGCGTACATCGACCACTGCACCCGGTACGACATCCCGCCGCCCGGCGACTGGTTCCGCTACGAGGCGGGCACCGATGTCATCCACAACCTGTTCAGCCAGGACGCTCCCGGACCAACCGCGCAACTTGAGTGGTTGGAGCTGTCGCTGTCGCACGCGATGAACAGCTGCGAGCCCGGCGTCACGATTCACCTGCCGTGGATCGGTGCCGGCATCGTTGGACTGACCCGGCAGCAGGTGGCGCGCACCTTCTTGAGCGTCGCGAGCGACTACCCCGACGTGCATCTGCATGTTCACACTCACCCGGCCGAGGAGATCGACGAGCACGCTGTCAAGATCCTGTTCGGCTAAGCCAGACCACGGCGTCGAGGGCGTCGACATTGCTTGGTGTCACGCCAGAAGCGGACCGGACGGCATCAGTCCGCTGGACCAGGTCGTCGAGGTCGTCGAGGTCGTCGACCGGTCCGTCGACCGGATCCAGTCTGTGCTGGACAGTGACCGCGATGGGCGGCTGAATCGTCTGCGGGTTGTGCTTACCTCGCCAGTGGTCGGCTCACCCGAACGAGGTCACCATCGACTGAGCAGCGGCCGTCACCCGTCGCACCGTGTGGGTATGACTACGAATCTCGCCCCCCGTCCGTGGACGAACTGGCAACGGTGGACAAGATCGGCACCGTCAAGGCCGCGATGATTGTCGATGAGCTGGCCGAGCTGGCGAATGTGATTGACCGAATGTCCGCCGCCGGGGTCGTGATGCAGGACGTGCCCGCATCGACGGTCACCACGGACGCGGGATCGCAGCCTCTGGCCGGGTTGTCGGTCTGCGTCACCGGCAAGATGGTCGGCCCGCTGGCGGACCTCAGTCGGGGCGGCGTCAACGGTCTCATCGAAGCCAACGGCGGTCGCGCCGTATCCGGCGTCGGCAAGGACACCTCGCTGCTCGTGGCGAACGTGGATGCCCGCGGTTCGTCTAAGGCCAAGAACGCGCTCAAGTACGGCTTGCATGTGGTCAGCGAGGACGAGTTCGCTGCGATGTTGGGGATGGGTGCGTCGACCTCGTGGGTGTCGAACGAAGGCTGTCGCACCGTACCGGAATGACTGAGAATCTTGGTTGTCACCACGACAACGACGGCTTCTATGCGACGCACGGATGGGACTGTGCGGACTACCGTTTGTACCTGGCCGACACGAAAGGAATGCGACCGGAAAGACCTGCTCAAGTGGGTGAAACAGCAGATGCCAGCACAGCGCCGTGTCCTCCGCGAGGCCAAAGAAGCGGAGCGACGCCGCCGCGATGATGAGGCGTACGAGCTCGGCACCCTTGGCCGCCAGCGACCACAGGATGTTCCGGATCACATTGGTCTTACCGGATCCGGTCTTGCTGTCAACCAGCAGGTTTGGGTCCGTGCTGAAGTCGATAGGGACCGGTTTTCGGTCTCGTCGGACATGCTGAACGCGACGTGGCCGGGACCAGACGCCGCATGGTCAAAGTTGCAGGTGTTCATCCCAGGCCTTCCTTGGAAGAATGCATGCCCTGACGGTGCGACGGACGCTACGAACGAGACGAGATCACCCATCGAGAGGGCGTCGCACCGGATGTCCATGAGGCGCCCTCGTCGTCACTTTCGATGGTCTCGGTGCGACTCGACCCAGGAGGTGACAGACGAGACCGAACCGGCGTACTTCTCCGGAAGCATCCGGGCACGCTCCACGACCGTCCGATGGTCGATGAGTCCGGCGTCGAGAAGAGCCGAAACGAACAGGCGGTCCTTCTCCCGATGAGCGACCAGCTTTGCGACGGCGAGGTCATGGGGCTCGACGAAGCGCGGCCGTGCGGGATCGGCGGACTGAAGATCCCACGTCACGCAACGTTGCTCCCACCCGTCGGGTAGGGCGATCAGTTCGAGTTCGACACCGTCGACGTAGTAGTCGAACGTCTCGTGGAACGACGACAGTTCTCCGATCGCACCGCTGACCTGCAACGCCTTGCGTTCGGCGTCGCGCAGGAAGGCAACGTCCGCCTCCGACGACATCGTCGCTATCGCCGGCAGATCGTCCTCGTCGTATGAGCCGAGGATTGCCTGAGAACCGACAACGACAACGTCACGGTCCTCCGCGATGCTGCAGGCAGCACGCAGGACGTGCGCCAGCTCCTGCCGTCTCACGAGTAGCTTCGCCGGAACGATTGGAGCGTCTGCTCCCGCTCCCTCTCGCTGATGACCCCCGTGAACGGGCTGCACGACCGCAGGACGCATCCTTCCTCCGAGCGATCAACGAGTACCTCCGAAACCCGCTCGACTCCGGAATCCAGGATCTCCAGCCACCGCTCGTAGTACGGCCGCGGAGAGCCGGGATAGTCCGACTTGGACAGCCGGCGTTCGAGCACCTTCCGGGACGACTCCATCACTTCTTCCGGTCGCTGCATGAGGTGTCCCAGAACGACCCGATGTAGCCACAGTGACCGAACGGAGTCCCGATCGACTGGGCGGTTGACTCGCGTGATCCGCAGAACCTCGGACTCCGGAACGCGACGATGCTTGCCGACGCGCACGAAGTTGATCTCCCCGCGTTCGCACAGGTCGACGACATGCTGACGGGAGGATCCAAGAACCTTGGATACCTCACCTGTGGTCATCAGATGGCGCGAGTCCATACCGACAGTCTACCCTAAACACCAAAAACGCAACGGGCTAATCGTCGATGGCTGTCTCGGTCGGTCGGTGCAGGGTCGACTTCGACGGCCCGTCCTTGCACGCGATGCAGCTGCAGGTCCATCCGTCGCCGCCCGCTCGGTGCTTCTCGTGGTCATGGCTGTTGCACCAGCCGCACATCGCCATCAGGTGCCTCCCTCGGCGTGCTTGTTAGCCAGCGAGATCCGCTTCGCCAGTCCGACCGACGCCCACGGTCCTTCGGTCACGGCTGCGGTGCTGTCGTTCCAGGCTCTTTCGGCGGCAGCCAGGTCAGCGGGCCATCTCGATGCGCGGCTGCAAGGCGAAAGTCGCGACGATCTCCCGCACGCGAATCGGTCGGACATCCCGGCTGCCCGCCTCGGCCTCCAGGTAAACAGCCATAGGTCTCCGGTTCCTCTCAGACCAAGTTCCCTGCTGAGGACAGCAATGTGCAGTGTCGCCTTCACACCGCCGCCTTGGCCGCAGACCACTGGCTCGACAGGCATTCGGTCCACTGCGGGCCGATCCGGTCCAGGTCCCACCCGGTGTCGAAGCTGGCAAGGACACGGACATGGGCGAGGTCGCCGAGAACCTCGATGACGCGCTGCGGCGGGATCGAAGTCTCCCCCGACCGGCGCCGGCTCATGATGACGACGGGCTTGTCGCGCTCAGGGTCTTGCAGTAGATCGGCGAGGCGGTCAAGGCCCGAGCTGTCGACATGGTGCTCGGAAGGGGCGGCCGGTAGGGAGGACACAAGAGCCATGCTCGCGGGTGTCACAGCAGTCTGGGTCCGTTCGCGGTGGCGGTTGCGTGCTGGCGCTTCAGACGACGTCCCCGTTGGCCTCAGTGTCGGCCTCAGTGTCGGTGGGACTGCCCCCGGTCTGGTTGACACTCGGGGTTTGTAGTAGCTAGGCCGCGAGTGCGGTCGTGTAGATCATCTCAAATTCGACAGGCGTGAGCTTGCCGAGGGTGCGTTGGCGACGGCGGCGGTTGTACCTGGTCTCGATCCAGGTGACCATCGCCAGCCGCAGCTCCTCACGGCTCTCCCAACGACGGGTGTTGAGGACGTTCTTCTGCAACAGTGAGAAGAAGCTTCCATGCTCGCGTTGTCGCCGGCGCCGTAGGAGCGGCCCATCGAGCCGACCAGGCCGTTGTTCGCGAGCAGCCGCTGGGTGCGTTTGGCTCGAAATTGACCGCCCCTGTCCGAGTGGCAGATCGTGCCGACTGGCGATCGCAGGGGCGATCGCGTTGCGCATCGTCGCACGCGCGAGGCTGCCCTTCATCCGGGTGTCGATGGAGTAGCCGACGATCCGGTTCGAGTACACGTCCTTGATCGCGCAGATGTAGAGCTTCCCTTCACGCGTGGGGTGCTCGGAGATGTCCCACAGCCAGACCGTGTTCGGGGAATCAGCCTTGAACTCGTGGCGGATCACGCCGTGCTCGTCGACCACCGCGAGGAGGTCGTCGTGCGGCGCCGGGCCGGTCGAGCCCGGCTTGGAGCGCTTCTTGTGATGGCTGGCGGTGATGCCAGCGATCTTGCAGAGCCGGTGCACGCGGTTCTCGCCCACGGTGATGCCGTACTCGGTGTCGAGCTCATCGGTGAGGAACCTGTAGCCCAGCGTCGCGTCGTCGGCGTGTGCCTCGTAGAGCACGTCGATGAGGTGGGCGTCATCCCAGTCCCGTTGCGAGACCGGCTCTTTGAGCCAGTTGTAGTACCCCTGGGTCGAGAGCCCCAGGACCCTGCACGCCACCACGACCGGCACCCGAATGGGGGCGCCGGCCGCGGCCATCTCACGGACGAGAGGGAAAGACTATTCTCCCGGCAGGTTCGCCTGAGACAGGTAAGCAGCTGCCCGGCGCAGGACCTCGTTCTCCTGCTCGAGCAGCCGGATCCGCTTCTTCGCTTCGTGTAGCTCGGCACGATCGGCGTCGGTCAGGCCGGGACGGTTGCGGTCCTCGATGTCGGCCTTCTTCATCCAGTTCGTCAACGAGCCTTCGGAGATGCCGATGTCCTTCGCGATCTGGGCGATTGGGGCTTGGCCCTTGCGGGCCACGGCCACGACGTCGTCGCGGAACTCCTTGGGATAGGGCTTTGCCACGGGACATCCTTCCGCCTGAGGACAAAACCTCAGAGGTCAGGTGTCAACTCAACTGGGGGCAGTCCCAGAGGTACCATCCGCGCCAGTCGATCCGGCTCGTGCAGGGTCACTGCCGCGGACGCCAGCCTGCACCCGGAGCACTGAGAACCACCGTCTGGTGACTCATCGCACTGTCCGTACCTGCCTGGCGGAAGCCTCGAGCCGTGGGGTCGACGAACACGTCGCTGCCCTAAGCGGCGATGTTGCCGTCTTCGTCGACCCAGAGTGCGCCGCCATCGACCCAGTCTCGGAACTGTTGCCAGGCTTGATCGTCTCCTGGCGGCGGTGGACCGAACCAGGGTCGCTGATCCTGTTGGGCCACAACCGAATCGGCCTGCAGGTCAGGGGGCGGGTGTTGTTCCCGCCATTCGTTCAAGTGACGGTCGTAGGAACCGGCGGTGTAATCCCACACCACCTGTCCGTCGATGAGACGGCCGGCGAGCCGGTCGCGATGCACGACCGTGTGGTGACCGCCGCACAGCAGGGCTGAGTTGTCCAGGCTGGTCGGGCCATCGTCGGCCCAGTGGATCAAGTGGTGACCGTCGCACCAGAACGCCGGCGCGGTACAGCCGCCGAAGGTGCACTGCTGATCACGTACCCACAAGGCCTTCAACATCTCGCGCGTGATGTATCGCTGCGAACGGCCCGCGTCCAGAATCCGCCCGAACGCGTCCCGCACCAACGGCATCACGTGAGCGTCGCACGCCAGCTTGCGGACGGTCTGCGACCCGAGCAACATCCCGGCATCAACGCCGCCGAGCACCCGCCCGGCGCCACGGCCGTCGCGCAACCGCTCCTCGTCCACCACGACGACCACAGTGGACTTCGTCGAGGCTCCCGGTAGCACCGCCGACGACAACCCACGACGCAGAGCCTCGATCAAGGCCTGACCGCGACGCTGGGCGGACGTACGCGTGTCCCGTTCACCATCCGGACCAGGGACCGGTTTGCTCAGCGGCCCTATCGCCGCTTCGAGGATTGCCCGTGACTCGTTGTCGAGCGCCAGGTCGTACTCGGTGATGCCGTCGTTCTCCACACCTCGGCTGAGTTCCACCCGGGTCCGGCGCTTGTCCTGATCCCGCTGGAACTCCCGCGACCCGAACCTGGACAACAGTTCCGGGCGCACCATCTTCACGCCGTCCGGACCGTGCCGGCGCCCCATGATCAACAGAGCTTCGGTGACCGACTCCATCGCACCGGGGATGACCTCGGCCCGCAGCTTCTCCATCTCGCGCAGGATCGTCGCGCCCGTCCTGGCAGAGAACTCCGCATCGATCACCGCTGCACCGACGCGCTGCCGATCCCCTCGAGTGTTCGCGGCCAGGGCACACGCCGCCACGTCCGCTGCACCACCCTCGACAGTCGTCGGTGCGTGTTCCCGCACCCACGCCGTCGTCCCCGGTGAGGTCGATGCGACGATCTCACCCCGCGCCGCAGCCTCCGCCGTAGCAGCGACCCGAGCAGCCGCAGCGACCCGCATCAGGTCGTCGAGGTCGCCGACGAACTCGGTCAGCTCCGCACCCGATGCCCGGGAAAGCCACGACGCGACATCCCTCAGGGCGACCCGGGCATCGCCGATCGACTCGCGTCGATCCGCGAAACCAGTGACCTGTCCGACCTGCATGAAACCACCCTAGGCGTCACCACCGACAACCTCCTGACCTGGGAAAACGCATCTTCACAGCCAAGCTGCGCCGCGCAGAACACCGTCCGTGACTCGTCCCATTTCGGCGTCCGCCAGCAGCCGCTCGATGCGTCCGGAGTCCAGGTCACCCTCGGCGCTCCATGCTCCACCCCACCCGATCGTCAGCGGTTGAGGCCGAATCAGGCTGCGGCTGAGGTTTCTTCGGCATCGCGCAAACGGCTCGGCAGCGCGGTCGGCTCGACCACCGAACGACGCGGCACCGGGGCGAATTTGGCCGCGATGTGGTTCGGCAGCGACAGGCGGATGACCTTGCCCCACGCCGAGGCGACCTGCTTGTGCAGCGGACCGGTGACGTACTGCAGGCCGTAGCGCTCGCAGATGTCGCGGATCTTCGGCGAGATCTCCTGGTAGCGGTTGCTCGGCAGGTCGGGGAACAGGTGGTGCTCGATCTGGTAGCTGAGGTTGCCGGTCGCGATGTGCATCGCGTTCGAGCCGTCGATGTTGGCCGAGCCGATCATCTGGCGCAGGTACCAGTCTCCGCGGGTCTCACCGTCGATGGACGTCTTGGTGAACGTCTCGACACCCTCCGGGAAGTGGCCGCACATGATCACCGAGTGCGTCCACAGGTTGCGGCCGAGGTTGGCGATGTAGTTGGCCAGCAGCGTCCGACGCGCCGAGCCGAGCGGCAGTGCGAGCACCGGGTGGATGACGTAGTCCTTGGTCATCTGCTGGCGGATCTTGTTGAGCACCTTGCGACCGTCGGTCTTGAACCGCTCCTTGTCCTTGCGCCCGGCGAAGTACTTGCCGATCTCGAGGTCGTACGCGGCGATGCCGTATTCGAAGAAGCACGCGTTGATGAAGTTCCAGGCCGGCTGGCCGAGGTAGAACGGCGCCCACTTCTGGTCCTCGTCGACGCGCATGATGCCGTAACCCAGGTCGTTGTCGCGGCCGAGCACGTTGGTGTAGGTGTGGTGCAGTTCGTTGTGGCTGTGCTTCCACAGGTCCGCCGGCGAGGCGTTGTCCCACTCCCAGGTGGTCGAGTGGATCTTCGGATCACGCATCCAGTCCCACTGACCGTGCATCACGTTGTGCCCGATCTCCATGTTCTCCAGGATCTTGGAGACCGTGAGGCCGACAGTGCCGAGCACGAACGCCGGCTTGTACTTGGAGAACAACAGCAACCCGCGCGAGCCGAGCTCGAGCTTGCGCTGGACGTCGATGGTGCGGCGGATGTACGCGGCGTCGCTCGCGCCACGCTCACGGATCACGTCCTCGCGAATCGCGTCGAGTTCCTTGCCCAGGCATTCGATGTCGTACGCGGTGAGGTGCGCGATCGGGTTGGTTTCCTTCTTCTGCAGCGCAGTCATGAGTTTCTCCTGATCGTTCGTGGACTAGAGGTCGATGTCGCAGCGCCCGGCCGCGGCCGAGATGCAGGTCTGGACGAGCACGCCGTCCCCGGGGCTCGCCGTGGTGAGCTCACCGGTGCGCAGGTCGCGGACGGCTCCTTCGCGCAGGGGCAGGACGCAGCCGTAACAGATGCCCATGCGGCAGCCGGACGGCATGAGGATCCCGACGTCCTCGCCCTGGTCGAGGATCGGTCGTGCACCGTCACATTCGAGCTCGCGGTCGAGTCCGGTGAAGTGGACTGTGCCGCCCTCTCCCGGTTCGACGAGCGCGGGACGGAAGCGCTCGGTGTGCAGCTTGCCGGCGAGTTCGGCCGATTCCCAGTGGGATTCGACCATCTCCAGCATTCCTGCCGGGCCGCACGCCCAGGTCTCGCGCTCACGCCAATCGGGCACGAGACGCTCGAGTTCGTCGGTGTCGAGCATGCCATGGACGTCGGTGTGCCTCTCCTGCAACGAGATTCGGCCTGATGCAGCCAAGTCGCGCAGCTCGGAGGCGAAGATGACGTCCTCGGGACGCGGCGCCGAGTGCAGCAGGACGACGTCGTCCATCTCGTCGACGGCGTGACGCAGGATTCCCATGACAGGGGTGATGCCGCTTCCTCCGGTGAGCAACAGGATCTTGGCCGGAAGCGTCGCAGGGAGCACAAAGGTACCTTCAGCCTGCTCCATCTGGACGATCTGACCGACCCTGAGGTGCTCGACCAGATATGTGCTGACCGCTCCACCCGAGATCGCCTTGACAGTCATCGAGATGCAGCCGTCGGTACGCGGACCGGACGTGATCGAGTACGCCCGCCACATCCGGACGCCGTCGATGTCGACTCCGATACGCATGTACTGACCGGGCGTGTGCCCACGCCACCGCTTGCCAGGGCGGATCGTGACGGTCAGTGCGTCCTGGGTCTCCGATCGAAGATCCTCCACCCGCCCGCGCAACACAGTGCTGGTGCGCAGTGGGTCGAACAGATCGACGTAGTCCTCGGGAAGCAACGGCGTGGTGACTGCCTTCACCAACCGGAAAGCGCGCGAACGCCACGGCGAGGGCGCGGCATCGGGCGTGGTGATCGGCATAGGTCCAGCCTGCTTGACGACGAGAGTTAATCTCTTGACCAGAAGACGTGAAGACGTCGCTCTGATTTGTTCGAGTCGAACAAGAACGGACCGAAATGGCTCAGTTCAACCCGCCCCGGCTCCCCGATGAGGCTGTCGCCGGCCTTGCCGACCAGCTCCCTGAGGTCGCCGAACGCTGTGTCGCAGCCATCACCGCCGAGGTTCCGGGGTACGCCGGCGCCCTGAGTGGCGAACCCGGCGAACTCATCGAAGAGGCCGTCCAGCAGGCGCTGGCTGGTTTTCTACGGCTGGCCGGCGGTCCACAGGGCAGCGACCCGTCCACCCCGATGCGCCCGGCCCTCGACGGTGCCTATGCCTTGGGTCAGGGCGAGGCACGCAGTGGTCGTTCGATGGACGCTTTGCTCGCCGCGTACCGCGTCGGCGCCAGAGTGTCCTGGCGCGAACTGTCCACTGCAGCAGTCGACGTCGGTATCGATGCTGCGACGATCGCGCGCTTCGCCGAGTTGGTGTTCGCCTACATCGACGCGCTCTCGGCGGCCAGCGTCGCCGGGCACTCCGACGAACTCGCCACCGAGGGACGCGTCCGCGAACGCAGGCGGGAACGACTGGCGGGAGAACTCCTCGCCGGGCGTGAGGAGGAGGTGCTCGTGACGCTCGCCGAACGCGCTGAATGGCCGCCGCCCCTGTCACTCACCGCAGTCCTGCTGCCGGCCGACGCAGCCGCATCCGTGATGTCGACGTTGGGCGCGAACTGCCTTCGGGCAGCGGACGATTGGTCGGACGCCGACCTCGCCGTCCTGCTCGTGCCCGACCTGCACGGTCTCGCACGTCGGCGCTTGCTGAAAACATTGCGCCACACGTCCGCGGTCGTCGGCCCGACCAGACCCTGGACACACGTCACGTCCTCGTGGCAGCGCGCCGTGAAGGCACACGAACTCGGTCTCGCCACCGGACAGACACCGCTCGACACCGAGGACCACCTGGCCGACCTCGTCCTCCAGTCGGACCGGGATGCATTGCAGGACCTGAGGATTCGCGCGCTCGCTCCGCTGACTGACCTACCGCCGGCCACCGCCGATCGGCTTGGGGAGACGCTGCGTTCCTGGCTGTTGCACCAAGGACGTCGCGACGCCGTCGCAGCCGATCTGCATGTTCACGCTCAGACGGTGCGCTACCGGATGACACAGATCAGGGAACTGTTCGGTGACCGTCTGGACGATCCGTCAAAGGTCCTGGACATTCTGATCGCGCTCCAGCCGAAGACTGTCGACAACCCCTGATCGAGTGATCCCACCCTGATGAGTCAGCCCGGGGAGGCCATGACAGCCTTTCGCGGTGCTTTGATGAAAACAAGTGCCTGACCGGCACCTACGCGATCAACGGAAGGACATCTCGTGGTTGAGAAGTCGACCTTCACATTGCCCGGTCTGACGAAGAAGAAGTCGGACGAGATCATCAAGATCCTGCAGGTGCGCCTGTCGTCCTACAACGACCTGCACCTCACCCTGAAGCACGCGCACTGGAACGTCGTCGGCGCTCACTTCATCGGCGTCCACGAAATGATCGACCCGCAGGTGGAGCTGGTACGCGGGTACGCCGACGAAGTGGCCGAGCGCATTGCCGCAATGGGCGCCTCCCCCGGCGGCCGCGTCAGCGACATCGAGCGCGACCGCACGTGGGACGACTACGCCATCGAACGTGACACCGTCGGTGCACACTTGGGCGCCCTCGACAAGGTGTACGACGGAGTCATCACCTCCAACCGCAAGGCGATCGAGGAACTCGACGACCTCGACCTCGTCACGCAGGACCTCATTATCGGACAGACCGGGGAACTCGAGAAGTTCCAGTGGTTCGTGCGCGCTCACCTCGAGTCGTTCGCCGGAGAGCTCAAGGACGCCGGGACGACCACCGAGAAGGACGCTGCCGCAAAGACCCGCAATGTCTGAGCACGGCTGATCACGTCTGAGAACCATCTGGATCACCGGTCGCACTCGCGGCCGTCCACCGCCGACCCGATGAGAGTTCGTTCCGCATGAATGCATACGACGCAGTCGTGGTCGGCGGTGGCCATCATGGCCTGGTCGCCGCCATCGAACTGGCCGACCACGGCCGTCAGGTCCTGCTGTGCGAGAGCCGGCCGGAGGTGGGCGGCGCTGTTGCCGACCGGACGATCGGTGACTTCGTCGTGGACGAGTTCAGTGCCTTCCACCCGCTGGCTGCTGCATCACCCGTCATCCAGGGTCTCGGCCTCGACAAGCACGGGCTGCAGTGGGCGCGCAGCGAGCGGGTCGTCGCCCATCTCGGCCGGCCCGACGACACCTCGGGTGCCTTGCTGCACGCCGATCCCGCGCACACGGCGGCCCGTCTGGACGCGGACGCTCCGGGTGACGGAGCAGCATGGCTCGAACTGGTCGACAGCTTCGCCTCGCTCAAGGATCCGCTGCTCGACGCCCTCCTGCTGTCCTGGCCGCCGGTTCGCCACGCACCGAAACTGGCGAAGGCCGTCGGCGCGACGAATCTGCTCGACTTCGTCCGCTTCGCGCTGCTACCCGTCGAGCAACTTTCGGTCGAACGATTCCGTGGTCGAGCGGCGCGAGATCTGCTGTCCGGCAACGCGATGCACGCCGACATCCCACCTGAAGCGCCCGGCAGTGGCGTGTACGGCTGGATCATGACGATGCTCGCCCAGGACGTCGGTTTCCCGACCCCGGTCGGGGGCGCCGGCGCCCTGGCCCGCTCACTGCGTTCCCGTGCTGAAGCAGCCGGTGTCGAGATCAGAACCGGTACGCCTGTCGTCCGGATCAGAGCAGAGCACGCACGCGCTTCGGGCGTCGACCTCGCGTCCGGAGAGTTCATCAAGGCACCGGTCGTCATCGCCGACACCAGCGCACCGATGCTGTACGGCACGTTGCTCGAGGACGTACCGGCCGGACTCCGGGCACGGATGGAGCGCTTCACCTGGGATCTGCCCACCATCAAGATCAACCTCGGTCTGTCGGGTGCGATGCCGTGGACGGCGGAAGCCGGGCGGTCGACCTCGGTGGTCCACGTCGGCGGTAGTCATCGCGACCTCGTGCGCTGGAGTGCCGATCTGGGCTCCGGACGCATCCCTGAGCACCCGTTCGCCCTGGTCGGACAGATGACGTCGACCGATCCACTGCGCTCCCCCGCCGGCACCGAGTCGATGTGGGTATACAGCCACCTCCCGCGCGGCGTCACCGACGACGACGGCACCGAACACTTGATCCGCAACTGCGAGCGCATGCTCGAGGAGTTCGCGCCGGGGTGGCGTGATCTGGTGGTCGAACGCTGGGACCAGACACCGCGATCGCTCCAGGACTCGAACGCCAACCTGGGTGAGGGTGCAGTGGGCGGAGGCACCATGCAGTTGTTCCAGCAGGCGTTCTGGCGACCGGCCACCGGACTGGGTGGACCCCGCACATTTTTGCCCGGGCTCTACCTCGGCAGCGCCGCGATCCATCCCGGCGGCGGCGTGCACGGCGGGGCCGGCCACATGGCGGCACGCGCCGCGTTGGCCGACAGCGGTCTCGCCGGCAAAGTTCGAGACGCACTCGAACGCCGTGTGCGCCGCTCCATCGACACCTCCCTGCCCCGATTCTGAACCCCCGTTACCGTCTTGGTGAGCCTTGAAGCAAGGCTCCTGGTCGCCGGCCCCGGCATGACTGACTGCCCCTGTCGTTTGCATGATCCGGGGGGTGTTGTCACCGGGTGCTGGTGGCGCTGGTGGACCGCTGATAGGGACCGGGCCGCCCGAACGCCTGGGTAGGTCTCTTCGTAACGTGGATGTCGGCTTCCTGCGCCTGATCTGGTGACCAGCCGCTCGGACGCACGAGGAGGGACCATGTCTCGACCTGACTACGCGGTGTACATCGGGCTCGATGTCGGCAAACAGACGCACCACGCCTGCGCGCTGAACGTCGATGGCACACGGCTGCACGACAAACCGTTGCCCCAAGACGAGTCGTCGCTGCGTGGCCTGCTGACCAAACTCGGCACGCACGGTCGCCTGCTGGTGGTGGTCGATCAACCCGCAACGATCGGCGCGCTGCCGGTCGCGGTTGCTCGTGCCATGGGCGTGGACGTCGCCTACCTTCCCGGGCTGGCGATGCGCCGTATCGCCGACCTGCACCCCGGCAACGCCAAGACCGACGCAAGGGACGCGTACGTCATCGCCGAAGCCGCCCGGTCGATGCCGCACGCCCTGCGACGGGTCGACGTCGGCGACGACACCCTGGCCGACCTGGAAGTCATCGTCGGCTTCGATGACGACCTGGCCGGACAGGTCACCGCACAAGCAAACCGGATCAGAGGCCTTCTGACACAAGTGAACCCAGCCCTCGAACGTGTCCTCGGCCCACGCATCCAACACCCAGCAGTCCTCGAACTCCTGACCCGCTTCGGTGGCCCGACCGGCCTGCGCGCGGCCGGCCGGCGACGGTTGCTCGCCGTCGCCAAACCCCGCGCGCCCCGCTCCTACCAACGCCTCGTCGACGACATCCAGACAGCGCTCACCGAGCAGACCGTCACCGTCCCTGGCACCCGCGCCGCCGAGCTCGTCCTGCCCAAACTCGCGACCGGACTGGCTCGCCTGCTGCACGACCGCGCCGATCTGGGAACCCAACTGGAGGACATGCTCGATGCCCACCCTCTTGCCGCGGTCCTGACCTCGATGCCCGGCATCGGCGTCAGGACCGGCGCACGGATCCTGCTCGAAGTCGGCGACGGCTCGAGCTTCCCCACCTCCGGCCACCTCGCCGCGTACGCCGGCCTCGCACCCGTCACCCGCCGATCCGGCACCTCGATCCGCGGTGAGCACCCCGCCCGAGGCGGCAACAAGCACCTCAAACGAGCGATGTTCCTCGCCGCGTTCGCCGCACTGCACGACCCGACCTCGCGGGCCTACTACGACCGCAAACGCGGCCAAGGCAAGAAGCACAACGCCGCCCTCATCTGCCTCGCCCGACGACGCTGCGACGTGATGTACGCGATGCTTCGCGACGGAACCCTCTACCAACAGAAAACCCCCGCCGCTTGACGAAGACCATAGGGACACCCCCCCCGGGCTGAACCACGCTGAACCACAGGAGACTCCATGCGCACCATCTCGGTCGAACACACCACGCCTGCTTCGCCGGAAGCCGTCTGGTCGGTGCTCGCCGACGGGTGGGCCTATCCGTCGTGGGTGGTGGGAGCCTCGCGCATGCGCGCCGTGGAGGCCGGATTCCCTTCACCCGGAACAAAATTGCATCACAGTGTCGGCAACTGGCCGTTGCTGCTGGATGACGAGACCGCGGTGCGGGACTGCGAACCGGGCAAGTCCTTGCGGCTGGAGGCGAAGACCCGTCCGTTCGGCACCGCCATCGTCGCCATCCGCCTCATCGCCACTCCGGACGGTGGCACCGTGATCAGCATGGAGGAGGACGCGGTCTCCGGGCCGCTCGCGCACACGCCCAAGCCCGCACGGCAGGTGGGCATCGCCGCTCGCAACAGGGAGACTCTGCGCCGCTTGGCTCTACTGGCCGAACGCGCCGACCAGGCCTGAACCGAACACGGCACCAGCGGGCTCTTGCGACTACCGGCGCCGGCCGAAAGCCCGCTGCTTGGGCGCGCCGTGATGCGCACCGGGTGTGATCTACGTCATCCTGACCTCCGACGTATAGGGGGGGTCATGCATGCAGGACACGTCGAAAACGGCAGCTGCGCACACGTCGCATCACGAAGGACCGACCGAAGCCGCCGCCACGGCAAGCGCTCTGGCTCACGCCAAGTTCCGGCCGGACATCGAGGGACTTCGTGCGATTGCCGTGGGGTTCGTCCTGCTCGCCCATGCTGGTGTGCCGGGGCTGCACGGAGGGTTCATCGGAGTCGACGTCTTCTTCGTGATCTCCGGGTTCCTGATCACCGGACTGCTGCTGCGCGAAGTCGACCGCACCGGTCGAATCTCGTTCGCCGACTTCTGGGCCCGACGAGCCAAGCGTCTGCTCCCTGCGGCATCGATCGTCCTGGTGGCATCGATGTTGCTCACCTGGTGGGCAATGCCGGCGACGACCTGGCGTCAGATCTGTGGCGACATCCTGGCCTCGGCCACCTACGTGATCAACTGGCGCTTGGCGTCCCAGTCGGTTGACTACTTCGCCGGCACCGAGCCTTCACCTGTCCAGCACTTCTGGTCGCTCGCGGTCGAAGAGCAGTACTACCTGGTCTGGCCATTGCTGATCGGCCTGGTCGTCCTGGCGACCCGCGGTGCTGTTCACCGACGCCGGCTCGCCATCGGCATGGCCCTGCTGTGCGTCATCGTCCCGTCGCTCGCCTGGTCGATCCATGCGACCACGACCGACCCCGCGAAGGCATACTTCGTCACGCACACCCGGCTGTGGGAGCTCGGGATCGGTGCGCTGGTTGCCGTCACCGCCACGTTCTGGAACCGCCTGCCCGTGCGGGTCGCCACGGCCGTGATGTGGGCCGGTCTCATCGCGCTGGTGGCCGTCGCGATTCCGTTGGCCGACGAGCAGAACTGGCCGGGCTCGAGAGCATTGATCCCGACACTCGCTACCACGGCGGTGATCGCCGGGGGGTCGCGTGGCGTACCGAACCTGCCATTGCGCCTGCTGGGCAGCAAGCCGTTCCTGTTCGTCGGCGGACTGTCGTACGGCGCGTATCTGTGGCACTGGCCGTTGCTGGTGACGTTCGACGCAAAGTACGGGCCGCTGCCGTGGCCGGTGAAGCTGCTGATCAGTCTCGGGTCGCTCGTTCCTGCCTGGTTCACGTTGAAGTTCGTCGAGAACCCTGTGCGTTTCGCCAGTGTGCTGCGCCGGCCGGCCCGGCGGGCACTCGCGGTCGGCGCTCTGTGCACGGTGGTCGGCATCGGCGCGGCGGGCACCCTGAACGCCCTTGCCGTTGCACAGGTCCAGCAGGTCGACACGTCCGAGGCCAGGGGGCTGGGGAGCGTGGAGACGCCTGTCCCGACCATGCAACGGAAGGACGGGGCGAGCCCGAATCCGGACCCCTACCTGCGTCCGCCGGAGCCCGGTTCCCTGGATCTGAAGCCGACGTCGATCAGTCCCGACCCACTCGTCGTGAGCAAGAACAAGCCCGAGCACACCTGCCTGTCGACCATCGAGACGACCGCGCCGAAGATCTGCACAGCCGGCGATGAGAACGGCAGCACCACGATCGCCCTCGTCGGCGACTCCAAGGCCGACCAATGGGCGGACGTCCTGCACACGGTCGGCAAGGAGAAGGGCTGGAAGGTCGTCGTCATCACCAAGGCATCCTGTCCGCTGACCGCGGAGACCATCTATCGCAGCCGCTCGGCGGGGAACAACTACCGCGAATGCTCCACCTGGAACAAAGCGGTGATGACGCTGCTGACCCAGGACATCAGACCGGCAGCGGTCGTCACCTCGGGGTACGCGAGTGACGCTCTGACGAACGACGGCCGGCCGAGCAGCGAGTTGATGACCGCCGGGTACGTCGCGCAGTGGAACCTGCTGAAGAATGCAGGTATCCGGGTTGTGGCACTCGCAGACATCCCGAACTCACCGGACGACATCGTCGCGTGCGTCGCGTCGGCCCGTCTGACGTCGAACTCCGACTGCGACTTCGGACGTAATGACGGGAACGGCACCGCCACTCTGAAGCAGGGTGCGCAGAAATCAGCAAGCAGCTTCGTGAACTTCAACGACTGGATCTGCCCCACCGAGAACTGCCCCGCGGTGATCGGGAACGTGCTGGTCTATCGCGACGACAAGCACGTGTCCAAGCTGTTCGCCGACTCGATGCTTCCGGTCGTGCGGGCACGGCTGGTGCCCCATCTGGCTGCCGCAGCGAACCCTCGCTAGGCCCTGCACCACATGCGTTCGGCCCCGCTCACCACGACGGTGAGCGGGGCCGAAGGTCGGCCTCAGTGACGTCCCGGCTTGCCCGGACGCCCCTGCTTGCCAGGCTTGCCCGCCTTGTCACGGAACACCTGGATCACCGACGGACGCGGCTGACCGGTGCCGTCGTACGGGAACAGGCTCGCGGGCGCCGACGGGCTCGCCCCGTCGACCTCACCCGGGTGCTGAACTGCGCAGAACACCGTCTTGTCGTCGACGATCAGCGGGCCCGCCGACTCCGCACCGTGAGGCACGGTGTGGAACTGCTTGAGGTGACCAGCGTCGGCACCGTCGAGCGGCATCATGAAGAACGCGTCCGCGTTGCCCAGAGCGTTGCCGTCGGTCGAGATCCACAGGTTGCCCTCGGAGTCGAAGGCCACGTTGTCCGGGCACGAGATCGGGCTGACCTCGCTCTTGTCGAACCCGTCGAAGTACGTGGTCGGGTCCTCCGGGTCACCGCAGATCAGCACGAGCTTCCAGGTGAAGGTCGTACCGGTGTGGTCGCCGCGATCCTCGACCAGCTCCAGCACCTGACCGTGCTTGTTGCTCGGACGCGGGTTGGCCTCGTCGACCTCGGCGGCGGTGCGCTTGGAGTTGTTGGTCAGCGCGACGTAGACCTTGCCGGTGACCGGGCTGGGCTCGACGTCCTCGGGGCGGTCCATCTTGGTCGCGCCGGCCCTGTCGGCGGCCAGACGCGTCCAGACCAGGACCTCCTCGACCGACATGCCGGCGATCTTCGACTTGCCGCCGACCACCAGCGGCAGCCAGGTGCCGGTGCCATCGCAGACGCCGTCCTGCTGACCGTCGCCGGTGAACTTGGCGACGTAGAGGTCGCCCTCCTCCAACAGCGTCATGTTGTGGCGACGGTCGCCCTCGCGGTACTTGCGCTTGGAGACGAACTTGTACAAGTAGTCGTAGCGCTCGTCGTCACCGGTGTAGGCGACCACGTGTCCGTTGCGCGCGATCTGGACGTTGGCGCCTTCGTGCTTGAGGCGGCCGAGGGCCGTGTGCTTGCGCGGGGTGGACGTCGGGTCGGTCGGGTCGATCTCGACGACGTAGCCGAATCGGTTGACCTCGTTGGGCTCCATCGAGGTGTCGAAGCGCGGGTCCACGGAGTCCCAGTTGCGGCCCTTGCTGCCGGTGATGCCATACCGCTTGTACGCGGCTTCCTGCCCGGCCGGCGCGGACGCCGTTTTGAAGTAGCCGTTGAAGTTCTCCTCGCCGGAAAGGACGGTGCCCCACGGAGTGGTGCCACCGGCGCAGTTGGCGAACGTGCCGTACACACGGCGGCCGGTCGGGTCGGCCTTGGTGCGCAGCAGCTTGGATCCGGCAGCAGCGCCGGTGATCGCGAACTCGGTGTTCGGAGTGATGCGGCGGTTCTTACGAGCGCCCATCTTGGCTTCCCACTCGCGTCCCTTGCGGGCGACCTCGACCACGGACATGCCGTGCGCGGCCATCGCAATCTTGATCTGCTCCTTGGTCATCGAGGAGTAGCCGGTGAATCCCCGGAACATCAATTCGTCGTTGGTGTACTCGTTGTTGACCACCAGCAACCCGCGACCCGAGCGCCCGTGCCGGACCAGACCGACGTAATCGCAGTTGTAGCCGAACTGCTTCTCCTGAGCGGCCGCCGTCTGGTTGTCGAAGTCGAACTCCGGCGCGCCGGCGATGATCGGGTCGCCCCATTTGACCAACGGCTTCCAGGTGAATCCCTCAGGGGTGACGACCTTGTCGGTCTCGAACGGGATCGGCGGCGTCGACTCGAACTCGTAGACCTTGTGACCGAGGGCGTGACCGCGTCCTTCACCGGCGGCAGCGGGACCCGCGACGGCTACGGCGGCGCCGGCCACGGCGGTGGTGGTACCGACGGCCTTGAGGAAGGTACGGCGGGAGGTGCCGGCGACGATATCGCCGAAGTACTCGTTGTCGCTCTCGTTGGCGACGGGCTGGAAGCAGCTGTCGGCGCAACGGTAGTGACAGGTCATCAGCGACCGGCTGCCGTTGTGGGGGCGATCGGTGGCAATCGGGATCAGGCGCCGGTGTTCAGGCTGTGCAGGGGTCAAGGTTCACACCTTCCAGGCGGATCGTTCGATGCGTCCGCGGCGGGGTGCACGGACGCGTGGCCGCCGCGAGGACGGGCCGCCTCCCGACGCTATGAGCGGGTGCCACCGACGGGGTGACGCTCGGGTGAACGAACGATGATGGTTCGGTCAAGGAATGGCAAGACCGCCCGGGCTCAGGCGGGATCGCGCCGCTGCCAGGATGGAACGGTGAACTCGTTCGAAACACTCGCCGCCCGTCTGCCTGTTCCGATCATCGCTGCCCCGATGGCCGGTGGGCCCTCCACGCCGGCTCTCGTCGCTGCTGTTGCCGACGCGGGAGGTTCCGGGTTCCTGGCTGCCGGGTACCGCACCGCGCAGGAGATGAGTGCGCAGATCGCCGAGGTGCGGTCGCTGACCGAGCGCCCGTTCGGCGTCAACCTCTTCGTGCCGAACGACGACCCGGTGGACGATGCGGCACTGGAGGTCTACCGCCGCTCCTTGCTGCCCACGGCGTCCGAATTCGGACTCGACGAGCTCCCGTCCCACAAGGCTGAGACGGAGGACTGGGACGCGAAACTTGCTGCGCTGCAGGAAGATCCGGTGCCGATGGTCTCGTTCACGTTCGGCCTTCCCGACGCGGACGTGGTCGGCGCCTTGCAAGCCGTGGGCACCTGCGTCCTGGCCACGGTCACGTCCTTGTCGGAGGCTCGTGCTGCCGAGCAACTCGGGTACGACGGGCTGGTCGTGCAGGGTCCGGACGCCGGCGGCCACCGGGGCACTCACCACACGTCGACCGAACCCGACCGGACGCCGCTGCTGTCGCTGCTCGCGCACATCGTCCAGTCCGTCGACCTGCCGATCATCGCCGCGGGTGGCCTGTCGGCCGGCTCATCCATCGCCGACGCCCTGGCTTTCGCGGACGCCGTCCAACTCGGGACGGCCTTCCTGGACGCCGACGAGGCCGGCACGTCCGCCATTCACCGCGCCGCGCTGCGCGACCCGCGTTTCACCGAGACGGCGGTGACGCGCTGCTTCACCGGGCGCTTCGCCCGCGGTTTGCGCAACGATTTCATCGACCGCTTCGATCACGACGCGCCGGCGGCCTATCCCGCGGTTCACCAGGTCACCCAGCCGTTGCGGAAAGCGGCAACGGCAGCCAACGATCCGCGGTTCGTCCACCTGTGGGCCGGCACCGGGTGGCGCGACCTGCCGAGCGGCGGTGGCGCGCAGATCACGAACGACCTGTGGCGAGCTGCGCAGGAACAGATGCACGATGCCTAGGCACGAAGAAGCCCCGACCAGCGAACTGGTCGGGGCTTGTGCGCTCCCCCGGTTGGACTCGAACCAACAACCTGCCGGTTAACAGCCGGCTGCTCTGCCAATTGAGCTACAGGGGAATGTGTCCCTGGTGGGCGCGAGACGAAACTGTAGCAAATCGGGCGCCCAACCACCGAATCGAGTCAGGCACCGATTCAGCTGCGCTCCGGTGGGAGTCCTACCTGGTCGCGCAAGTGCGCGCTGACCTGCTCGATGGCCTGTGCGACGGCGGGATCGGACGGTGCGGTTCGGCGTCCGAGGACGACCTGCTCGAACAATTCCCCCGTGCGCAGATCCTTGCGAATCACCACTCGTCCGGACTGTGCCGGACCGGTCGTCGGCAAGGCCGCGGACAGCACGACGGACGCCTGCACGCGTTCGTGGAAGACCTCGGGCAGGCGGGTGTCGGTGTCCTTGAAGGTGAACTGGACACCTTTGCTGCGATCGATCCAGGTGATGGTCAACGTCCAGGTGTCCGGGCTCCATTGACCGGTGTCGACGCAAGACCAGGGCTTGCGCCAAAGCACCTCCGTGTCACGGACGACCGCAAGTTCGGCGGTGCACGCCGCGACGGTGTGGCCGGTGTTGTCGTCGACGGCATACGCCAGCACCTTGTGTCCGCGCGTCAGGTCGAGCGCATCGGTCAGATCGGCGGGAGCTTTGGGGTCGCGCCCGAACATGCGCATCAGGTTCTCCTCGGTCGTTGGATGGTCGATGGGTCACTCGGTGGCCATGCGCGCGTGCGCGGCCTGCAACTGCAGCAGGCGCGCTGACAACTGCCCAGCCATCTCGGCGTCGCCGGAGTGTTGACGTAGTTGAGCCATCACGTCGTCGATCCGGCGCCGCATCGCCGCATCGCGCACGCGGGCGATGAGCGAGGCGGCAAACCGCGGTTCGGGCAGCCCGGTGTTGCGGTCGATACGGGTGGGCAGTTCGGTGACCGAGAGTCGCGCCACGTAGCCGCCGATCTCCTCGGGGGCGGCGGCTCGCACCGCATCACTCCACGCCCGCAGCGAGTTCGTCGACGGGTCGCCGACCTGCATCACCGCTTCGAAGATCTTGCCGTGCGCCGGCGCGAGGAAGTCGTCGACGGACAGTTCCATCAGCTGCGGGCCGGGCACCGCCGACGGAAACTGGAGCATGCACGAGAGCAACTGCATCTCCGCGACAACGAGCGGGTTCCTGAAGTCGGGCAACGCGATGCCCGGCGTCTCCTGCTCGGGCTCGGGCTCGGGTTTACGGGCCGGACGTTCGTCGACCTTGATCGCGGAGGCCTTGTGCACCTCGAGTTCGAGCTGGTCGAGCGGCACACCGATCCATCCGGCGACCTCTCGGGTGTACGCCGGACGCATAGCGGAGTCGCGAATTCCCTTGATGATCGGGGCAACTGCACGCATTCCGCGGACGCGGCCCTCGACGCTGCCGAGGTCGAACCGGTCGAGCGTCGTGCGCACCGCGAACTCGAACATGGGGATCGCCGACTCGACCAGCGACTCCACTCCCGGGGTTCCTTCGGCCAGTCGAAGCTCACACGGGTCCATGCCGTCGGGGGCGACGGACACGTACGACTGCGCAGCCCACTGCTGGTCCATGTCGAAGGCCTTCATCGCCGCCTTCTGCCCGGCGGCATCGCCGTCGAAAGTGAACACCACACGTCCGGGCGCCTGTCCCGCTTCGTCGCGGATCAGCCGGCGGATCGACTTGATGTGGTCGGTACCGAACGCGGTGCCGCAGGTGGCCACGGCATGCGGCACACCGGCAAGGTGACAGGCCATCACGTCGGTGTAGCCCTCGACGATCACGGCTCGACGGTCCGACGAGATCGACTTCTTGGCCAGGTCGAGACCGTAGAGGACGTGGGTCTTCTTGTAGATCGGTGTCTCGGAGGTGTTGAGGTATTTGGCCTCGATGCGGTCGTCGTCGAAGATCCGTCGCGCGCCGAACCCGATCGTGTCCCCGGTGATGTCGCGGATCGGCCAGACCAGGCGTCCGCGGAACCGGTCGTACAAGCCCCGTCGACCTTGCCCGACCAGCCCGGCAGTGACGATCTCCTCAGCGGTGAAACCCCTGCGGCGCAGGAGATCTGCGAGCGCCTCGCCGCCTCGCGGTGCGTAGCCGACTCCAAACGGTTTGCACTGCGCGCCGTTGAAGTCGCGGGCGCGTAGGAAGTCGCGTGCGGTTCGTGCCTCGCCCGACGAAATGAGCGACTCCTGGTAGAACTCGTCCGCAACCCGGTGCGCCTCGAGCAGCCGGGTCCGTCGGCCGACGGATTCCGGACGTGGCCCGACGCCCTGCTCGTAGTGCAGTTCGACGCTGTATTTCGCTGCCAGCCGCTCGACGGTCTCGGCGAAGGTGAGGTGCTCGACCTCCATCACGAAGTTGATGACGTCGCCGCCCTTGCCGCAGCCGAAGCAGTTGTAAGCGCCGACGGCCGGCCGGACGTAGAACGACGGGGTCTTCTCGTCGTGGAACGGGCACAGGCCCTTCAGCGAGCCGGGACCGGAACGGCGCAGCGTAACGTGTTCGCCGACGACCTCGTCGATCGCCGCCTTCTCCTTGACGAGAGCGATGTCGTCTTCCTTGATCAAGCCCGCCATCGTTCACCACCTCTCGTCGTTCGCTCGCGACTTCGAAGTCTATGTCGCTGCCTGCCTGCGCTCGACCGCCCTCCGCAGGGCCCGAGCAACAGGTGAATCAGAGTTGGGTGCGGGCCAGCAGCCGAGCCCGCAGGTCGGTCATCGACGCCACCTGGTCGACGATCACCCGCAGGCGGGTGCCATCGTCCGTCGCCAGGTCGTACTCCTCGGCGAAAAGCGGATCCAGCAGGTCGGGGCGGGCGCTCAGCAGATCGACGAGTCCGGTCAGTTCATCGCGCTGTCGAGCCATCAGTTCATTGCGCTCGTCGGTGAACATCACGAACCGCGCAGCAGTCGCCTTGAGCAGGACGCACTCCGCGACCACGTTGTCGGGCACCACCAGATCGGCGTCGTATCGCAGCAGCCTGCCCTCGCCGTGGCGGTCGGTGGTGGCTCGCACTGCCTCGCGCACGAACCATCCGATGAGCCTGCTGGTCATGTCCTTCAACGAGGCGACGGCGGCCCGGCCGCTGCCTCGCTCCGCGGGCACCGCGCCGCTACCGAGCAATGCCGTTGCCGCACTCTCGATCTCGGCGACCGACAGGTGTGGTGCGTACAACCGCTGCGCCAAGTGGGCAAGGTCGTTGACCTCGGTCGCCGACCCCAGCACTCGCAGGTCGATGAGGCCCGAGGTGACGCCGTCCTCGACGTCGTGCACCGAGTAGGCGACGTCGTCCGCCCAGTCCATGACCTGCGCTTCGAGACAGCGAGCCTTCGACGGGGCATCGGCTCGCACCCAGCCGAAGATCTCCCGGTCGTCGGCATAGCAGCCGAACTTGCGGGTCTGCGCCGGTCCGTCGCCGCGCGTCCACGGGTACTTCGAGGCCGCGTCCAGGCTGGCGCGGGTGAGGTTGAGGCCCACCGAGCGTCCCTGCGGGGTCGAGCGTTTCGCCTCGATACGGGTCAGCAACCGAAAGGTCTGCGCATTGCCCTCGAAGCCACCGATGTCGGACGCGATGGCATCCAGTGCGGTCTCACCGTTGTGGCCGTACGGCGGGTGACCGAGGTCGTGGGCCAGACATGCGGTGTCGACGACGTCCGCGTTGCAGCCGAGCGCGGAGGCGATCTCGCGTCCGATCTGCGCGACCTCGAGCGAATGGGTCAACCGGTTGCGAATGAAGTCGTCCGAATCCGGCTGTAGCACTTGCGTTTTGGCAGCCAACCGACGCAAGGAGGCCGAATGCAGGATCCGGGCCCGGTCGCGCGCGAAATCGTCGCGGTCGGCGCTCTTCTGCGCAGGATCCTCCCCGACGAAGCGTTCGCGATCCTGGGGCGAGTACCCACTCATCGGCCTCTCCTGCCGGCGAAGACGCGCAGGGGCGAGCGCATGCTGTGTTCGGTGTAGCCGCCGATCGCCAGACCCGCGCCGCGCTCGAACCGGTTGCGTGACCAGTGATCGCCGGTGAGCAGCTTCGACCACGCGCACGCCGCGAGGTACAGCGGGATGAACGGCAGGCCGCCGCACCGCTGGTACTGGAACGAGTGCCACTCCTCATGGCGCAGCAACCATTCGCGGTGCTCGAGGATCTCCGGCCACTCCTGGCGGGTGATCGCGACGCTACCCACGGTGAACGCGCCCGCGGCAGGGAATCCGAAGCGGTACCGGTCGGCGAGCCACATCCCGCGCGGCCCCCGAGTGATCCGACACCGGCCGATCCGGGCGACGAGGAGCCCCAAGGCAGTGGATCCGTTCCGCTTGTTCGCGCGGTTCTTCGCATCAATGCGACCCTGCTCGAACTCCTGCACGAAGGGGTCCGACATCAACGGATGGGTCACTGCTGCACCTGGAACATCTGCGGGACGACGTCGATGAACTGCACCAACCACCCGCGTTGCTGGGCTGCCCAGTTGTCGGCGATCGGGTCGACCGGGAACAGGATGGATGCCTCGTCCGCGCTCACCAACGCCAGGTCACGGCCCTGGTCGTCGGTGACGATGCGCCAGTCGGCATCGGTGGTGCGGCGCAGGTGCTCGCCGAGTGCCATCCCGATCGCGGTGAGCGTCGCAGTGGGGTCGGTACGAGCATCCTCGTCGGTCGCGAGCACCTCGTCGAAGTACTTCTCGTACGCGGCCTCGATGCTGTCGGCCGACTCGACGTCGATCCCGAGACGCGCGGCGTCACCGAGCCAACCGCGCAGCACGATGCGGGACTGGGTGTCGAGTTGTTCGATCGTCGGGGCGGGCGAATCGGCGGTCATGAGGCGGTGGCGCCGTACCTCGCCTGCGCGCGGGCGCGAGCCTTGGCAGCTTCGACCTCACGGTCCTTGGGCGGCGCGGTCGTCACCAGGGCGTCCAGCAGGTGCCGGCTGGCGTGTGCGATCTGTTCCACCGCTTCGTCGAAGGCTGCCTGGTTGGCGGCGGACGGCTTGGTGGTGCCGGCGATCTTGCGCACGTACTGCAGTGCAGCAGCCTGCACCTCGTCGTCGGTCGCCGGCGGCTCGAAGTTGTTCAGCGGACGGATGTTGCGGCACATGTGCCCAGGTTCCCATACCACCCGATGGTGCGAGCCCGGTCGAGCCCGCCTGCGCTCTACGCTCGTGTCATGAACCGCAGGAACCGCCCGCTCGTCAGCGTCGAACGCCTGAAGCAGGTCATGGACGAAGGATCCCTGGATCCGGTGCTGCTCGACGTCCGTTGGCAGTTGAACGCGCCGTCGCAGCGCGCGGCGTACGACGAGGCGCATCTGCCCGGCGCGCAGTGGATCGAGTTCGAGGAAGTGCTCAGTGGTGAGCCCGGCGACGACGGCCGCCACCCGATGCCCGATCACGAAACCTTCGAACGGGCGATGCGCGCGGCCGGCGTGACCGACGACCGTCCGGTCATTGCCTACGACCAGGCGAATTCGCTTGCCGCGAGCCGCGCCTGGTGGCTGCTTCAACACTTCGGCCACACCGACGTATACGTGCTGGACGGCGGTTTCGAGGCGTGGGTCGCAGCCGGTCATCCGGTGACCTCGCAGGTCGACCCGGTGGTGCCCGGCGAGTTCGTCGCCACCCCGGGCTGCACGCCGGTCCTCGACGCGGACGAGGCGGCCGACCTGGCCTACCGTTCGGTGCTGCTGGACGCTCGTCCGGCCGACCGGTTCCGCGGTGAGAACGAGACGATCGACCCGGTCGCCGGCCACATCCCGGGTGCTGTGTCGATGCCCGCGTTGGCCAACGTGGGTCACGACGGACGCTTCCTGCCCCCGGACGATCTGGCCATGCGCTTCACGGCGGCCGGGGTGCGACCCGACAGCGAGGTCGGCGTCTACTGCGGGTCCGGCGTGCAGGCGTCCCACCTGGCGCTGGCGCTGCAGGCGAGTGGCATCAATCCCCGCACCGGCGTCTACGTGGGGTCGTGGTCGCACTGGATCACCGACCCGGACCGTCCGGTCGAGACGGACTGATCCTCAGCCGCCGCTGGCGTCGACCTCGGCGGCCGCGATCGTAGCGCGCTGTTGCGGCGAGAGTTCCTGGCTGTCGAGCCAGCCGTCCGGCAGGATCACGCGCCGCTCGGACCCGGCGCGTCCACGCTGGCCCTCTGCGGCCTCGCCCGGCCACGGCTGGTCGAGGTCCATGGTTGCGATGAGGTCGTCCAGCGCGGCCAGACTGTCGACGAGCGCCAGGCTGCTGCGGATGTGCGAACCGGCCCGGAATCCCTTGAGGTACCAGGCGATGTGCTTGCGGATGTCGCGGCACGCCTTCTGCTCGGACTCGTAGAACTCGACGAGGTACTCGGTGTGCAGGCGCAGCGTCTGCGCGACCTCGCGCATGGTGGGCTCCACCCGGTGCGACGAACCGGAGAATGCGGCGGCGAGATCGGTGAACAGCCACGGCCGGCCCAGGCACCCGCGGCCGACGACGACTCCGTCGCAGCCGGTCTCGGCGACCATCCGGACCGCGTCCTCGGCCGACCAGATATCGCCGTTGCCGAGGACAGGGACCGAGGTGACCGTCTTCTTGAGTGTTCGGATCGCCGACCAGTCGGCGGTGCCGGAGTAGGCCTGTGCGGCCGTGCGCGCGTGCAGGGCAACCGCGGCGGCACCCTCGCCTTCGGCGATCCGTCCGGCTTCGAGGTAGGTGAGGTGGTCGTCGTCGATGCCCTTGCGCATCTTGACCGTCACCGGAATGTCGGCCTTGGCGGCTTCACGAACGGCGTTGCTGACGATGCCGCGGAACAGTTCGGTCTTCCACGGCAGCGCTGAGCCACCGCCCTTGCGGGTGACCTTGGGCACCGGGCAACCGAAGTTGAGATCGATGTGGTCGCAGCGGTCCTCCTCGACGAGCATCCTTACCGCAGCTGCCGTCGTGGCCGGGTCAACGCTGTACAGCTGGATCGAGCGTGGCGACTCGTCCGGGTCGTGCTCGATCAATCGCATCGTGATCGGGGTTCGCTCGACCAGTGCGCGGGAGGTGATCATCTCGCTGACGTACAGGCTGCTCGCACCACTGGCACCCGCCGCGTCCGAGCCGGCATTGCCGTATTGACGGCACAAGCGACGGAACGCGCGGTTGGTGATGCCGGCCATCGGGGCGAGCACCACCGGCGTCTCGATGCGCTGGTTGCCGATCTGCAGGGCAGGCAGCACGGGAGCGGGAACGGTCGTAGTCATGGCGTCCACCATCGTCTCAGGCCGGTGCAAATCGGCGGGTTCGTCGCACGGACAGGTCGCCGTTAGGCTCGTCGGGTGCAGGATCAGACCCCTTCCGTTTCCGTGTCGCCGTTGCGCGCGAAGATCGAACACCGCAGCAACCCGATGGTCGAGACGCTCAGCCGGACGCCGCGAGCGCTGCCGATCGTGCTGTTCGCCGTTCTGGTCGCCGCGGGCGTGCTGTTGCGGGGAGCGCTCGGCGGGATCCTCCTGGTGGTCGCGGCCGCATTCGTCGGTTGGCTGGCCTATCTCGTCTGGCCGCGGTTGTCGCTGCCCGAACGGGTGATGCGGTGCGCCGTGCTGCTCCTGGTCGCTGCGCTGGCCGTCGTCTGCTTCGCCGCCGAAGGCCTGCTGATTTGACAACGATTCTCAACTGATTGAGAATCGTTCTCATGCTTCGTCTCGCCGTTCCTCTCGTCGCCGCCGCTCTCGCCACGTCCCTCGCCGCCTGCGGTTCCGACTCGAGCACTGCGGACGGCGCCGCGAAGAAGGACGGCGCGACACTGAACGTGGTGACGACGTTCTACCCGTTGCAGCATGCGGCCGAACGGGTCGGCGGCTCCACGGTGTCGGTGACCAATCTGACCAAGCCGGGCGCCGACGCGCACGACCTGGAACTGAAGCCGAAGGACGCCGCTTCCATCCAGCAGTCGTCGCTGCTGATCTACCTCAAGGGCTTCCAGCCGTCCGTCGACGCGAGCGCGTCCTCGGCGCCCGAGTCGTTCGACGTGTCGTCGACGGCGAACCTGTCCCTGCACGCGGACGACGTGACGAAGGTCGGCGTCGATGCTCATGACCACGGTGACGAACAGGGTGACGAACACGGTGACGAACAGGGTGATCACGAGGGCCACGACCACGGCATCTACGACCCGCACTTCTGGCTCGACCCGGTGCGGTACGCGTCCGTGGTCGCTGCGATCGGTGAGCGCTTCTCGAAGCAGGACCCGAAGAACGCGTCCCGATACCGTTCGTCCGCAGCGACTTTCGTCAAGGAGCTCACGTCGCTCGACGGGTCGTTCTCCTCGACGCTGGCGACCTGCACCAGTCGTGAGTTGGTGACCGCACACACGGCGTTCGGCTACCTCGCCGATCGTTACAAGCTGCACCAGGTCGGGGTCACGGCGATCTCACCTGAGCAGGAGCCGACCCCCGGACGTCTCAAGGCAGTCGCCGATTACGTCCGCAAGCACAAGGTCACCACGATCTACACCGAGGTGTTGACGTCGCCGGCCGTCGCTGAAACCGTCGCCAAGCAGACCGGGGCGAAGGTCGCACTGCTCGACCCGCTGGAAGGACTCACCGACAAGTCCCCCGCCAAGGACTATGTCTCGGTGATGAAGGCCAACCTTCAGGCGCTGAAGAAGGGACAATCGTGCCGATGAGTCCCTCAGCGCTACGACTGAACGATGCGGCCTTCGGATACGGGGGCCGCGTCGTCGTCGACGGACTGACCTTCGACGTGCCGACCGGACAGGTGATGGCCGTCGTCGGGCCGAACGGATCCGGGAAGTCCACCTTCGTCAAGGGCCTGCTCGGCCTGGCCGACCAACTCGGTGGTGACGCCGCCGTTTTCGGTGATCCGCCGCGCACCCGCGAGGTGCGACGCCGTATCGGTTACGTCCCACAGCGGCACACCCTGTCTGCGTCCGTACGCGCCACGGTCCGCGAGATCGTCGAGACCGGGCGCCTCGCGCACCGGCCCTGGTACCGACCGGCCGGCGCCGACGACCGGGCCGCCGTGGACGCAGCACTCGCTCAGGTCGGGCTGGGCGATCGGGTCGACGCCGAGGTGTCCGACCTGTCCGGCGGACAGCAACGCCGGGTACTCATCGCCCGTGCGCTGGCGGGGCGCCCGGACCTGCTGATCATGGACGAACCCACGGCGGGCGTCGACACCGCCAGCCAGACCGTGCTCGCGGAGGTGCTGCACCGGCTCGCCGACGAGGGCACCACCATGTTGATCGTCACCCATGAACTGGTCGCACTGCGCGGCATCGTCGACCGGATCGTCGAGATTGCCCAAGGCGGACTGGCCTTCGACGGGACTCCCGTGGAGTGGGCGGAGCAGGAGCGCGGACGCATCTTGGCGACCGCGTCCCACGACGGTCACTGCGGCCCCGGCGATCCCGAGCGGTCCACGTACGCAATCGGCCCGTGGGACGGCATCACTCCCCCGCCCGCAGTGTCACGCCGCGTAGGAGGCCGTCGTGCTTGAGATGTTCGAACTCGACTTCATGCGCCAGGCGTTCATCGCTGCTGTGCTCGTCGGTGCCGCGGCGCCCGCCGTGGGTGTCTTTCTGGTGCAACGACGGCTGTCGTTGATCGGGGACGGACTCGGTCACGTCGCACTGGCCGGCGTCGCGATCGGCGTGCTCACCGGCGCCGCGCCGACCTGGACCGCGCTGGTCGCGGCGATACTTGCTGCCTGCGTGATCGAGGCAATTCGCTTGCGCGGCAACACGAATGCGGACGTCGCTCTCGCCGTGATGTTCTACGGCGGCATCGCGCTCGGTGTCGTGCTGCTGGCAAAGGCGCCGGCCGACCAGGGTGCATCGATGACGACGTACCTGTTCGGTTCGATCCTGACCACGCAGGCGGACGAGCTCTGGCAGTTCGCGGTGTTGGCCGTGATCGCGATCGGTGCCACGACCGTCCTGCGCAAGCGGTTGTTCGCGGTGGCGAACGACGAGGAGTTCGCCCGGGCGGTCGGCCTGCCGGTCATGCGGACCAACCTCTTGCTGTCGGTGCTCACGTCGGTGACCGTCGTGTTGTCGATGCGCGTGATCGGTCTGTTGCTGATCAGTGCACTGATGATTCTGCCCAACGCCACCGGCCAGTTGCTCGGCCGAAGCTTCCGGGCGTCCACCACCTGGGCTGTCGTCGTCGGGGTGCTGTGCGGCGCTGTAGGAGTCGCGGCGTCGTACCAACTCGACACCCCGTCCGGGGGCACCGTCGTCCTCACCGCCGTCCTGATCTTCATCGTGGTGTCGCTCGTCGCCGCGGCGCGCCGAGCGATCATCCTGCGCCGTGCGCGCGCCGGCACGCACCCACACCGGCACTACGACGGCTGCGGACATGACGCAGTGCTGCACGCCGACCATGTCGATTACCTCCACGACGGGCACCACCACGCTGCGCACGACGACCACTGGGATGAACACGCGCCGACGCGTGAGACGTCCGGCAGAACCACCCACGAGGAGCACGTCTGATGAGCCGCAAACCGACCCGCCAGCAGACCGCCGTCGCCGAGCAACTCGCCTCCCGCGGCGACTTCGTATCGGCGCAGCAGTTGCATGCCGCGCTCACCGCCAGCGGCGCATCGGTCGGTCTCGCGACGGTGTACCGGACACTGCAGACGATGGCCGGCGACGGCACCGTCGACGCGCTGATCACCCCCGAGGGCGAGACCATCTACCGGCGGTGCGAGACCACCGGCCACCACCACCACCTGGTCTGCCGCCAGTGCGGCCGCACCGTCGAGGTGGAGGGCCCCGCCGTCGAGCAGTGGGCCGACCGGGTCAGCTCCGAGAACGGTTTCCGCGACGTCGAGCACACCCTCGAGATCTTCGGGGTCTGCGCCGAGCACTGAGCCTTTCTGTTTACAGCGAGGTCATGCAGGGCGCGCGCTGCCAAGCATGTGTGTCATACGGAGCGCGCCATATTCGACGCGCTCTGCATGACACTGTCGCTTGGACCAGGTCAGTTGGACGCAGCGTCGACGGCGCCACCGAAGCGGCGGTCGCGGTCGGCGTAAATCTGCACCGCTCGCCAGAGGTCCTGGCGGGTGAAGTCGGGCCACAGCGTGTCGAGGAAGACCATCTCGGCATACGCCGACTGCCACAGCAGGAAGTTGCTGGTGCGCTGCTCGCCGGAGGAGCGGACGAACAGGTCGACGTCGGGCATGTCGGGCCAGGTGAGGTTGCGGGCGATCATCTTCTCGTCGATGGACGAGGGCTTGATCCGTCCCGCCTCCACTTGCTCGGCGATGCGCTGACAGGCCTGCGCGATCTCCGCGCGTCCGCCGTAGTTGACGCACATCTGCAGCGTCATGCCGGTGTTGTTCGCGGTGAGTTCCTCGGCACGCTTGAGTTCCTTGAGCACCGACAGCCACAATCGCGGACGCTGCCCGGACCACCGGCAGCGCACGTTCCACGAGTGCAGCAGGTCGACCCTGCGGCGGATGACGTCGCGGTTGAAGCCCATCAGGAAACGCACCTCGTCCGGCGATCGCCGCCAGTTCTCGGTGGAGAACATGTACGCCGACAGGTTCGGAATGCCGAGTTCGATACACCCGGCGATCACGTCGATGAGTTGTGCCTCGCCGGCCTCGTGCCCCTTGGTGCGCGGCAGTCCCCGCTGGTTGGCCCAGCGCCCGTTGCCGTCCATGACCATTGCGACGTGCTGCGGGACGAGTTCGGCCGGGATCTTCGGCGGGTCGATCCCGGCGATGTGCAGCGGCGGGACGTCCGGGACGGTCACTGGCGAACTCCTTCGGGTACCACGGTCGGGGTGCGATCGACCAGCCGCAACGATCTCACGCCGCGCTCGAGGTGCCATTGCACGTACGCCGCGACCAGGCCGGTCGCCTCGTTGCGCACCTCGGGTGCGCTGGCGTCGGCGACGTCCCAATCGGCTGCCAGCAGCGCACCGAGCAGCAGGAAGGTGTCCGGACGCGGGGCGCCGGATCCCGGGGTACGGCACGAGGAGCACACCGCTCCCCCACTGGCGAGATTGAACGCACGGTGCGGCCCGGGGTCGCCGCAACCGGCGCACCGGTCGAAGGTCGGCGCCCAGCCGGCGATCGCAACGGCCCGCAAGAGGTAGCTGTCGAGCACGAGCCCGGACTCGTGGGCCGAACTCGCCAGTGCCGCAAGGCCGCCCGCCAGCAGGTTGAACTGCTGAATCTGCTGCTCACCGTCCTCGCACAACCGCTCGGCCGTCTCCAACATCGCGGCAGCGGCGGTGTATGCACCGTAGTCCTGCGCGATGTGATGGCCGTACGCCGCGACCAGTTCGGCCTGTGTCACGGTGTCCAGATTGCGTCCTTCGTAGCACTGCACCTGGACGATCATCGCCGGCTCGAGCCGCGACCCGAACTTCGACTTCGTGCGGCGAATCCCCTTCGCCACCGCACGCACCTTGCCGCGTCCGCGGGTCAACAGCGTGACGATCCGATCGTGCTCGCCCAGCTTGTGGGTGCGCAGCACGATCGCGACGTCGTTGTAGGTGGGCATGGTGTCGTCCATTGTCCCCCAACCCGAGCAGCCGACACCGCACCGACACCTAGGATCGGGCACATGCACAACACCACGTCGCACGACGTCGTCATCGTCGGTGGAGGGCACAACGGCCTCACTGCCGCCGCCTACCTCGCGAAGGCAGGCAAGTCGGTCCTGCTGCTGGAGCGGCAGTCCGATCTCGGCGGCGCGACTGTCTCGACGGACGCGTTCGACGGCATGGGTGCTCGGCTGTCGCGGTACTCCTACCTGGTCAGTCTGATGCCACGCCGGATCATCGACGATCTCGGCCTGAATCTGCGACTGGCCCGCCGCCGCTACTCCTCCTACACACCCGTACCCGGAGCCGCCCGCGGGCTGCTCGTCGACAACGGCGACGCGGACGCGACCAAGGCATCCTTCGACGCGATCGGCGCCGCCGCGGACTTCGAGCGGTGGAATGAGTTCTACGGCCGCACAACGGAACTCGCCCGGAAGTTGTGGCCGACGATGACCGAACCGCTGATGCGCCGGTCGCAGATGGAACAGCTGGTCGGGGACCCGACGTCGGTGCGGGACTTCATCGATCGTCCGCTCGGCGAGGTCATCGAGAACACTTTCACCGACGACCTGGTACGCGGGGTCGCGCTGACCGACGGTCTGATCTCCACGTACGCGTCCGCGCACCAGGCAGACCTGCGCCACAACATCTGCTTCCTCTACCACGTGGTCGGTGGCGGCACCGGCGACTGGGACGTGCCCATCGGCGGAATGGGCCAGGTGGCAACGCAATTGGCCGAGGTTGCACGCGCCGCAGGCGCGACGTTGACGACGGACGCAACGGTCACGGGCGTCGGGCACGGCGCCGTCAGCTGGACCGAGGCCGCCGGGGACGAACACCGTGCCACCGCAGGGACCGTCCTCTGGGCTGCCGCACCCGCCGTCCTCGATGACCTGGTCGGGGCCCGCGGCGACCGGGTCGAGGGTGCGCAGGTGAAGGTGAATCTGCTGCTGTCCCGGCTGCCGCGGCTGAAGGAGACGGACGTTGCACCGCAGGCGGCGTTCGGCGGCACCTTCCACATCAACGAGCTGTATTCACAGCTCGAATCCGCCTACAGCACAGCAGAATCCGGATCGATTCCCGACCCGATGCCCGCGGAGATCTACTGTCACTCGATCACCGATCCGAGCATCCTGTCCCCCGAGCTGCAGGCGTCCGGGGCCCAGACACTCACGGTCTTCACGCTCCAGACGCCCGACCGCCTACTGGACGACGCGGACGCCGACGTGCGGGACGACCTGCAGCGTCGGGTGCTCGATTCGCTCAGCTCGGTACTCGCCGAGCCGATCGACGACGTCGTCATGCGCGATCGTGGCGGCAACCTCTGCATCGAGACGAAGACCACGCGCGATCTGCAGGACGTACTCGCGATGCCGGGCGGCAACATCTTCCATGCACCGCTGACCTGGCCATGGGCCGAGGACGACGCCTGCCTCGAGACTGCTGCGCAGCGCTGGGGAGTCGCGACGGCGTACGACGGCATCCTGCTGGCCGGCGCCGGTTCGCAGCGCGGTGGTGGAGTCAGCGGACTCGGCGGCTACGCGGCTGCGATGGCGGTGCTCGGACGCTGATCAACGTTCGTACATATGTTCTAGACATCGGCGGTCCGATCGCCTAGCGTCGGACTATGTCCTACGCACTTCAGGGTTCGCTGCTCGACCAGGAGGAGCAGATCGGGCTGCGCAGCCTGGGTGTCGCCGTCCGACGTACTCCTTTGACTCGCGGAGCATGGGTCGACCTGCGTCCGGGCTGGCTCACCGGGGCCGACGAGTTGTTCAGCAGGCTGATGCCGGGTGGCAGCGGCGGCGTCGACTGGCGCGGCGAACGACGGATGATGTACGACCGCGAGGTGGCCACTCCCCGCCTGTTGCGGTTCTATTCCGAAGCCGAGAACTGGCCGGATCCCGTCCTGCAGCAAGCTCGTTCGGCACTCTCGTCGCACTATGCCGACGAGCTCGGAGAGCCTTTCACCACCGCGGGCATGTGCCTGTACCGCGACGGACGCGACTCGGTGGCGTGGCACGGGGACCGGGAGGGACGCGCATCTACACAGGACACGATGGTTGCGATCGTCTCCGTCGGTTCACCGAGAGCGTTGTTGATGCGACCCGCCGGCGGCGGCGAGTCGGTGCGCTTCGTCCTCGGCCACGGTGATCTCGTCGTGATGGGTGGTTCACATCAGCGCACCTGGGAACACGCCATTCCGAAAACCAGCAAGCCGGTCGGCCCGCGCATCAGCATCCAGTTCCGGCCACACGGAATCCGCTGAGGCTCGCGCCTTTCGCGACCGCAATCCCGTCACGGCCAAGACGACGATGAACAACGCGATCGCCGCCGAGACCCATCCCAGCTGGGTTGTAGCCCATCCGATCGACGATGACACCGGTGACCCCCCGCCTGCCGGAGATGTCCTCGGCCAGCAGCGCACCGACCGCCATGCCGGCGGCCATGCCGACACCGCCGAGCACCTGCGCACCCATCAGAGTGCGGACGATGCGCGGTTGGATGTCGGCGTGCGCCGCGGTGGTCGTCATCAAGCGAGCAGCGCGGCGATCACGATCACCAGGATCACCAGCACCGCGAACCCGAGTGCACCGAACATGCAACCCTTGCCCTTCGCCTTCTGCGGCTCGTGGCCGATGCTCCCGGTGGTGAACTGGTGCAACGGTCCACGGTAGAACACCGGAACCTGTTGCCCCGGAACCATGTTCAGCGGCATTTCGGCCTGCCCGTAGCGACGCAGCCATTGGCAGTAGATCGATAGGTGGTGCTGGCCGGGCGGGAGCGGGAAGGTGAAGGACCCGTAACCCGACGGCACCTGCCGCCCGTCGATCAGCACGACCGGCGGCACCATGTTCGAGGTCATCGCGCTGCCCTGAACGGTCAGGTGCAGGTATCCCGGGGGCGGTCCCTGATACGGGCTTTGCTGCGGCGGATGCTGCCCCTGCTGAGGCCCGGGGCCACCCCAGCCGGGCGGAGGCGGACCGGTAGGGCCCGGAGAGTGCCCGGGCGGCTGTCCGCTCACAGCGCGACGTCCAGCGCCTGTCGGGTGACCTGGGCCAGCTGGTTCACCTGCTCGTCGGTCATCACGAACGCCGGCGAGTACTGGACGCCGCCCGCACCGACGGCACGCGTGGCGACACCGAGTTCACGCATCTTGGCCACCACCGGGGCGGCCTTGGCGATGTCGTGCAGTTGAACTGCAGCGACGGCGGCCGTCCCGCAACGCACCTCGGCGACCGCCTCGTGCTGCTCGAGCGGCTTCAAGGCTGCGGCCAGCGAACCCTCGAGGCGAGCGGCCTCGTCCAGCAGGCCCTCGGCCTCGATGAGGTCGAGGTTGGCGTTCGCGACGGCGGCCGCGACTGCGTGCCCGGAGTAGGTGTATCCGTGGCGCAGCCAGCGTCCGGCGCCCTGTTCGAAGAACGGCTCGGCGATCTTCGGTGCGACGAACACGGCACCCATCGGGATGTAACCGGACGTCAGGCCCTTCGCCGTGGTGACGAAGTCGGGTTCGAGCCCGAACTTCGCCGAAGCGAACCATGCGCCGCCGATGCGTCCGAACCCGGTGACGACCTCGTCTGCGACGAACAGGATGTCGTGCTCGGTGCAGATCTTGCGGACCGCCATGAGGTAGTCCTCGGGCGGCGGATACACGCCGCCGGCACCCATCACCGGTTCGGCGAAGAACGCCGCGATGTTCTCCGGGCCGATGCGCTCGATCGTCGCACGCAGGTCCTCGGCGTCATCCCAGGCGACGTGCGCCTGGTCGTCGACAAGGACGCCGTAGCCTTCCGTGTTGCCCTGGATGCCACCCAATGAGGTTCCGGCGTAATGCATTCCGTGGTACGCCTTGGAGCGGCCGATGATGTACCGCTTGCTCTCACGGCCCATCTCGAACCAGTAGCGGCGCGCGATCTTGGCCGCGGTCTCCACCGAGTCGGAGCCTCCGGAGGTGAGGAAGATCTTGGATCCGGGCACCGGCGCTATCCCGGCCAGTCGCTCGGCGAGCTCGATCACCGGAGGGTTCGCGTAGTCACCGAAGGTGCTGTACGCGGCGAGCGTCTCCGCCTGCTTGGCTGCGGCGGCGGCCAACTCCTTGCGTCCGTGTCCCACGTTGGCGAACCACAGGCCCGCCGTCGCGTCGAGATACTCCTTGCCGGTGTCGTCCCAGACGTGCACACCCTCACCACGCGCGACGACGAATTCACCGTTCTCCTCGACGACCCCCATGTCCGAGAACGGATGCCACAAAGCGCCCACGGCGCACCTCCTGTTGCTATCTTCCTGGCTTCTGTTTCACCCTAGCCGCGGCCATATCACCCGGCCCGGGCCGTCCCACCAGGCACTACGGTCGACGCATGAGTCTCGACTTCCGCGCCCAACTTGAGCATCAATCGCAGCTGTTCCGCACGGCGATCGAAGCGTCCGAGCCGAGTGCGCGAGTGCCCACCTGCCCGGACTGGAACGCCGATGATCTGTTGGCGCACCTGACCGAGGTGCAGTGGTTCTGGTCGACGGTCCTCGCCACGCCGGTCCGTCACGCGTCGCAACTTGCGGAGATCGAGCGTCCCGAGCGAGCCGACGGCCGGGATGCGTTGTTGTCCGCGTTCGACGACGCCCACGCGAAGCTCTGCGATGCGCTCGGTTCGACGGACGTCGGTGCCGCTCGTTGGATGTGGACGCGTGACCCCGGTCTGCATACCGCCGGTTACATCGCGCGCCGTCAGGCACACGAAGCGCTCATCCACCGCGTTGACGCCGAACTGACCATTGCACAACCGATCTCGCACATCGACCCGGTGCTGGCGGCCGATGGAGTCGACGAGATCCTTCGCGTCATGCTCGGTGGTCACCCCGAGTGGACGACGTTCGCCGCGCAGGACGGCATCGTCCGATTCGAAGCCGTCGACACCGGTGACAACTGGACCGTGCATCTGGGCAGGCTCGCCGGGACGCATCCTGAGTCGGGTGAAACCGTGGACGAGACGAGCATGCTGCCGATCGACTCGGGTGAGCCGATCGCCACCATCAGCGGTCGCGCCTGGGAGCTCGACCTGTGGCTGTGGAACCGCGGCGATTTCGACATGCTGGAGCGCTCCGGCGACACCGTCGCACTCCAGCACGTCGTCGACGCGCTTGCTGAGGGTCTGAACTGAATCAGCCTGCGACAGTGTCGCGTTCGGCGCGGTTGACGGCCGACAGGATCGCGGTCAGCGATGCCTTGACGATCGATCCGTGCACGCCGACGCCCCACAGGACGCGCTCACCGATCGCGACCTCCACGTACGACGCGGCCTTCGCGTCGCCACCGGCCGACATCGCGTGCTCGGCATAGTCGAGCACGCGCAGGTCGATACCGACGGTCGACAACGCGTCCACGAACGCGGCGATCGGTCCGTTGCCCCAACCCTCGATCATGATCTCCTCGCCGCGGTCGAGCAGCTGGGCCTTGATGTGGTCGCGCCCCTCTGAACCCGACTCGATCGTGTGCCCGATCGGACGGAAGCGTCCCCAGCCGTCGGAGCTCGGATCGAGCGAGGGCAGGTACTCGTCGCTGAACAGTTGGTACAGCTGGGCCGGGCTGACCTCGCCGCCCTCACTGTCGGTGCGCTTCTGCACCACGCCGCTGAACTCGATCTGCAGACGCTTGGGCATGTCCAGGCCGTACTCCGACTTCAGGATGTACGCCGAGCCACCCTTGCCGGACTGCGAGTTCACCCGGACGACGGCCTCGTAGCTGCGGCCGATGTCGTGCGGGTCGATCGGCAGGTAGGGCACGCCCCAGACCAGTTCGTCGAGCTGCTTGCCGGACTCGGAGACCTGGCGGTCCATGTCCTCGAAGCCCTTCTTGATCGCGTCTTGGTGGGAGCCGGAGAACGCGGTGTAGACCAGGTCGCCGCCCCACGGGTGACGCTCGGGCACCTTCAACTGATTGCAGTGCTCGACGGTTCGGCGGATCTCGTCCATGTCGGAGAAGTCGATCTCGGGGTCGACGCCCTGGCTGTAGAGGTTCATGCCGAGGGTGACCAGGCAGACGTTGCCGGTGCGTTCGCCGTTGCCGAACAGGCAGCCTTCGATGCGGTCGGCGCCGGCGAGGTAGCCCAACTCGGCTGCGGCGACGCCTTCACCACGGTCGTTGTGCGGGTGCAGCGACACCACCAGCGACTCGCGCCGCTCGAGGTGCCGAATCATCCACTCGATCGAGTCGGCGTAGACGTTCGGCGTGGCCATCTCGACGGTGGCCGGCAGGTTGATGATCATCTTGTGGTCGGGCGTCGGGTCGATGACGTCGATGACCTCGTTACAGACCCGGACGGCGAACTCCAGCTCGGTGCCGGTGTACGACTCGGGCGAGTACTCGTAGAAGACCTTCGTCTCCGGGATGGTCTCCTCCAGCTTCTTGCACAGCCGCGCGCCTTGCAGGGCGATGTCGACGATGCCGTCCTGGTCGAGACCGAAGACGACCCGGCGCTGCAGCACCGAGGTGGAGTTGTAGAAGTGCACGATCGCCGTCTTGGCGCCCTTGATGGCGTCGAAGGTGCGCTCGACGAGGTGGTCGCGGCACTGGGTCAGCACCTGGATGGTGACGTCGTCGGGGATGTGGCCGCCCTCGATGAGCTCGCGGCAGAAGTCGTAGTCGGTCTGGCTGGCCGACGGGAAGCCGACCTCGATCTCCTTGTAGCCCATGCGAACCAGCAGCTTGAACATGCGCATCTTGCGCTCGGAGTTCATCGGGTCGATGAGTGCCTGGTTGCCGTCACGCAGATCGACGGCGCACCAGCGCGGTGCCTTGGTGATCAGCTTGTCGGGCCAGGTGCGGTCGGGCAGTTCGACCTTTATCTGCTGGTCGAAGGGAACGTACTTCGCGGCGGGCATTCCGGACGGCTGCTGCGGGAAGATCATCTGTCTCTCACTTGGGGTAGGAGCGGGGCTCGGCCCGGGCATCACAACCTCCGCGGCGAGGAAGGCCGATTACGAGGCCTCGCCGCGGCAGCCAAGCAGGAGGCTCATCCGCACGTGAGCAGTTTAGCCCCGGGCATTCGGGCGCGTCCTGCCCGATGGGCCGGGTGTCCGCGATACGGACGGCTGCAGGAAGGACCCGGGTCCCGCAGGGCACGGCAGGCGTTCAGCCGGCCTTCTGTCACCGTCGGCCTCCTCGACCGGTCGAGGCCGCGCGGATCGCGTCCCCCTGGGAATAGTTGACCTGCGCAACCGAGTTGTCCAGACAGGTTTCGGTTGTCGGGACCACACGGCTGAAGGGAACACGCACATGGCACGCATCACCGTCCTCGGAGGAACCGGCTACGGCGGCAGCGCCGTCGTCCGCGAGGCCGCGCGCCGCGGACACCAAGTGCTTTCGCTCAGCCGCACCGCACCCGACTCCCCGACGCCCGGAGTCACCTACGTGACCGGTTCGGTACTGGACGCCGACGTGCTCGAGCGCGCCGTGGTCGGCGCCGACGTCGTGTTCGAGGCCCTCTCCCCTCGCGGCGACATGGCCGGTCAGGTCGAGGGCGTCTTCGACGCACTGGTCACCCTCGCCCGTCAGCACAGCGTCCGGCTCGGCGTCCTTGGTGGCGCCTCGTCCCTGCTCGTCTCTGAAGGAGGGGAGCGGCTCATCGACGTGACACCGATGCCCCCCGAGGCGCGCCCCGAAGTTGAGCTCGGCATCCACAAGCTCGAGACCCTGCAGCAGTCCGCCGACGACCTGGACTGGTTCTACGTCAGCCCGGCCGCCGAGTTCGGTGCGTGGGAGCCCAGCACCGAGACCGGGCAGTACCGGATCGCCGACGACGTCCTCCTGCGCGGCCCAGACGGCACGTCGCAGATCTCGGCCGCCGACCTCGCCCTGGCCGTTCTCGACGAGATCGACAGCCCCGCCCATCAACGGCGCCGCTTCCACGTCGCCTACTGAGCAACCCGTCCACCCGGGGTTCGACGTCGTCGAACGGCTACCGCCGGCGTCGCTGAACGGTCGAAGGCAAGTCGCGACCGGCCGCCTGCATGATCGACTTTGCCGCATGAAGACGAAGTCTTTGCCAGTTCTGGAGACTGTTTCCTGACCCAAAGGGCGCCTGATTGGACGCACGATGGAGGCATGAGCATTTCGCCGGCCCTGTGCACGATCGTCCCGCCGCACATCCTGCGCGCCCTCGCGCAGTCGTCCGACGAACGGGTGGCACGCGCGGCAGAGCGCACATTGCGGGTTCGGGTGACCATCACCGGAATGCGGGAGGCGAGGGCCAACCGTCCCCGCCCTGGTCAGCCGCGTGCAGGCGGGTTGATTCCGCCCGACCTGCAGGCGCGGGTGGAGGAGACGTCGCTCAGGCGGCCGGCATCCCTCACGGCTGCCCCGAAGCGTTCGGTGCACGACGCGCAGCAGGGCACGACACTTCCGGGAACACTCGTGCGCGGCGAAGCCGACGGTCCGTCGTCCGACGAATCGGTCAACGAGGCGTACGACGGACTGGGTGCCACCTGGTCGTTGTTGCACGATGAGTTCAGTCGCGATTCGCTCGACGACGAGGGACTCCCATTGATCGCGACCGTGCACTACGACCGCAACTTCGACAACGCGTATTGGGACGGCGAGCAGATGGTGTTCGGCGACGGTGACGGGGTCTACTTCAGCTCGTTCACCGACAGCATCGACGTCATCGGTCACGAACTCGCGCACGGCCTCACCCAGTACACCGCCGGCCTGGTCTATGTCGGCCAGTCCGGAGCGCTCAACGAGTCGGTCTCCGACGTCATCGGCTCGATGGTCAAGCAACGTGAGCGCAATGAGACCGCGGCGCAGGCTGATTGGCTGATCGGTGAGGGACTGTTCACCGACAAGGTGCAGGGCATCGCGTTGCGATCGCTGAAGGCACCGGGCACCGCGTACGACGACCCGAAGCTGGGCAAGGACCCGCAACCAGCGTCGATGGACGACTACCAGGACCTGCCCCACGACGACTCCGGCGACAACGGCGGCGTGCACATCAACTCCGGCATTCCCAACCACGCGTTCTACCGTGCCGCCGTGGCGCTCGACGGCAACAGCTGGGAGACGGTGGGGCCGGTCTGGTACGACGCGCTCACCGCCGGCAGGTTGCCCAAGGACGCCGACTTCGTGGCATTCGCCCAGGCGACGGTCAAGGCGGCATCGGCCAGGTACGGCGACGGGTCCGCGCAGGAACAGGCCGTCGATCAGGCCTGGCGAGACGTGAAGGTGTTCTGAGCGCAGCGGCGGCTCAACGCTTGATGTCGGGCAGGCGCCGGATCGCGAAGTAGCGGTCGTTGATCTCCTCGATGCCGAACTTCCCGATCGGGATCTCGTCCAGCACCATGTCCTCGTCCAGTCCCCAGGCCGCAAGCTTGGTGGTTTCCTCGCGCATCTTCTGACCGTCACGCAGGACGACGAAGGTGTTGGTGATCTCCATCCGGTTGTCGCGTCCGGGTTGCGCCTCGAACCAGCGCTGGTACTCGTTGCGGCCCATCATCGCGGTGCTGAGGAGTTTGCGCTCGACCGACTGCTCCGGCACACCGCCGTACGACCGGCTCATCAGGATGGGTGCGCCGGGCACGAGCACATCGGCCATGCGCTGCCAGAAGCGGTCGCGGGCGCGCCCACCAAGGAAGTAGATCACGTTGAACAGCAACGCTCCACCACATTGCTCGGGCAACCAGGTGGAACCGATCGTCTCGTGCAGAACCGTTGTGCGCGAACGAATCTCGGAACGTTCTGCAATCCGGGACATCAGGATCGCTCGCATCATCGGGTCGGGCTCCACCGACAGGATCTCGGCATCCGGGTACTGCTCACCGAGGGTCAGGGTGGTCAGGCCGCTTCCCGAACCGATGTCGATCATCGGGAACTGCGGCATGAACGCCGCCTTCTCCCAGGGGATGTCGCGGACGTAGTCCTTGTCGTCGATCGGCAGCCGCAGGGTGTCGCCGAACTCGGCCCACGCGAGGTTCTCGTCGGTCATGGCGTACTCAGAATCCCAACTTCGACAACTGGTTCGGGTCGGTCTGCCAGTCCTTGGCGACCTTCACGTGCAGGTCGAGGAACACCCGCTGGCCGAGCAGCTTCTCGATGGCCTCGCGAGAATTGGTGCCCACCTCACGCAGGCGCGAGCCACCACGCCCGATGATGATCGCCTTCTGCGAGGGACGTTCGACGAAGACGTTGACGCGGATGTCCATCAGCGGCTTGCCTTCCGGACGGTCCTCGCGTGGAGTCATCTCCTCGACGACGACGGCCAGGCTGTGCGGCAACTCGTCCCGCACACCTTCGAGGGCGGCTTCACGCACGAGCTCGGCGATCATCACCATCTCGGGCTCGTCGGTCAGCACGTCGTCCGGGTACAGCTTCGGCGAGTTCGGCAGGTAGGACGTCAGCAGTTCCGCGACCGTGTCGACCTGGGTGCCGTCGACCGCGGAACAGGGCACGATCTCGTCCCAGTCGCCGAGTTTGTCCATCGCGAGCAGGTGCTCGGTGATCCGGTCGCGCGGCACCTTGTCGATCTTCGTGGCGATCGCAATCACCGGCTTGCGGCGTCCACGGCGTAACTCGGCAAGTTCGTTGGCGATGAACTGGTCACCCGGGCCGATCTTCTGGTCGGCCGGCAGGCAGAAGCCGATGACGTCGACGTCCATCAGCGTCTCACGGACGACGTCGTTGAGCCGCTGACCCAGCAGCGTGCGCGGCTTGTGCAGACCGGGGGTGTCGACCAGCACCAATTGCGAGTCATCGGTGTTGTGGATACCGCGGATCGTGTGCCGCGTGGTCTGCGGCTTGCTCGAGGTGATCGCGACCTTCTGGCCGACCAGGGCGTTCGTCAACGTCGACTTGCCTGCGTTCGGTCGACCGACCAAGCAGGCGAACCCTGCCTTGAACTCACTCATTCCGAACTCATTTCCAACCGATTGCGTGCTGCTCGCGTCCGTCCGGGGCGCAGTCGAAGTATGTCCGACGCTGCCGCGTCAGTCTCCCGACGGTGGGGTGATGCTCGTCGCGGCCGGCCTGCGGGCCAGGAAGGTCAGCAGCAACGTGCGCTGCAGGTCGAACATCTCCTTGCGCTCGTCCGGCTCGGCGTGGTCGAACCCGAGCAGGTGCAGGATGCCGTGCACGGTCAGCAGCAGCATCTCCTCGGCAGGTGTATGACCGGCCTCCTCGGCCTGCTTCGCCGCGACCGTGGGGCAGAGCACGAGGTCGCCGAGGATGCCTTCCTCGGGATCGATCCCGTCCCGGCCGGGACGCAGCTCGTCCATGGGGAAACTCATCACGTCGGTCGGACCGGGCAGGTCCATCCACTTCACGTGCAGCACCTCCATCGCGTCCTCGTCGATGACGGTGATGGCCAGTTCGGCCTCGGGGTGCACGCGCATCTCCTGCAGCACCCACCCCGCGCACTCGCGCAGTTCCTCGAGGTCGACCTCGACGTCGGTCTCGTTGGCGACGTCGATGCTCACGCCTTCTTCCCCGCTGCTCCAGCACGACGCGGACCCTGCCCGTCACGCTTGTCAGGGGTGCGGCGGTGGGCATCGAAGCGGTCGTACGCCTCGACGATCTCGCTCACAAGGCGGTGACGGACGACGTCCTGCGCGGTGAGGTGGGCGAAGTGGACGTCGTCGACCCCCTTGAGGATGTCCTGGACGACCCGCAGCCCGGAGGTGGTGCCGCCGGGCAGGTCGACCTGGGTGACGTCACCGGTGACGACCATCTTGGAGCCGAAACCGAGGCGGGTGAGGAACATCTTCATCTGCTCGGCGGAGGTGTTCTGGGCCTCGTCCAGGATGATGAACGCTCCGTTGAGCGTGCGGCCACGCATGTAGGCCAGCGGTGCGACCTCCACCGTGCCGGACGCCATGAGCCGCGGTATCGAGTCGGGGTCGACCATGTCGTGCAGTGCGTCGTACAGCGGACGCAGATAGGGGTCGATCTTCTCGTTGAGCGACCCGGGCAGGAAGCCAAGACGCTCGCCGGCCTCGACCGCCGGACGGGTCAGGATGATCCGGTCGACCTCCTTGGCCTGCAGGGCGGCCACCGCTTTCGCCATCGCGAGGTAGGTCTTACCGGTGCCGGCCGGGCCGATGCCGAACACGATCGTGTTCTCGTCGATCGCGTCGACGTACTCCTTCTGCCCCAGCGTCTTCGGGCGGACGGTGCGGCCGCGACTGCTGACAATGTTCATCGTGAGCACGTCGGCCGGGCGCTCGCGGGTCTTGCGGCGCAGCATGCCGATCGAGCGTTCCACGGCGTCACGATTGAGCGGGTGACCGGCGTCGACGATCGCGATGAGTTCGTCGAGCAGATCCTCGACCAGAGCCATGTCGCCGGGATCGCCCTGCAGCTGGATTCCATTGCCGCGGACCGCGATCACCAGCTTCGGGAACGCGCGCTCGATGGTGGTGAGCAACTCGTCGTTCGGCCCGAGCAACTGCACCATCGGCACATCCGGTGGTACTTCGACGGCGTGGGTCGCCTGGACGGTGTGCGGGGTGCTGTTGGTCGAATCTGTCATCGTGCGTCCCAGTCTACGTGCGGGTCCGATGGGTCTCATCCGAAATTCACGCCGGCTTCGAGTGGGTCAGTGGTGCGCCCAGCGGGTGCCCGACATGACGACCGCGAGAGCTGCCGGCCCGGCGCTCGACGAGCGCAGTACATGCGGTCCGAGACGGACGATCCGTGCCCCGGCGTCCTCGAGCACCGACAGTTCGGCGGGGCTGATGCCGCCCTCGGGTCCGACCACGATCGCGAGTTCTTCCACTCCGGCGAGGTCGACATCGGCCAAGGCAGTCGTTGCGTCCTCGTGCAGGACGAACACGGTGCGGCCGTTCGCCAGGCCGGCGAGCCCCCTGCGATCGAGCAACGGACCGACGACCGGGACGGTGGCCCGGCGGGACTGCTTGGCCGCCGCACGAACGACCAGCTCCCACTTGCGCGCAGCCTTCGCGCCGCGCTCGCCCTTCCACTGCACGATGCTGCGCTCGGCCTGCCATGGCACGACCTCGTCGACACCCAATTCCGTTGCGGCTTCGATGGCTTGGTCGTCGCGATCGCCCTTGGCGAGCGCCTGGACGAGGATCACACGCGGGAGTTGCGGAGTCTGTTGCTCGGTGCTGACGACAACCAGATCGAGCCGGTCCTTGTACGCCGCCGCCACCGTGCACTGAGCGACCGTCCCGGAACCGTCGGCGACCAAGACGGTTTCCCCCGGCTCGATCCGCTTCACGGTGGCCGCGTGTCGCCCCTCCGGGCCGTCGAGCACCAGCGGGGCACCGTCAGTGACACCGTCCAGGCGTCCGGCGTCGATCAGGAAGAGCGCAGCGGTCACTTGAACGCGTCGCGCAGCTTGCCGAACAGTCCCTTGTCGGCTCGCTGGAAGTTGCCCTCCGGACGCTCTTCGCCGCGGGCCGTGGCGAGCTGACGCAGCAGATCGCGCTGCTCGTCGGACAGGTTCATCGGGGTGCGGACGTTGGTGTGCACCAGCAGGTCGCCGCGCATGTTCGTGCGCAGGTGCGTGACGCCGAGGCCCTTGAGCGTGATGACATCGCCCGGCTGGGTGCCGGCCTTGATCTCCACGTCGCGCGGGCCGTCGAGGGTCTGTAGGGGCAGGTTGGCACCGAGGGCGGCCGCGGTCATCGGGAGTTCGACCGAGCAGTGCAGATCGTCGCCCCGACGTTGGAAGGTCTCGTGCTTGCGGACCCGCACCTCGACGTAGAGATCGCCGTTCGGGCCACCACCGGGGCCCACCTCGCCCTCGCCGCTCAGTTGGATGCGGGTGCCGGTGTCGACCCCCGCGGGCACCTTGATCTTCAGCGTGCGGCGGTCACGACGGCGTCCCTCGCCGGAGCAGTCCGGGCACGGCGACTCGACGACCTCGCCGTAACCGTGACAGGCACCGCACGGACGGGTGGTCATGATCTGGCCGAGGAAGGAACGCTGCACCTGCTGCACCTGACCGGCGCCCTGGCAGACGTCGCAGGTGCGGCGTCCGGTGCCCGGGCGGGAGCCTTCACCGTCGCACGTGTCACACAGGATCGCGGTGTCGAAGACGAGGTCCTCGGCGCCACCGAAAACGGCGGTCGACAGATCGATCTGCAACGGGACGAGGGCGTCCTGTCCGTGCTGGACGCGAGACCTCGGGCCACCCTGCGTACCGGCCGCGCCGGCACCGAAGAAGGCGTCCATGACGTCGGTGAAGCTGAAGTTGCCGCCGAACCCTGCGTGCTGACCGCCGAACGGGTCGGCGCCCATGTCGTACTGCTGACGCTTGTTCGGGTCGGACAGCACCTCGTAGGCCTGCGAGATCTTCTTGAACTCGGCCTCGGCCTCCGGCCCCGGGTTGACGTCGGGGTGCAACTTGCGGGCCTGCTTGCGGTAGGCGCGCTTGATGTCCTCCGCCGAGGAGTCGCGGGACACGCCGAGATCGGCGTAGTAGTCGTTCAACGAAGTTCCTTACTGCTCGAGAATTTCCGAGACGTAACGGGCGACCGCGCGAACCGCGGCTATGGTGGTGAGGTAGTCCATGCGGGTCGGACCCAGCACACCGATACCACCGGCGGTGTACGGAGCGCTGACGATCGATGCCGTCCGGAATCCGTCGATGGCGTTCTCGCCGCCGATCCGGACGTAGACGTCGTCGCCTTCCATCTGCTGCAGCAAACGCAACAGAACGACGTGTTCTTCCAAGGCGTCCAGCACCGGTCCGATGGTCTCTGGGAAGTCCTGCCCGGAGCGCACCAGGTGGGAGGTGCCGGCCATGACGACGCGCTCCTCACGCTCCTCGGCCAGGAAGTCGCGGATCACGCCGACGGACGTGGGAGTGGAGTCGTCGGGGTGCGAGTCAGGCTTCGCGCCTGCGCGGCGCTGCTCGGCCCAGGCGTCCAGCCGGTCGGCGGCGTGAGCGCGGGTGCGCCCTTCGGCGGCCTGGTTGACGACGTCGCGCAGGCTGAGGAGTTGGTCGGCGGTGTGGGCGATGGTCAGCACCCGCTGCTCCACCCGTCCGGTCGACATGATCAGCACGACCATGACCTTGGTGTCGGCGAGGCTGACGAGCTCGATGTGACGGACGGTGGCGGTGCCGATCGACGGGTACTGCATGACCGCGACCTGGTGGGTGAGCGACGAGAGCAGCCGGACGGTGCGGTCGACGATGTCGTCGAGGTCGACCGCCTGCTGCAGGAAGGTCTCGATGGCGACACGCTCGGAGCGTGACAGCGGCTTCATGTGGCCGAGTTGGTCGACGAACCGGCGGTATCCGGCGTCGGTTGGGACACGTCCGGCGGAGGTGTGTGGGGCACTGATCAGCCCCTCCTCCTCCAGGGCGGCCATGTCGTTGCGGATCGTTGCGGCGCTGACGCCGAGTTGGTGACGATCCAGCAAGGCCTTGGACCCGACGGGCTCGGAGGTGGCGACGTAGTCCTGCACGATCGCGCGCAGCACGTCGAGACGGCGTTGTTCGCTCATCGGTCCTCCTCACTGTTCGGGCTCGCTCGCGACTTTGGCACTCCGAGGGCACGAGTGCCAATTCTACGACCCGGCGCGAACCGCGCGTGTCACCCACGACGTGACCTGCGCCGCCGTCTACCGTGACGGCCGTGACAGACCGATACGGCTCCGATGTGCTCTCCTCCGACTGGCGCGCGCCCAAGCGTGGACGATCCCAGGAGGTCGCCGCGGAGCCCGACACGGTCGTCGAGGAGGTCGACACCGGGTTCGTCGGCGCCGTCGTCCGGGTGGAGAAGGTCGGCGGGATGCACGTGGTGCACCTGGAGGACCGACGCGGCAAGGTGCGCGCGTTCCCGCTCGGCCCGGGCTTCCTCATCGACGGACGCCCGGTGATCCTGACTCCCCCACGCCCGGCGGACGCGGCCGCGCTGGCGGCCGCACGCGCCACCACCACGCGTACGGCGAGTGGGTCGGTCGCCGTGGCCGACCAGCGGGCGAAGGTCGCGCTCGGCTCCCGGATCTTCGTCGAGGGCCGACATGACGCCGAGCTGGTCGAGAAGGTGTGGGGCCACGACCTGCGGGTCGAGGGCGTGGTCGTCGAGATGCTGGACGGCGTGGACGACCTGTCGGCCGTGATCCGCGATTTCGCCCCCGGGCCGGGGCGGCGCATGGGCATCCTCGTCGACCACCTGGTGCGGGGCACCAAGGAGCAGCGCATCGTCGACGCCGCGCGGGCGCTGCCTCAGTCGCGCGACCATGTGCTGATCCTCGGCCACCCGTACGTCGACGTGTGGCAGAGCGTGCGTCCGCAAAAGCTGGGTTGGACCAAGTGGCCGGTGATACCGCGCGGCACCTCGTGGAAGCACGGCATCCTTGCCGAGCTCGGCTGGCCGCACGCCTCTCAGGCTGACGTCGCGCGCGGGTGGAAGCGCATTCTCGGCACGGTCGACAACTACGCCGATCTGCAGCCGGAGCTGCTCGGCCGCGTCGAGGAGCTCATCGACTTCGTCACCGCTCCGGTCTGATCCGATTCACCTTGTAGGTTCTGCGTCATGACCTCTCGCCCGGCCGCGTCGCTGCATGCCGACCTGGTGGCGGTCGTCGTCTCGGTCGGCACCTGCGCGGGCGCGCCCGATCAGGGACCGATGGTGCTCGCCGCCGGCGATCCACTGCACCTTCCGGCGGGCCCGTTGCGCACCGACCACCACTCGCTGCAGAACGGCGCGCGAGCGTTCGTTGCGGAACAGACGGGGCACTCCCTGGGCTTCGTGGAGCAGCTCTATACGTTTGCCGACCTGGGCCGCGACGGTTCCGCCGGTCGGGCGGTGTCGATCTCCTACCTGGGGCTCACGCGGGCGGCCGCCGACGACGGCTGGCGCGATGTCTACGACCTGCTGCCGTGGGAAGATCGCCGTTCAGAGCGATCAATCGCGTTGTGCGACAAGCTGATCAGCGAGCTGCGCAGGTGGTCGACCGATGCGTCCGAACGCATCGCGCACATCTTCGGTGATGGTGAACTGCCATGGCGTCCCGAGCTGGCGCTGCAACGTTACGAGTTGCTCTGGGAGGCCGGACTGGTTGCGGATTCGCCCAACGCCGCTGACGGCGTCGACGGCCTCACCGGCCCCGCGATGCACTCCGACCACCGCCGCATCCTCGCGACGGGTCTGTCCAGGCTGCGCTCGACGATCCAGTACCGCCCACTCGTGTTCGAGCTCATGCCCCCGACGTTCACCCTGGGCGAGCTGCAGGCGGTGGTCGAGGCGTTGGTCGGCGCCGGCCTGCACAAACAGAACTTCCGCCGCTCGGTCGAACAGCAGGCGCTGGTGGAGCCGACCGATGACACCTCTCGCGCCACCGGCGGACGACCGGCGCGGCTCTACCGCTTCCGTCGCGAGGCCATTGCGGCCCGCGGCCAGGTGGGCACCAAGGTGCCGATCCCCCGATCGCGCTGACCCGCGTCCGCCGCTGCGGGTACGGCCCACCCTCCGCAACCACTGCGCCTCTCACTGCAAACACAGCGCGTGCTCGCACGCGCGGTATTTGCAGTGAGCGATGTTATGCTCACTCCAAGCATTTACTCAATGTGAGCAAATAGGATGGAGCCGACGATGTCGACAGCCACGTACGAGAAGGTCCGCCACCTCATCCCCGAGGTCGAGTGGGCCGTCTTCGAGCCGGAGATCGAGGCGATCGAAGCGCTGAAGCGCGAGCACGACGCCGTGATTCTGGCGCACAACTACATGACGCCAGAGGTCTTCCACGGCGTGGCAGATATCGTCGGCGACTCCCTCGCCCTCGCCCGCGAGGCGCAGCACGTCACGGCCGGCACGATCGTGCTCGCCGGGGTGCACTTCATGGCCGAGACGGCAAAGCTGCTCAACCCGGCCAAGCGGGTGCTGCTGCCTGACCTGCGTTCGGGTTGCTCGCTGGCCGAGAGCATCACGCCGGAGGACATCGCCGAGCTTCGCCGGCAACACCCGGGTGTGCCGGTGGTCACCTATGTCAACACCAGCGCGGCGGTGAAGGCCGCGAGTGACATCTGCTGCACCTCCGGCAACGCGGTCGAGATCATCGAGTCGCTGGGGGTCGACCGGGTCATCATGATCCCCGACCAGTACCTCGCCCGGAACATCGCTGCCCGCACCGGCGTCGAGGTGATCACCCACCCGGGTGCGTGCGAGGTGCACGAGCGCTTCACGCCCGCCGACATCGACGACATCCGCTCGGGCAACCCCGGCGTGACGGTCATCGCCCACCCCGAGTGCCCGCCGAATGTGGTTGCCGCATCGGACTTCTCGGGTTCGACCGCCCAGATGATCGACTTCGTCGGCCAGGTGTCCCGGGCGGGCGTGCCCGACGCCGGCGGACGCCGCAAGGTCGCCCTCATCACCGAATGCTCGATGAGCGACAACGTGGCCGCCGAGCACCCCGACGTCGACTTCGTGCGCCCGTGCAACCTGTGCCCGCACATGAAGCGCAACACGCTCACCGCGATCCGTCGCTCGCTCGAACTCGGCCAGCACGAGATCACTCTCGACCCCACCCTCGAAGCACCCGCGCGCCGCGCCATCGAGCGCATGCTCGCGGTCAAGTAGGAGCACACCATGAACAAGCCGGTCATCATCGGCTCGGGCCTCGCGGGTCTCACCGCCGCTTGGGCCCTCTCGCCCGCCGATTGCGTGCTCGTCACGCCGGGCACGCTCACCGACAACGCGGCGAGCATGTGGGCCCAGGGCGGCATCGCGGCAGCTCTCGCCGACGACGACACCCCCGAGTTGCATGCGGCCGACACGGTGCGGGCCGGGGCGTTCGTCGGCGACACCCGCACCATTCGCCGCATCACGGAGGCGGCGACCGATGTCGTCGGTTTGCTCGCCGAGCTCGGCGTGCCGTTCGACCACACAGCCGACGGACGGCTCGACCTCGCGCTCGAGGGCGGCCACAGCCGCAGCCGCGTCGCGCACGCCGGCGACTCCTCCGGTGCCGCAATCACCCGGACGATGGCCGCCGCCGTCCGGGGTCTGCCGTCGGTGCAGGCGTTGGAACGGCACACCGCCCGCCGCCTGCTGACCGATTCGGACGGCGCGATCTGCGGTGTCGAGGTGCTCGACGCCTCGGGCGCGGTGCTCGTGCTCGAGACCGACGCCGTCGTGCTGGCGACCGGTGGGATGGGTGCGCTGTGGCCGTGCACCACGAACCCGGCGACCGCGCTGGGGCAGGGTGTCGCGATGGCTGCGCGGGTGGGTGCCCGCACCGACGATCTGCACCTCGTGCAGTTCCACCCCACCGCTCTCGACGTGCCGGCCTTTCCCAACCCCCTGCTGACCGAAGCGCTGCGTGGCGCCGGCGCGATCCTGACCGCCGACGGCGAGCGATTCGTGCACGAACTCCAACCGCGCGACGTGGTTGCTGCCGCGGTGTGGGAACAGCTGCGGGCGGGGCGTCAGGTTCGCCTCGATTGCCGCGAGATCTCTTCTGTTGTAACGCGTTTCGCTGCGGTTGCCGAGCTCTGCGGGGCGCACGGATTCGACCTCGCCAGCGACCTGCTGCCGGTGCGGCCGGCCCTGCACTACGCCATGGGTGGCGTCACAGTCGACGCCCAGGCGCGCACCTCAGTGCCCGGTCTCTGGGCCGTCGGCGAGGTGTCGCGCACCGGCCTGCACGGAGCCAATCGCTTGGCCTCCAACTCTTTGCTCGAAGCGGTGGTGACCGGCCGCGCGGCGGCCGACTCGATCCGGGGAGCCGACACCCGTTGGACCCCGCGGGTGCTGCCGGTCGACCCAGCCACCGTGGTGCCGCCGTCCGCGGGCGCTGCGGTCGACCTCGGCGAGGTGCGAACGATCCTCGGCGCCAGCTGTGGGGTGTTGCGCGACGGCGAGTCGCTCGAGGGCGCGGTCGACCGACTCGCCGAGTTGCGGCACGACGATGCGGGCTACGTCGCCTGGCTCGTCGCCCGCTCGGCTCTCTTGCACCCGCACACCGTGGGCGCCCACCGACGCATCGACGAGCAGCTCGAAACCGCTGCGGCACAGGAGGTTCCGGCATGATCGATGCTCAGATCGGGATGGAGATCGACCGCATCGTGCGCACGGCTCTTGCCGAAGACCTCGGCCAGGCCGGCGATCTCACCACCACGACCACCGTGCCGTCCGACATCCAGGGCAGCGCGCACCTGGTCGCCCGTCAGGGCGGTGTCGTCTCCGGGGTGCGCGCGGCGCAGCACGCCTTCGACCTGGTCGACGCCTCGCTGGAGGTCGACTGGTTCGTGTCCGACGGTGCGACGGTCGCGCCGGGCACGCGCATCGCGACGGTCACCGGGAGTGCCGCATCGATCCTCACGGCCGAACGCACCGCACTGAATCTGCTCGGTCACCTCAGCGGCATCGCCACCCGCACCGCAGGGTTCGTGCGTCTCGTCGACGGCACGGGTGCCCGCATCGCCGACACCCGCAAGACCACCCCCGGGCTACGCGCCCTGGAGAAGCGCGCGGTGGCCGACGGTGGCGGGGTCAACCACCGCTTCGGGCTGCACGACGCAATTCTGTTGAAGGACAACCACATCGGGCTCGGCGGCGGTCTCGACAAGGTGCTCGCCAGGCTCGCCGAACGCTCGGGTCACCTGGTGCGGGTCGAGGTGGAGGTCGACACTCTCGACCAGTTGCGCGAACTGCTCGCCTTCGATGCCGACCGGCTCGGGCGCCGCCTCCCGCCGGTGGTGCACGGTGTGCTGCTCGACAACATGAAGCCCGCCCTCATCCGCGAGGCCGTCGGCCTGATCGACGACCACCCTGCATCGCTGGTCATCGAGGTCTCCGGCGGCGTCGACGAGACGACCGTGCGCGGGTTGGCCGAGGCAGGTGCGCAGATCATCTCGATCGGTGCCCTGACCCACAGCGTCCGCACGCTCGACATCGGCCTCGACCTGTAAGCAGACCGTTTGGGTGGCGCCGGTCGTTGCCGAGTCGCCGCGCGCTCAGACGGGACCCAACGCGACCGGGGCGCCGTCCGGCAGCTCGACCGTGATCGGGTCACCCGCTCGCACCATCCCACTGCGCTCGACGACCGACATCACCCCGGCTCGGCGAATGACCTGCACCGTCCGCACCTCGGGTGAGGCCGTCGACGGGGCGGGTTCGTCGGTCGGGGTCCCGTCGGTCCTGGAGAGCACCACTTTGAGCAGACCCGGCTTGAAGTCGTTGATCTGCGCGCACGGGTTGCGCAGGCCGGTGAGCCGCACGACGGCCTCGTCGCCGAGGTGCAGGCGGGTGTCGACCGGGAGCGCATGCAGGTCGACACCGCTGGTCAGCACGTTTTCGCCGAGGTCACCCGCGGCCAGGGTGTAACCCATGCGCTCGGCGGTCTCGAACACCTCGCTGGGCACGAGATGCACCTGCCGCAGGTTGGGTTGGTTCGGGTCGCGACGCACCCGGGACCGATGTTGCACAAGGGTTCCCGCGTGCGCGTCACCTCGCACCCCCAGGTCGGCGACCAACTCGATCGCCTCCACCGGCGCCTTGGAGAAGCGGTGCAGCTCGTCCCGGCTGACGGCGGCCACACGGGGCTGGTTCATGGGTCGATCCTCGCATCAACCGGTTATGGGTCAGAAGTCGAGCAGCCGACGGACGGCGGTGTCGGCGAGCAGCCGTCCACGCAGGGTGAGCACGAGTCGCCGATCGCGCAGGGCCGTCGGTCCGTCGACGAGACCGTCGCCGATCAGCCCGGCGACGGCGGTGCGCCCGGCGGGTTCGAGGTCGTCGAGGGCGAGGCCGGCGTCGCGACGGATGCCGAGGAGCACGCGCTCCTCGTATCGCTGTGTGTCCGTGAGCAATTCGCGTCCGGCGCCTGGTGAGTTGCCCTCGGCCAGCACCGAGGCGTACGCCGCAGGGTGCTTGCGATTCCACCAGCGCACCCCACCAACGTGACTGTGCGCGCCGGGCCCGATCCCCCACCAGTTCGCGTCCGACCAGTACAGCTCGTTGTGGCGGCAGCGCAGCGAGGGGTCGGTGGCCCAGTTCGACACCTCGTACCAGGAGTAACCGGCCACGGCGAGCATGGAGTCGGCAAGCTCGTACTTGTCGGCTTCGTCGTCGTCATCGGGCATCGTCACCTGGCCGCGGCGCACCTGAGCCGCGAGCTTCGTGCCCTGTTCGACTACGAGCGCGTAGGCACTGATATGCCCGGGTTCCAAGGCAATTGCCGCGTCCAGCGAGGTGCGCCAGTCGGCGAGCGACTCCCCCGGTGTGCCGTAGATGAGGTCGACACTGGTCGCCAGCCCGGCCGCCTTCGCCGCCTCGACGCTGCGCCCGACATTGGCGGGGTCGTGGGTGCGCTCGAGCGTGTGCAGCACGTGTGGCACCGCCGACTGCATCCCGAACGACACCCGGGTGAAACCGCCGTCCGCCAGCACCTCCAGCGATTCGGGAGTCACCGAGTCGGGGTTGGCTTCGGTCGTGATCTCGGCATCATCGGCAAAGCCGAACCGGTCGCGCAGGGCGCCGATCATCCGCACCAGGTCGTGCGCCGCGAGCATCGTGGGCGTGCCGCCGCCGACGAACACCGTCGAGATCGGCGGCGCCTGGTCACCCAGCACCCGTACGGCGAGGTCGATCTCCCGAATCGCGGTGTCCGCGTACGAACCCACGCTCGCGCCAGGGCCGAGCTCGGTCAGGGTGTAGGTGTTGAAGTCGCAGTAGCCGCACCGCACCCGACAGAAGGGCACGTGCAGGTAGACCCCGAAAGGCTTGTGCTGCAACGCCTCCAGCGCCGTCGCCGGCAGGTGTCCGTCGGTCGGGACAGGTTCACCATCGGGCAGCGCGCTGGGCATTGGTCCATTCTCGCCGACGTCGACCCGCACGCCGAATCGCTGCACCAACCGCCACAGGCGCTGCACCTGCGTCCAGTCACTGCTGGTGCACCACCAGTGGCTGGCGAGTAGCGCAGCGTTTGCGGGCGGGGGTCAGAGGGTGCCGGTCAGGGCCTGCATGGCCAGGCTGGTCGAGGCGACCAGCACCGACAGGATCGCCCCCAACAACAACGGCCGCAGGCCGGTGCGGCGCAGCTGCGCCGGGCGCATGGACAGCCCGATCGCGGTGAGCGCCAGGGTGATTCCGAAGGTGCCGATCCTCGACAGGCCAGGGTGCCAGACGGTCGGGATGACTCCGATCGAGTTGACCGCCGCCGCTACCACGAACCCGACGAGGAACCACGGCACCACCTGACGCAATGGAATGCGCACCGTCGACGGACCGCCGGGCGACGACGACGCGGCGCGACGCGCTGTCAGGTAAGCCAGCACGATCGTGATCGGGATGATCATCAACGACCGGGTGAGCTTCACGACGATCGCTTGGTCGCCCGCACCGTCGCCGAAACCATAGGCGGCTGCGACGACCGACGACGTGTCGTTGATCGCCGTGCCGGCCCACAGGCCGAAGCTTTCGCCGGTCATCCCGAGCAAGTGGCCGATCACCGGAAAGGTGAGCACTCCGATCACGTTGAAGACGAAGATCGTGCCGAGGGCGTACGCCGCATCGGCCTTCTTGGGGCGCATCACGGCGGTGCTGGCCGCGATCGCCGACGCACCACAGATGCCGGTGCCGACTCCGATGAGCGTTCGCACATCGCGCCCGACACGCAACCAGCGCCCGATGAGGGCGGCGCCCCCGAGCGCGACCGACAGGCTGGCGAGCATCACCGGCAACGAGGACGACCCGACCTGCGCCACCTGGCGCAGCGACAACCCAGTGCCGAGCACCACCACGGACGCCTGCAGCACCTGCTTGGAGCAGACCTCATATCCGCCATCCAGGTGGTGCGACCGCAGCCGCGGCACAGCGACACCCGCGGCAAGGCCAAGGACGATGCCACACACCGGACCGCCGAGCACGGGCGCAAACTGGCCGAAAACCGTTGCCACACAGCCGATGAGCAGCACAACCGCCAACCCGGCGACAAGGCCGCGGCGAGAGGTGCGAGTGGGCGCAGCGTGCAACATGCTTCAACCATCCGCCCTGCGGACACTTCTCGGTAGACGACGATTGAGCAGTACCGCATATCCTTCGCATATGACCGCGCGCCCCGACCCACTCGCACTTGAACTGCTCGTCGCGGTGGCCGCAACCGGCAGCGTCGGCGCCGCCGCACGAACTGTCGGCATGGCTCAACCCAATGCCACCCGCTCGCTCGCCCGGCTCGAACGCCAACTCGGCCTGGACCTGGTGGTGCGCTCTACCCGAGGATCGACCCTGACCGATGCCGGCGCCGTGCTCGTCGACCAGGCCCGCCAGGCGCTGGCCGCTATGGACGCGGTCACCGATTCGGCCGCGACCCTGCGTGGCGACTCCACGCGTCCGCTGCCGGTCGCGGCCAGTCAGACTATTGCCGAACACCTACTACCCCGATGGCTTTCGACGCTGCGCAGCCAGCAACCGAACAGCGCCGTGGCCGTGCACGTGCACAACTCCCACGATGTCGTCGATGATGTGCGATCCGGTCGCACCGCCCTGGGATTCGTCGAAGAGCCCACGGTGCCGGGCGACCTGCACAGCACTGTTGTCGCGCACGACGAGATGGTGCTCGTGGTCGCCCCGCATCACGTCTGGGCTGGCCGGTCGCGCGCGGTCCGCGCCGACGAACTGGCTCGCACCGCACTCATCACCCGCGAACCCGGCTCCGGCACCCGCATGGCCCTCGACGAGGCGCTCGATCAGCAGGTGCGACCGCACCTGGAGCTCCCGAGCAACGCCGCGGTACGGGTCAGCGTCGCTTCGGGCGCAGCACCCGCGGTGCTCAGTCGGCTCGCGGTCGCCGACGCCCTGTCGGCCGGCACCTTGGTGACCGTGCCGCTCGGGCTGCAGCTGCGGCGTCCGCTGCGCGCAGTCTGGACCGGATCACGACGTCTCTCGGGGCTCGCCGCAGACCTGGTGTCGATCGCCCGCGACGAAGGCGAAATCAGCTCTTCGCAGTGACCCACACCGGGATGACGCCCGAGACGACCTCACTGCCGTCATCGACATAAGCGGTGCACCGCACGTCGACCTGGAACGGCGGCTGCTTGTCCCAATCCGCGATGTCTGTGCGCGCCTCGCACCGGACGTCGGTGGGCACCTTGGCGATGTAGTCGAGCTGAATTCCCCTGGGAATCCAGCGCATTCCCTTCGGGGTGGTCGCTTCGCAGAGCAGACCCATCGCCGCTTCGAGACCGTTCGCGACGGCGATCGCGTGCACGGTACCGATGTGGTTCTGCACGCCGCGCCGCTTGCGGATCGTGACGACGCCGTGGTGCGGCTCCATGACCTCCACTTTCGGGCGCACCGTTGCGAAGTACGGCGCCTTCAGCATGAAGGCGAGCGAGAACGCGCTCTTGCCGAGCGGCTTGCTTTCGAGCTGTCGATACATCTGGAAGGTCGAGGCCATACGCAGATGTTACTCGCAGGTAACTTCGATGCGCCACCCTCCCGGGCACGCGGTCAGCGCCGGGTCACCGCAACATCGCGCACGATGCGCTCGACCCGCAGACCCTTCTTCTCAAAGCGGGTCATCGGACGGTCCTCGAACCGCGGAGCGAATCCGCCGCGATCGCCCTCCGGGTCGACGTCGGGGTCGCCCGGGTCGGCGAGTCGCCCGGCGTACGGGTTCGTGAACTCCTCACACCCTTCGACGACGTCGCGGATCTGCCACGCGTAGTCGGCCCAGTCGGTCGCGAGCCGCCACACACCGCCCGACTCGAGCAACGTAGCGACCTGCGTCGCGAACGCCGGCTGCACCAGACGGCGCTTGTGGTGCTTGGTCTTCGGCCACGGGTCGGGGAAGAAGGTCCAGATCTCGTGCAACGTCCCTGGTTCGAACATGAGCGGCATCGACCAGGCCGCATCGGCGATCGCGATGCGCAGGTTGGTGACGCCCGCCGAGACCGCTTTGGTGATGGTGTGCGCGACGCCCGGGCGCCATACCTCGAAGGCGAGGAAGTCAACGTCCGGGTGCAATGCCGCAGCGTGCACGACGGCGTCGCCGGCGCCCGACCCGATCTCGGCGATCAACGGCGCCGACCGCCCGAAGACCCCTTCCTTATCGAAGCGGTAGTCGGGGTCGAGCGTGGTGTCGGTGCCGTTGAGCGGCAGATCGAGCAGGTAGATCGGCCCGTGCTGCTCCATCGCCCGCTCGTGCCGATCGGGCATGCGTCCGCCGCGGCGCGTGAACGATCGGGTGCGGGCCAACGGACGACCGTCGGGGCTCGTCGGAACAACCGGGTCGAAGCCCGAATCGCGTTGTGCCACGGCGCTATTTCTTCGCCTTCTCAGCCGAGGCGTCCTGGGAGAGCGCAGCGATGAAGGCTTCCTGCGGCACCTCGACGGAGCCGACCATCTTCATCCGCTTCTTGCCTTCCTTCTGCTTCTCCAGCAGCTTGCGCTTACGGCTGATGTCACCGCCGTAGCACTTGGCCAGGACGTCCTTGCGGATCGCGCGGATGTTCTCGCGGGCGATGACGCGGGCGCCGATCGCGGCCTGGATCGGCACCTCGAACTGCTGCCTCGGAATGAGCTCCTTGAGCTTGCCGGCCATCATCACGCCGTACGCGTACGCCTTGTCGCGGTGCACGACGGTGCTGAACGCGTCGACCTTGTCGCCCTGGAGCAGGATGTCGACCTTGACCAGGTCGGCCTGCTGCTCGCCATCGGGTTCGTAGTCGAGCGAGGCGTACCCACGGGTGCGCGACTTCAGCGAGTCGAAGAAGTCGAAGACGATCTCGGCGAGCGGCAACGTGTACCGCATCTCGACGCGGTCCTCGGACAGGTAGTCCATGCCGCGCAGCGTGCCGCGTCGACTCTGGCACAGCTCCATGATCGCGCCGATGAACTCGCTCGGCGCCAGGATCGTCGCGCGGACGACGGGCTCGGTGATCGAGTCGACCTTGCCCTCGGGGAACTCGGACGGGTTGGTCACCACGACCGTGCGGCCGTCGTCCAACTTCACGTCGTACACCACGGACGGCAGTGTCGAGATGAGGTCGAGGTCGAACTCGCGCTCGAGGCGTTCGCGCACGATCTCCAGATGCAGCATGCCGAGGAATCCGATGCGGAAGCCGAAGCCCAACGCGGCCGAGGTCTCGGGTTCGTAGACCAGCGCGGCGTCGTTGAGCTTGAGCTTGTCGAGGGCATCACGCAGCACCGGGTAGTCGGAACCGTCGATCGGGTACAGACCGGAGAAGACCATCGGCTTCGGGTCGCGGTAACCACCCAGGGCATCGGTGGCGCCGTCTCGCGCGGAGGTGATCGTGTCACCGACCCGCGACTGGCGGACGTCTTTCACTCCGGTGATGAGGTAGCCGACCTCGCCGACGCCGAGCCCCTTCGCAGGCACCGGTTCCGGCGAGATGACGCCGATCTCCAGCAGTTCGTGGGTCGCCTTCGTCGACATCATCTGGATCTTCTCGCGCGGGTTCAGATTGCCGTCGACCACGCGAACGTAGGTGACGACGCCGCGGTAGGTGTCGTAGACGGAGTCGAAGATCATCGCGCGGGCGGGAGCATTCGCATCGCCCACCGGAGCCGGGAACTGCTGGACGATCTGGTCGAGCAGCGGTTCGACGCCGACGCCGGTCTTGCCCGACACCCTGAGGCAGTCCTGCGGCTCGCAGCCGATCAAGCCGGCGAGTTCCTCGGCGTACTTCTCCGGCTGCGCCGCCGGCAGGTCGATCTTGTTCAGCACCGGGATGATCGTGAGGTCGTTCTCCATCGCCAGGTACAGGTTGGCGAGCGTCTGCGCCTCGATGCCCTGCGCCGCGTCGACGAGCAGCACCGCTCCCTCACACGCGGCGAGCGACCGGGACACCTCATAGGTGAAGTCGACGTGCCCGGGCGTGTCGATCATGTTGAGGCAGAAGGTCTCCCCATCCATCTCCCACGGCATGCGCACGGCCTGGCTCTTGATCGTGATTCCGCGCTCACGCTCGATGTCCATGCGGTCGAGGTACTGCGCCCGCATCGCGCGGTCGTCGACGACGCCGGTGATCCCCAGCATGCGATCGGCGAGGGTGGACTTGCCGTGGTCGATGTGCGCGATGATGCAGAAGTTTCGGATCTGCGAAGGCGGCGTCGCGGCTGGTTGCAGCGCGGTGCGTGCCATGGGTGCCACAGATGGTTCCTTGCGTTGTTCTCGGCCGGACAGGTATTCGTCCCAGTCTCCCACGCCTGCCGAGGTGTCCCGACAACCCTCCGAGACGACGTTCTAGGCGTGAGCGGCCGCGTCCCGACGTCCGAGGGTGGCGGACACGATCGTGATGAGGATGCCACCGAGGGCGAGCAGCGCGCCGATCCGGCTCGGCCATTCGTAGCCCAGACCGCGGTCCAGGACAATGCTGCCCAGCCATGCGCCGAGCGCGTTCGCCATGTTCAGGGTGGAGTGGTTGAGGGCCGCAGCGAGCGACTGACCCTCCTGCGCGACGTCCATCAGCCGGGTCTGCAGCATAGGCACGAGGATCGTGGGCAGGAAGCCGAGCAGGAAGACCGCGATCACGGCGGTGACCGGGTGGTGCGCCATGAAACCGAACACGGCCAACAGGGTCGCTATGAGCACCAGGGACCCCAGGATGCCGCGCATCAGACCGAACTGCGAGACGCGTCCGGCGACGATCGCGCCGATCGTCATGCCGACGCCGTAGACGACGAGGATCAACGGGACGGTGCTCTCGGCGAAGCCGGCCAGGTTGGTCATCGTCGGGGCGATGTAGGAGAACGTGGCGAACATCCCGCCGAAACCGACGGTGCCGATACCGAGCGCCAACCACACCTGAGGACGGGTGAGCGCCTTGAGTTCCTTTGCGGCAGAGGCGTTCTCGTCAGCCGCCTGACGCGGCACCCAGGCGAGCACCGCGGCGACACAGGCCAGCGAGATCACTCCGACGAACACGTACGGGTATTCCCAGCCGAACCGTTGACCGAGGACGGTGGACAGCGGGACGCCGATGACATTCGCGACCGTGAGCCCGGCGAGCATCATCGAGACGGCCCAGGTGCGTCGGTGCGGAGCGACCATGGACGCGGCCACGACGGACCCGATGCCGAAGTAGGCGCCGTGCGGCAGCCCGGACAGGAAGCGGGTGATCAGCAGGGTGCCGTACGAAGCGGCGAGCGCCGAACCGATGTTGGCCAGGGCGAACGCGATCATCAGCCAGATCAACTGAGCCTTGCGGGGTGCGCGGGCAGCCAGCGTTGCGATCAACGGGGCTCCGACGACGACGCCCAGCGCGTACGCGGACACGACGTGGCCGGCCTTCGGGATCGAGATGTCGACACCGTCCGCGATCTGCGGCAGCAGACCCATCGTGACGAATTCGGCGGTGCCGATCGCGAAACCGCCGAGCGCCAATGCGAAGAGCGCGAGGCCGACATGATGCGCGCGAGCCACCGCCTGATCGCCGTCGACGTCGATGGTCTGCGGGGCGCTGGCTCGGATCACCGATCGAGTCTTCCGGCAATCGGAAGTTGTCGGCGAATCCTCGCGCTGGTTCGTGAGCAACATCACCCGTTGCGGTGGCGACTGGTGGCGTCCGGCGGCGACGCTCGGCGAGCACTCACCCACCCGCAGCGTCGATGTTATTGCTAGGGTATTCCATACAGAAGGAGCCTCATTCCGCGATGCGGAATACCGTGTTGCACGTCAGACAGACAGAGGAGTCGCATGTCCACCTTGAACCTGCCGGATGGCGTCGAAGTCACCGGTCCGGTGAAGGACCGTTACGACGAGATCCTTTCGCCCAAGGCGCTCGAACTGGTCGCCAAGCTGCACCGTGAACTGAACGCCCGACGCCTCGAACTGCTCGATGCACGCGAGGACAAGGCCAAGAGGGTTGCCGCCGGCGAGGACCTCGACTTCCTGCCGGAGACCAAGGACATCAGGCAGGACGACAGCTGGAAAGTCGCGCCGCTCGCTCCGGGGCTGGAGGACCGCCGCGTCGAGATGACCGGGCCCACCGACCGCAAGATGACGATCAACGCGCTCAACTCCGGTGCCAAGGCCTGGCTGGCCGACCAGGAGGACGCCAACACCCCGATGTGGGGCAACGTCGTCGAGGGCCCGATGAACCTGATGGACGCACTCGACGGCACCATCGATTTCACCAGCCCGCAGGGTAAGGAGTACAAGCTCGTCGAGGCCGACAAGCAGCCGACGATCATCGTGCGCCCGCGCGGCTGGCACCTGCCGGAGAAGCACATCCTGGTCGACGGCGAAGAGACCTCCGGTTCCCTCGTCGACTTCGCGCTCTACTTGACCGCCTGCGGTCAGAAGCAGATCGACCGCGGCAAGGGCCCGTACTTCTACTGCCCGAAGATGGAAAGCCACCTGGAGGCTCGCCTCTGGAACGACGCGTTCGTCATCGGCCAAGACTTCCTTGGCATCCCCCAGGGCACCATCCGCGCCACCTGCCTCATCGAGACCTTCCCAGCCGCGTTCGAGATGGAGGAGATTCTCTACGAACTGCGCGACCACTCCTCCGGCCTCAACGCCGGACGCTGGGACTACCTGTTCTCGGCCATCAAGACCTACCGCACCCGCGGCGCCGACTTCATTCTGCCCGACCGAAACACCGTCACGATGACCGTGCCGTTCATGCGCGCTTACACCGAGCTGCTGGTGCGCACCTGCCACAAGCGTGGCGCCTCCGCAATCGGCGGTATGGCCGCGTTCATCCCGAGCAAGGACGAGGCGGTCAACAAGAACGCCTTCGAGAAGCTGGCCGCCGACAAGGGCCGCGAGGCCAACGACGGATTCGACGGTTCGTGGGTGGCTCACCCGGGAATGGTGCAGGCGTGCGACGAGGTCTTCTCCGCAAAGTTCGGCGAGGGCAAGACCAACCAGCTAGACAACCTGCGTGAAGACGTTTCGGTCACCGCGCAGCAGCTGCTCGACGTGAAGTCGACGCCCGGCGAGGTGACCGAGGCGGGTCTGCGGGCCAATATCGACGTTGCGCTGCAGTACCTCAATTCGTGGCTGACCGGCCGCGGAGCGGTCGCCATCCACAACCTGATGGAGGACGCCGCCACCGCGGAGATCTCCCGTTCGCAGATCTGGCAGCAGATCAAGAACGAGGTCACCACGGCCGACACGGGCAAGCTCATCACCAAAGACCTTGTGCTGCAGCTGACCGACGAGATCATCGCCGAACTGCCGGGAGAGGCGAGCGACTGGAACGACGCGAGGGCAACCTTCCTGGAAGTGGCCGTCGCCGACGACTACGCCAACTTCCTCACCCTGCCGGCTTACGAGCGGATGCCGTAGCCTATGGCCACTTCGAGCGGGTCGATCGCAGCCGTGATCGAACGGTTGCGGTCGGCCCTGCCGCGTGAGGCGGTCATCACCGACCCGGCGCGTCTGGCGACCTACGACTGTGACGGGCTGCTGGTTCACCGGGTGACCCCGGCCGTGGTCGTGCTCGCCTCGGACGCTGAGCAGGTGCGCCTCGCCGTCCGAGCATGCGCGGAAGCCGGGGTGCCCTTCGTCGCGCGCGGTTCGGGCACTGGGTTGTCCGGTGGCGCGCTCCCCCTCGCCGATGGCGTCCTGATCGTGATGAGTGGGTTCCGGGAGATCAAGGAGATCTCCCGCGCCGATCAGCGTGCGGTGGTCGACCCAGGCGTCATCAATCTTTCTGTCACTCAGGCGAGTTCGCCGGAGGGTTATTACTTCGCGCCGGACCCCTCGAGCCAGCAGATCTGTACGATCGGCGGCAATGTCGCCGAGAACTCCGGCGGCGCGCATTGCCTGAAGTACGGCTTCACCAGCAACCACGTGCTGTCGGCTGAGGTGGTCATGCCCGACGGTTCGCAGGTGACGCTCGGTCAGCGAGCACCCGACGCGCCCGGCTACGACCTGCTCGGTGCGTTCGTCGGCTCGGAAGGCACCCTCGGTGTCGCCACCGAAGTGACGGTGAAACTGTTGCGCTCGGCCGAGTCTGTTCAGACCTTCCTGGCTGGTTTCGAGTCGACGGACGCGGCGGGCGCGGCCACCTCGGCGATCATCGCCGCGGGTATCGTGCCGGCCGCGATCGAGATGATGGACGCGCTCGCGATCGAGGCCGCGGAGGCGGCGGTGGCGTGCAACTACCCGGACGGCGCGGGCGCGGTGCTGGTGGTCGAACTTGACGGTCCGACGGCCGAGGTGGAGGCCGAATCGGCTGCCGCGCAACGGATGTGCCGGGAGGCCGGTGCGTTCGAGATCAGGTTGGCCGCCGATGCCGAGGAGCGGATGGCGATCTGGCGGGGCCGCAAGTCGGCATTCGCCGCGGTCGGTCGTATCTCGCCCGATTACATCGTCCAGGACGGCGTCATCCCGCGCACGAAGCTGTCGCAGGTGCTGGGCCAGATGGGTGAACTCGCTGCCGACAAGGGAGTGCGCGTCGCGAACGTGTTCCATGCGGGCGACGGGAACCTCCACCCTCTGGTGCTCTTCGACGGCAGCGTGCCCGGCGAGAGCGAACGCGCTGAGGAGGTGTCCGGAGCGATCCTCGACCTGTGCCTGGAACACGGCGGATCGATCACCGGCGAGCACGGTGTCGGCTTCGACAAGGCGAAGCACATGCCGAAGATGTTCACCGAAGTCGATCTCGACACCATGCAGCGGGTGCGCTGTGCCTTCGATCCGCACGGACTGTCGAACCCCGGCAAGATCTACCCGACGCCGCGGCTGTGCGGCGAAGTGCCGCGCAAGCGGTCGGCGAACGATCCGAACCCCTACGAGGGCAAGGCGGAAATCTTCTGATGAGCTTGCGAGAAACATTGCAGCACCGTGGAATCGATGTCGAGCAGGGCACATCGGCGACGCTGTTCGACGGACGCGCGCCGAGTTGTGTCGCTCGGCCGACGTCGACCGAAGAGGTAGCCGAAACAGTCCGAGCCGCTCGTGAGCACGGCGCGGTCGTCGCGGTGCGGGGTGCCGGCACGAAACTGACGTGGGGTTCTCCCGCCGGCCACTACGACCTGGTCCTCGACCTGTCGGCGATGAACCGGGTGCTCGAACACCAGCCCGGCGATCTCATCGTCAGCGCGGAGGCCGGTTGCCCGCTGAACGTCGTCCAGAGCACCGTCGCTCGGGCGGGCCAGCGGCTCGCGCTCGACGAAATGGTGCCGGGCACCACTGTCGGTGGGCTCATCGCAACCAATACGAGCGGGCCGCTGCGTGTGCTCGCGGGCTCCGTGCGCGACCTGCTCATCGGGGTGACGGTCGTGCTGGCCGACGGCACCGTCGCCCACGCAGGCGGCAAAGTGGTCAAGAATGTCGCTGGCTACGACCTCGGCAAGTTGATGGTCGGCTCGTACGGCACGCTCGCGATCGTCACCGAGGCGACCTTCCGGCTGCACCCGGTGCCGCAGGCGTCCGAGTGGGTCGTCGGTCAACACCCGATCGCGGAATTGCCGCACGTACTCAACGACCTTTTGCATAGTCAAGACGCACCGAGCGCGGTCGAGATCCGTTGCGAGACTGCGGATTCGGTAGTTCTCGCCGTGCTGATCGAAGGCACTGAGGGGGGCGTTTCCGCCCGCTCCGGGCGGATCCGCGCGACCGTCGCCGGCGAGACAGCGCCAGCACCCGGGTGGACCGGCACCTACCCGTGGCCCGTGGGCGAAGGCATCGGACTGAAGATCACCGCGCAACTGTCCGCTGTGCCGAATGTCGTTGCGGCAGCGGCCGAACTCGGCTGGACGATCCAGGGATCAGCCGGTGCGGGAGTGCTGTACGCATCTCCGTCCGGCGCAGCCGAACCGAATGATGTCGAGGCCGCCGCAGCACGTTTTCGTGAGGTCGCCCTCGGCGGCAGCGTGATCGTGCTCGATGCCCCGAAGGAGATGCGCGGGCAGGTCGATGTGTGGGGTCCGATCCCGGCCATCGACATCATGCGCCGTGTGAAACAGCAGTTCGATCCGGAAAACCATTTGGCCCCAGGCCGATTCGTGGGAGGAATCTGATGCCCGACCCCCGCACCGCCTCTGAACCGGCTATCACGCCAGGCGTTGACGTCAGTGTCGAACCGATGTCGCGGATCACTGGATTCGACGAGCACAACCCACCCGACCCGAGCCTGCTGTCCGACTGTGTGCACTGTGGCTTCTGCTTGACGACCTGCCCGACGTATGTGCTGTGGGGCGAGGAAATGGACTCCCCGCGGGGACGGATCCACCTGATGAAGAACGTCACCGAGGGCGCACCGCTCGACGACACGGTTGTCGGCCACATCGACGCCTGCCTCGGCTGCATGGCCTGCGTGACGGCGTGCCCGAGTGGGGTGCAGTACGACCGCCTGCTTGAGCAGACCCGGGCCCAGGTCGAGCGCAACACGACCAGGTCCAGGTCGGAACGGGCACTTCGTGCTGCGGTCTTCAGCCTGTTCCCCTACCCCAAGCGGCTCAAGGCGTTGCGTGGACCACTGCGCCTGACGCAGAAGGTCGGCCTCGACCGCGCGATCAACAAGTCCGGCCTGCTGGAACGCATTTCGCCGTCGCTTGCGATGCTGCAGAGCCTCACCCCCGAGCTGACCAAGCCGGAAAGGCTGCCCGAACGCATCCCGGCGAAGGGCACCAAGCGGGCGACCGTCGCGATGCTCACCGGCTGCGTGCAGGACGCGTTCTTCTCCGGGGTCAACGCCGCTACCGCGCGGGTGCTGGCCGCCGAGGGCTGCGACGTGGTGGTGCCACAGGGCCAGGGTTGTTGCGGTGCGCTGTCGAGCCACTCCGGCCGTGAGCCCGAGGCGCAACACTTCGCTCGAGCGCTCATCGACACCTTCGAGCGCTACGAGGTCGACTACATCGTGGTCAACTCCGCGGGCTGTGGCAGCGCGATGAAGGAGTACGAATTCCTGCTCGCCGACGACTCAACCCACCAAGCCGACGAGCGCGTGCGGAGCTTCCGCGAGAAGGTGCGCGACGTGAGCGAACTGCTGGCCAAACTCGGCCCGGTCGCCACCTATCACCCGCTGCCCCTCACCGTGGCTTACCACGACGCGTGCCACCTCGGTCATGCGCAGGGCATCCGCAACCAGCCGCGTGAGCTGCTGCGCGCGGTGCCGGAGCTGACCGTGAAGGAGATCAAGGACGCGTCGATCTGTTGCGGGTCGGCAGGCATCTACAACGTGCTGAACCCCGAGCCGGCCAAGCAACTCGGCGACACGAAGGCCGCCAACGTGATCGCGACGGGTGCGCAGTTGCTGGTGACGGCCAACCCGGGGTGCATCATGCAGATCGCCCAGGGTGTCGAGAGAGCGGGCGGACGCATCGGCACGGCCCACATCGTCACCGTGCTCGACCACTCGCAACGCGGACTGTCGGCGGACGAACTGCTGAAGTAGTCGCATGCGGTTCTGGGTCAACAGCGCCCTACGGGTGACCCGGCAGATCCTCGACGCCACCCGTGCGGCCGCGCCGTCCGGTCGATCACGCTCGGACGGCGCGAGCCGGACGCCGGTTGCCGAACCTGCTCCCGAACAACACCCTTACCCGGGCGACTTCGGCGGGACCCCCGACTTCGAGTACGCCCCGAAGCCGGACGGCAGACCCGACCCTGGCGAGATCGTGTGGACCTGGGTGCCGTACGAGGAGGACCACTCCCGCGGCAAGGACCGTCCGGTGCTGCTGGTCGGGCGGGCGGGTGAGTGGCTGCTCGCGCTGCCTCTCACCAGCAAGGATCACGATCGCGACGCCGACCAGGAGCGTCGGGCCGGCCGCGAGTGGGTCGACATCGGATCCGGTCCGTGGGACCGCCGCGGTCGGCCCAGCGAGGTACGCCTGAACCGGGTGCTGCGGGTCGACCCCAGCGCCGTCCGGCGCGAAGGAGCCGTACTCGACCAGCACCTCTTCGACGCGGTCGCCCGAGCCTTCACCGGACGCTGACAAGACCATCCTGGGAAATCGGCGTGTTTCCCGGTACGGGTGGTTTCCGGTACTTCGAGTATCAGTTTCAGTTAGGCTCGGCGCGGATGCTTTGAACGAGCGTCCGAAGACCTGCACGAGAAGCTGCACGGGAAGGCTGAGATGTCGCTGCACGGCAAGACGTCCATCGCCGATCGGGGTCAGGCGTTCGGGATGCGCCTGATCACCATGGCGGGTGGACTCGAAGCACTGAAGAACCCGGTACTGCGGGGACGAGTCGAAAAGGTCCTGTACCGCAGTGCGAAGTCGGGGTTCAAGGCACAGACGGTCGCCGGCAAAGCCTTCGCGAAGAAGTCCGGGTCGGGTTCGCCCACGCGGGCCGCATCAACCAAGCCGCGCCGGGAGTTCGACCTGAGCCCGACCGAGGATCAGCAGATGATCCAGGAGGCAGCGCGCGAACTCGCAACCGAGGTGCTACGCCCGGCGGCTGCCGGGGCCGACACCGAGCGTCGAGCTCCGGCGCAGGTGCTCGAACGGGCCGCCGCCATGGGCATGACCCTGCTGAGTGTTCCGGCGGAGCTCGGCGGAGTGGCCGAGGAGCGTTCCGCGATCACCGGCGTGCTGGTCATCGAGGAGCTGGCGCGCGGTGACATGGGGCTTGCCGTCGCCATCATGGCCAGCGGAGCAGTCGCCAATGCACTTGCGAACTATGGCGATTCGGATCAGCAGGCTACGTTCCTGCCGCCATTCACCCAGGAACAGGAACCAGCCACGGGGGCACTGGCGATCCAGGAGCCGCAACCGCTGTTCGATCCGCTCGCGCCGTCCACGACGGCGCAGCGCGATGGTGACCACCTCGTGCTCGACGGCGTGAAGTCACTCGTGCCAGGGGCCGAGAACGCCGACCTGTTCATCGTGTCGGCATTGGTCGACGACGAGCCTCGCCTGGTCATTGTCGAGCCCGGCACCGACGGGCTGTCGGTCTCCCCCGACCCGGCCATGGGTCTGCGCGCCGCACGCACGACCACGCTCGAGCTGCGCGCAGTCCGCGTGCCTGCCGGCCACCTGCTCGGCACCACCCAGGACCACCTGGACGCCGTCCGTCGCGCCCGCCTTGCCTGGGCGGCGGCAGCCGTCGGCACCGGGCAGGCCGTTCTGGACCACCTGAAGACCTACACCGTCGAGCGCAAGGCGTTCGGTGAACCGATCGCCTACCGCCAGGCCGTCGCGTTCACGGTCGCGAACATCGCGATCGAGGTGGACGCTCTACGCCTCGTGGTCTGGCGCGCCGCCGCGTTGCTCGACGAGGACAAGGACGCATCCGCGCTGATCGCCCAGGCACGCGCGCTGGCCGCCCGACACGCCGCCCAGATCGGCAGTGACGGCGTCCAACTGCTCGGCGGACACGGCTTCGTCAAAGAATTCGACAACGAGCGCTGGTTCCGTGACCTGCGCGCGACCGGCGTGCTCGAGGGCATGCTGCTGGTCTGAGGAGCAACCGATGATTGACCTCGAGGTCCCCCGCAAGTTCACCCCGCTGCTGAAGCAGGCCGGCGCGCTCGCCGACGAGGTGTTCCGCCCGATCAGCCGAAAGTACGACATCGCCGAGCACGAGTACCCGCGCGAACTCGACCTGCTGTCGGCCCTCATCGACGGCATGAGCGACTCCGGCGCCGGACAGGGGGCGGGCGCGTCCGGCTCGGCCAAGGCCAAGACCGACGAACAGCCGAAGGGTGTGGGCTCTGGACGAAACGCCGGTAAGGCGAACCGCAACGGCACCAACCTCTCGTCCGTCCTGTCGATCATGGAGACCTGCCGCGGCGACGTCGGCCTCACCCTGTCGATACCGCGCCAAGGACTCGGCAATGCCGCGATCGCTGCCGTCGCGAACGACGAACAGAAGGCTCGGTACGCAAACCGTTGGGCCGCAATGGCGATCACCGAGCCCGACACCGGGTCCGACTCCGGCGCGATCCGGACGACGGCCGTCAAGGACGGTGACGAGTACGTGCTGAACGGGGAGAAGATCTTCGTCACCGCCGGCGAGCGCGCCGAACTCGTCGTCGTCTGGGCGACCCTCGACCGCGCACTCGGCAAGCAGGCGATCAAGTCGTTCGTCGTCGAGCGGTCGAACCCGGGCATGAAGCTGGTGCGCGTGGAGCACAAGCTCGGCATTCGCGCGTCGGACACCGCTGCGTTCAGCCTGCAGGACTGTCGAGTGTCGGCCGACGATCTCCTCGGCGACCCGGAGATCAAGATCGAAGGCGGCTTCGGCGGTGCCATGCAGACCTTCGACAACACGCGTCCGCTGGTCGCGGCGATGGCGGTCGGTCTCACCCGTGCCTGCCTCGACACCGCCACCGAACTGCTGGCGAAGGCAGGTGTGACGCCGGACCCGGATCGTCCACTCGCCGGTCAGTCACTCGCTGCGGCCAAGCTGATCCAGTTCGAGGCCGAGTACCAGGCTGCCTACCTGCTCGCGTTGCGCGCAGCGTGGATGGCCGACAACGGCAAGCCGAACTCGATGGAGGCGTCCATGGCGAAGGCGAAGGCCGGTCGCACCTGCGTCGACGTCGCTCTCGGCTGCGTCGAGCTCTGTGGCGCTACGGGTTATGCAGAGACCGAGTTGCTGGAGAAGTGGGCCCGCGACTCCAAGATCCTCGACATCTTCGAGGGCACCCAGCAGATTCAGTTGCTGGTGGTGGCGCGCCGCCTGCTCGGCTTGAGTTCGGCGCAACTGAAGTAGGACCCGCACAACGCGAATGGCCCGTCACCGGCTTTCGCTGGCGGGCCATTTCCGGCCGGTCCGGTACTTCGGGTTCCGAAGTACCGGTCAGTTGATTCCGTCCTGCTTGAGCGCTTGCTCGACGACGGCGAGGACGTCGGCGCGGGCGGGGTTCCACCGGCGCACCCGCACGACGAGCTCGCGAGCCGCTCGCTCGAGTTCCTCGGCAGCGGTGTCCTGACCGGCGCAGATGAAAGTGCCGGCCCGTCCGCGCGTGACGATCAGACCGGATCGTTCGAGTTCGGTGTAGGCCTTCGCGACCGTGCCCGGCGCGATCCGCAGGTCGGCGGCAAGACCGCGGACGGTGGGCAGCTTGCTGCCTACGACGAAGTCGCCTGCCCGGACGCCCTCGGCGACCTGATCACAAATCTGCTCGTACGTCGGCTGCGCGCTTTCCCGATCAATCGTGAACACCTTTGCATTCTCCCCCGCGACTGCAGCATTTCGCTGCGGAATGAACATTCATCAACACAATTAGGTTGCGAACAGAAAAGAATACCCCCGCCCCGAATGGGCGGAGGTATCAGTACGTTCTGCGTCAGACGCGCTCGGCGGAACGCTGCCAGGCCATGATCAGGTCGTCGCGCGAGGCCGGGGTGCCGGCGTTCTCGACCGCCTTGTTGAACGCGCGGCGGGCGCGGGCGTTCTCACGGTGGCTCTTGATCGACTTCGCGAGCGAGGTCATGGCTGGTGGCTCCTTTGCCGTTGCATGAATGCTTGATGTGGTTCAGGTCTCAAAGTTCTAAGTAGAACTATTCGATACCGAAACGTTACGCCTGTCAGGACGTCCGTTCAAATCCTGCACCCGGATGGTGAGGGAACTCACAACGGCGTCGTTCCGGCGCACAATCGAAGTGACGGATGCCCTGTGATGCAGCAAGCTTGAGCCTCGTGGGACACATCGAAGCCAACTCCGTCGACTACTTCCTGCCCGACGGCAGGCCGCTGCTCGGCGGGGTGAGTCTGCGCGTGGGCGACGGCGCGAAGGTCGCACTCGTCGGTCCGAACGGCACCGGCAAGACCACGCTGCTTCGCATCATCTCCGGCGAACTCGACGCGCACGACGGGGCGATCACCCGCAGCGGGAGGATCGGCGTGATGCCGCAGTTCATCGGTAAGGTCGGGCGCGAGGGCAAACAGGTGACCGTCCGGGATCTGCTGCTCACCGTCGCTCCCCTGCCGATCCGTGAAGCGGCCGCCGCTGTCGACCGCACCGAGCTGGCGATCATGGAACGCGACGACGAGTCCGACCAGATGGCGTACGCGCAGGCGTTGGCCGACTGGGCAGAGGTCGGCGGGTACGACTGGGAGACGCTCGCGGATGTGTGCACCGTTGCGGCACTGTCGATTCCGTTCGACCAGGCACAGTGGCGCGACGTCAACACCCTCAGCGGTGGCGAGCAAAAACGACTCGTGTTGGAGGCGCTGCTTCGCGGGCCGGAGGATGTCCTGTTGCTCGACGAGCCGGACAACTACCTGGACGTGCCGACCAAGCGCTGGCTCGAAGCTCAACTCAACGCGTCCCCCAAGACCGTCCTGTTCATCAGCCACGACCGGGAACTGCTGAGCACCGTCGCGACCCGGATCGCGACCCTGGAACCACAGGCGGCCGGCGCCGTGTGCTGGGTGCATCCCGGATCGTTCGACACCTATCAGCAGGCGCGTATCGACCGGAACGACCGCCTCGAGGAGTTGCGGCGCCGCTGGGACGAGGAGCACACCAAGCTGAAGACGCTCGTGCTGAACCTGAAGGTGAAATCGACCTTCAACGACGGCATGGCCTCGCGCTACCACGCTGCCCAGACCCGGTTGGCCAAGTTCGAGGCAGCGGGCCCGCCGCAGGCGATCCCCTTCGAGCAGAAGGTGACCATGCGGCTGCGCGGTGGTCGCACGGCCAAGCGCTCGGTGATCTGCGAAGGACTGGAGCTCACCGGATTGATGAAGCCCTTCGACTGCGAGATCTGGTACGGCGAGCGAGTCGCCGTCCTGGGCTCGAACGGGTCGGGCAAGTCCCACTTCCTTCGGTTGTTGGCCGCCGGTGGTTCCGACCCGGACATCGAGCACCGCCCGGTAGGCGACTTCGTCCCGGACACGGTGCAGCACAGCGGAATTGCCCGCCTGGGCTCGAGGGTGCGCCCGGGCTGGTTCGCACAGACGCATCAGCACGCCTCACTGACCGATCGGACGCTGCTCGACATCCTGCATCGTGGTGACGAGCACCGCGAAGGCATGCCGCGGGAGCAGGCGTCGCGGGCACTCGACCGGTACGAGTTGGCTCGCAGCGCCGAGCAGACCTTCGGGTCGCTCTCCGGTGGGCAGCAGGCGCGCTTGCAGATTCTGCTGCTCGAACTCAGCGGTGCGACGCTGCTGCTGCTCGACGAACCGACCGACAACCTCGACCTGCACTCGGCCGAGTCGCTCGAGGAGGGCCTGGACGGCTTCGAAGGCACGGTCATCGCGGTGACCCACGACCGTTGGTTTGCAAAGGGATTCGACCGGTACCTCGTGTTCGGCGGCGACGGCCGGGTCTACGAGACGCCCGCACCGGTGTGGGACGAGACGCGGGTCGTCCGCGATCGCTGACCGGTCCCGGACCCGTGGGCTGGGTACGGCACACTTGTCCGGTCGGCCGCCGGTGCCGGCCCGATTGAGGAGGCGACAGGGTGACCACCGACCTCGGTGACATCGTCCGCACGGTCGACCTCATCGGCGTCGCCGTGAACGGTCTGCTGGGTGCGGAGATCGCCCGCCGCGAGCGCCTCGACCCGGTCGGATTCGCTGTGCTGGCAATCCTTTCCGGCCTCGGCGGCGGAATGATCCGCGACACCCTCCTGCAGCAGGGGACGCCGGTCGCCCTCACCGACTCCTGGTACCTCGTCGTCGCGATCGCCGCAGCCGCCGTCGGTTACACCCTGCAGTTCGAGGGACGCCTGTGGAACCGGGTCTACCCGGCGCTCGACGGTCTGGCCCTCGGCACCTGGGCGGCGGTCGGTACGCAGAAGTCACTCAGCGCGGGCCTGGGGTGGTTGCCCTCGTTGCTGCTCGGCACGATCACCGCGGTCGGCGGCGGGATGGTTCGTGACGTCGTGCTCGCCCGGCGTCCGGCCTTCCTCGGCGGCAACACCTTGTATGCCACCTGTGCGATCATCGCCAGCGGTGTCGCGATCATGCTCAACGGTCTGGTGACCGCCGAGGTGGGCGTGCTCGCCGCTACCGCCGTGGGTGCGCCGATGGTGCTCATCGCCAAGGCGAGAGGCTGGACACTCCCCGGCGAGTCGGCCCGAGTCGGAGTGCAGGCGATCAAACGCCGCTACCCGCGCCAATCCTCCTGAACCACAGCGGGTCTGCTCACCCCCGTCATGGCGGCCGGGGCGGGCAGGTCGAGCACAGTCGACCGACTGAGTCGGTGCATGAGGAAGGCTGTGCCAAGACGGGTGCGGCCGAAACCCTGCAACGGATCGAAGCCGAGGCCGGTCCTGAGCGTGTCGCAGCGGGCTTGCAGTGTGCTGTGGTGAATGTTCAGTTCACGGGCCGCTTCCCGAACCGTCTGCGTCGTCACCAGCGCCTCGACGGTCTCCAATGCCCACGGATGCTGTTGCGCGACAAGGGTGAGACTGTCGGCGTCACCATGCTGGACGTCGTCGTCGGCGTCAGCCAACAGGTCGATCAGGCCGCCGTAGTCGTCGGCCACGACCATCGGCTCACGCGCCCGATCACACAGCCGCAGCGCGACGAGCGCGCTGCGGAACGACCGGTCGAGCCCGTGCACGGAAGCGGCGATCCCGATGCCGCCCGGCGCGGCGCGGAACGGCTCGAAGATCTCCGGGACGACGACGACATGGATCGGGCCGAAGCGGGTGCCGATCACGTCCTTGGGCCCGGACGGCCGACCCTCCCAGACAGCGAACAGCGGCGCGGCGACGATGCGGTAGCGGCGCGCGGCCACCACTCCGAGCGCCCCGGCGGCGTCGAGCCGTTCCTCGACACTGCTGTTGCGCTCGGTCAGCACGCCGAGGTGGCGACGGTTGTCGATTTCGCGCTGACCGCGTCCGTGTCTGATGCGCACGGCGAGCGCGAGCCGTTCGAGGATGATCGCATCGTTGGCAAACGGCGCTTCGTCCCGCTCGAGCCAGACGAGCATGTCGTCTCCCGCCCGGGCGAGGAGATCATCGCGCGGCGTGGGCGCCTGCGATCGGTCGATCTCGCCCCGCGGCGACACCCGCATGGCGGCCTGCGACCCGCTTTCACGAAACCCGGCCGTGCATCCGGCCAGCGAGGCCGCCGCGGCCAGCAGTGCTCGGGTGTTGACGTTGCCCACGATGAGCTCGTCGAAGCAGGCGATGACTCGCAGGCCGAGGCTCGAATTGGGGTCGAGGCGCGCGATGCGTCCGAGGAGTTCTTGCATCTCAGGGCTCCTGGCGAGGTCGGGTCGGCCGATCAGTCGGCAAGGGTCTTCTCCACCCAGGCGTTGCGGGTGCGGATCATCGATCGCCCCACGCTGGTGTGCGGCGCGAAGATGTCGCACGCGTGAAAGGCGCCCGACCACACGTGCAGTTCGGCATCGCCCCCTGCCGCCCAGATGCGTCCGGCATAGTCGATGGCCTCGTCGCGGAAGATCTCGGCAGCGCCGACGTCGATGAACGCCGGCGGCAGTGCGCTGAGGTCGCCCGCCCGGGCCGGTGCGGCGTAAGGCGACACGTCGTCGCCACCGCGGCGATCGCCGAGCATCGCCTGCCACGCGGTTTGATTGCTCACCCGGTCCCATACGCCGATGCCGTCGAACTGTGCGGTCGACGCGGTGATCAATCGGTCGTCGAGCATCGGGTAGTCGAGCAGTTGGCCGCAGGGCCGCGGGCCGCCGCGGTCACGTGCGGCTAGAGCGATGCCGGCCGCGAGCCCGCCACCGGCACTGGCGCCGGCGACGAGAATGCGATCGCGACGTACGCCCAGATTCCCCGACTCGGCGGCGACCCATTCCAAGGCTGCGTACATGTCCTCCCACGGGTACGGGTCGGGAAACTCCGGCGCCAGCCGGTAGTCGACCGTGATGACGGTCGCGCCCAGTTCGCTGACCCAATCGAGCACAAGGTCGAGACCGCTGAACTTGTCGCCGAACATCAACCCGCCCGAATGCGCGTAAAGCACCGTCGGACGCGGGCCCTGTGCGTCGCGCGGTCGGAGAACGGCGGCCGTGAGGTCGGCGCCCTGGTAGCCGGGCAGGACGACGTCCGTCACATCAATACGATGCTGCCGGAACAGGTCGGTCATCGGCGGGGACGCGTACGAGACTCGCATGAAGTCGATGAGTTCAGGGGTGATGGTCGGCGGGAACATGCCACCCACGACCGCCAATCCGGCGCGTAGCTCGGCGTCGAATCCGGGCCGCGGCACCGCGTTCACCGTCATGAGGCCTCCTTTGTGCCGACGATTCTTCGAAGTCTATTGCGGTGTCTCGCACCGCACCCCGCCATTTGGCGGGATGGGTTCGTCGATTTGCGACGCCGCGTCGGTTGTGATCTGCGTCACACTTGGGCGAGGGTTGAGCTTCACCGAACGAGAGGAAGATCAGTGAGCGACAACTTAACTACCGCGGTCGACGCCGTCGTCCAGCGCGCTTCGCAGGGCCCGAATTCCGGGGAAGGACGAGTGCCGGGCGTCGTCGCCGGTATTACCGACCGGGACAAGGACATCTACCTCGGCGCGTCCGGCGTGCGCGACCTGTCGTCCGACGCCGAAATGACGACCGACACGTCCTTCAGCATCTGGTCGACGACGAAGGCGATCACCGCAACCGCCTGCCTCCAGCTGGTGGAGTCGGGCGACCTCGACCTGCAGGCGCCGGCGAAGGAGTACGCGCCCGCCCTCGCCGACGTCAAGGTCATCGACGGCTTCGACGCGGACGGTCAGCCGATCCTGCGTGCGCCGGCCAGCGACGTCACCACCCACCACCTGCTGACGCACACCGCGGGCTTCGGGTACGACTTCTTCAACGAGACCTACAACCGCCTCGCCGAGGAGCACGGCCAGCCGAGCGTGGCCACCGCGACGCGCGCCGCGTTGAACTCTCCGCTGCTGTTCGACCCTGGCACCCAGTGGGAGTACGGCAGCAGCATCGACTGGGCCGGCCAGGTGGTCGAAGGCATCACCGGCAAGCGCCTCGGCGAGGTGTTCCAGGAGCGCATTTTCGCGCCTCTGGGCATGACGTCCTCAGCCTTCGCGCCGACCGAGGAGATGCTCTCGCGACAGGCTCGGCACCACCAGCGCGAGGACGACGGCACGCTCACCCCGAGCGAGTTCGCGACCCCCACCACGCCCGAGGTCGACTTCGGCGGGCACGGTCTGTTCTCGACCGTGCCCGATTACCTGAAGTTCATCCGCATGTGGCTCAACGAGGGACGCAGCGCCTCCGGCGAGCAGGTGCTGTCGCCGGCGTCTGTCGACCTCGGCTTCACCAACCAACTTCCCGACAATCTCCAGGTCAAGCTGCTGCCGGGCGTCATCAAGTGGCTCTCGAACGACGCCGAGTTCTTCCCCGGTCTGAAGAAGACGTGGTCGTACAGCTTCCAGTACACCGAGGACCCGTTCCCGACCGGACGACCCGCCGGCGCCATCGGCTGGGCCGGCTTGGCCAACCTCTTCTACTGGATCGACCGCGACAACGGGTTCGGAGGCTACTGGGCGACGCAGATCTTCCCGTTTGCCGACGGCCCCTCGTTCACCGGGTACGTCGACTTCGAAACCGCTGCGTACCAAGCGTTTACCAAAAGCTGATCGTTCTGGCGCCCGGACGACCGGTCGACCACCGTTGGTCGATCGGTCGTCTTGGCGTACGCGTTCGTCGCAGGTTGTCTGCGAGCGCCCCGCCGGTGCGCCGAGGGCGGTGCTGGCAGTATCCGAAGCAACAGCCGACACCCGGAGCGCATCGACTGAAGGATCTGCGGCGCCGGGGGCCGCCTACGAAGCCGAGTGTCAGACGTTACGCGCCGTCCGCAACGCACTACTGCTGACGCTCGGGAAAGCGCGGCGGGACGGCTCATCGGCCAGGCGACGAAGGAGCCGGCCGATGAACGCCGAAGGAGCCACCCAACGACATGTGTCAGTGGTGGCACCCAAGTAGCCACAGCGACAGGCTCACGGCGGCGGGACGGCTCATCGGCCAGGCGACGAAGGAGCCGGCCGATGAACGCCGAAGGAGCCGCCAGAAGAAAAAGTGGACCTACGTAGAGAGTTTGATAACTTTCGCTCCGCCGCGCGAACCGTATGTTCACGCCGGTCGCGACGGGTTTACCGGGCATCGAAGCGGCCCTCGAACCCCTGTGTTGTGGACTCCCCGGGCCAGGCTCTCGTGGTTCGCCGAGACGCCCGAAGCAGCCCTGGCCGGCCTCCGGGAACTGGCGGACGAGGTCGTCGCCGACACGGGTGAAGCTGGTGAGGGCGTGCCCGAGACCCCAAGCTGTACCTTCACGCCATGGGAAGCCAAGAATTCAGCTCTCGTGATCTGTCGAACTCGATCTTCCGGGACGTGAGCCTCAGGGACGCGGTCATGCGGGGTGTTGACGTGGACGGCCTCGACATCGACGCTCCATGGCTGCTCGAGGAGCCGGGGCGGCTCATCGTCAACGGGGTGGATGTCGCGCCCCTGGTCGACGATGAGCTCGACCTACTGGTAGCACCGATTGTTGCTGAGTCGCGTATTCATCAGATGTCGACTGCTGTTTCGCCTTGTGGCGGAGGCTGATGCATCCGGCGATTGATCAGCCTGTGCTGTATAGTTCAGTGCATGCTGACTATTGCTTCTCGACTCGACGTCATGAACCGGCTCGGCCGGGCCATGGCGGATCCGACGCGTTCCCGGATCCTGATGACCCTGCTCGAGGGACCGAGCTACCCGGCGGTGCTCTCGCGTGAGCTGGAGCTGACTCGCTCGAACGTGTCGAACCACCTCACCTGCCTGCGCGACTGCGGCATCGTGGTCGCTGAGCCGGAGGGTCGCCAGACTAGGTATGAGATCGCTGATCCGCACCTCGCGGCCGCTCTCATCGCGCTGGTGGATGTGACTCTGGCTGTCGACGAGCACGCTCCGTGCGTGGACTCGTCGTGCACCGTTCCGGGTTGCTGCGGAGCGGGAGCAGACGCGTGAGCGCGGCATGCGGCTGCGAGCACGAGCCGACGACCACGGCAGTCGATGAGAGCGAGGAGAAGGAGCGGCCCTGGTGGAGGGACCGCGGGATCATGGTGCCGGTCTTCTCCGGTGTCGCGTTCCTCGCTGGTCTGATCCTTGAGTGGTCCGGCATGGAGATCCCGGCACTGGTGCTGTTCTGGGTCGGCTTGCTGCTGGGCGCGTCGACGTTCACGCCGGGCGCGATCCGGAAGCTGTTCAAGGGCAAGCTGGGCATCGGGCTGCTGATGACGATCAGCGCGGTCGGCGCAGTCGTCCTCGGCTACGTCGAAGAGGCTGCGGCGCTGGCGTTCCTCTACTCGATCGCAGAGGCGCTGGAGGACAAGGCGATGGACCGCGCCCGCGGCGGGCTGCGAGCGCTGCTGAAGCTGGTCCCCGACACCGCGACCGTGCGCCGCGACGGCGCTTCGGTGGAGATTGCGGCGAAGGACCTCGCGGTCGGGCAGGTCATGGTGGTTCGTCCCGGCGAGCGGATCGCGACCGACGGAGTCGTCCGTGCGGGGCGCTCCAGCCTGGACACCTCGGCGATCACGGGCGAGTCGATCCCGGTCGAGGTCGAGCCCGGCGACGCCGTGTCGGCCGGCGCGATCAACAGCGCCGGTGCGCTGGAGGTCGAGACGACGGCGGCGGGCACCGACAACTCGCTCACGACCATCGTGGAGCTGGTGGAGCAGGCGCAGGCGGAGAAGGGCGAGCGAGCGCGCCTCGCGGACCGGATCGCGCGCCCGCTGGTCCCGGGCGTGCTGGTCCTCGCGGCCCTGGTCGCCCTGGTCGGCTCGCTGTTCGGGGACCCGGAGCTGTGGATCACCCGAGCCCTCGTCGTCCTCGTCGCCGCCTCCCCGTGCGCGCTGGCGATCTCGGTGCCGCTGACGGTGGTCGCGGCGATCGGCGCGGCGAGCAAGTTCGGCGTGATCATCAAGTCCGGCGCGGTGTTCGAGCGCTTCGGCACGGTCCGCCACGTCGCCGTCGACAAGACCGGCACCCTCACCCGCAACGAGCCCGCCGTCACCGCGGTCCTCGCCGCGGACGGCGTGACCGACGCCCAGGCGCTGGCCTGGGCGGCCGCGCTGGAGCAGCACAGCACGCACCCGCTGGCCGCGGCGATCACCGCCGCAGCCCCCGGAGCCCAGGCTGCGGAGGGCGTGACCGAGCAGGCCGGGCACGGCATCGAGGGCAAGATCGACGGGACTCGGATCACCGTCGGCAGCCCCCGCTGGCTCGACGCCGGGGTGCTCGGCGACCAGGTCGCGGGCCTGGAGGAGCAGGGCATGACCGTTGTGATCGTGCACCGCGACGGGGCCCCTGTCGCCGCGATCGGCGTCCGCGACGAGCTGCGTCCCGAGGTCCCCGAAGTGGTGCGGACTCTCGCGGCGCAGGGCGTCGGGGTGACGATGCTCACCGGCGACAACGCCCGCACGGCACGGGCGCTGGCAGCGCAGGCCGGTATCAGCGACGTGCGCGCGGAACTGCGTCCCGAAGACAAAGCGACCGCGATCGGGGAGCTGTCCAAGGCGGGGTCGGTTGCAATGATCGGCGACGGCATCAACGACGCCCCCGCTCTGGCCGCCGCGGACATCGGCATCGCGATGGGCGCGACCGGCTCGGACGCGGCGATCGAGTCCGCCGACGTCGCGTTCACCGGCCACGACCTCCGCCTCATCCCGCGCGCGTTCGACCACGCCCGCCGCGGACGCCGCATCATCAACCAGAACATCGTCCTGTCGCTGCTGATCATCACCGCGCTGCTGCCGCTCGCGCTGTTCGGCGTCCTCGGACTCGCCGCTGTGGTGCTGGTCCACGAGATCGCCGAGGTCGTCGTGATCCTCAACGGACTCCGCGCCGCCCGCACGCGTACCCCACGGCTGGAGAGCTGATGCTTGCGACCATCGGCTCAGCGATCGGCTTGTTTGCTGCGACCAACATCGATGACATCGTCGTGCTGACCGTGCTGTTCCTGGCCTCCAGCCGAGGGAAGCCGCGACCGTGGCAGATCGTCGCAGGCCAGTACCTCGGGTTCATCACCCTCGTCGTGATCAGCGTGATCGCCGCGCTCGGCCTGACCATCGTCCCCGACGAATGGGTGGGCTTCCTCGGCCTGATCCCGCTCGGCATCGGCATCTGGACCCTCGTGCGGGGCCTGCGACGCAACGGTGACGACGATGACGACGACGAGAAGATCACCGCGGTCGGGCTGTGGGGCGTCGCCGGGATCACGATCGCCAACGGGGCCGACAACATCTCCCTCTACACGCCGATCCTCCGCACCAGTTCGCCCGGCGACGTCGTCGTCATGATCGCGGTGTTCCTCGTCCTCGTCGCCGTCTGGTGCGCTGCTGGACGCCTGATCGGAACCCACAAGGCCGTCACCGAAACGCTTGAACGCGTCGAGCACTGGCTCGTACCCGTCGTGTTCATCGGCCTGGGCCTGTTCATCCTGATCGATTCCGGCGTCATCGTCCGCCTCGTCGAGGTCCTCGCATGACCCCGGACGCGGCTGCCGATGCTGAGCTGACGTCGGGAGAGCGGCAGCAGAGGGGGCGTTGGCGGCTCACGGCGGGGGCACTCGCGCTCGGCGGGCTCGTCCTCCTGATCGATCAGGGGACGAAGGCATGGGCGGAGGCCACGCTCACAGTAAGTGAGCGCCTCCCGCTGATCGGCGACCTGCTGGGCCTGCAACTCGCTTACAACCCCGGCGCGGCGTTCTCCTTCGGTGAGGGTTCCACCTGGGTGTTCGCGCTGGTGGCCGTCGCGGCCACCGTCACCGCGATCGTGTTCGCGTTCCGTGTCCGACACCCCGGGTGGGCGATCGTGATCGGCGCGCTTGGCGGGGCCGCCGCCTCCCACGCCGGCGACAGGCTTTTCCGTGCTCCAGGGTTCGCCCAGGGGCACGTCGTGGACTTCCTCGCCTACGGGAACTGGTTCATCGGGAACGTCGCCGACGTCGTGATCGTCACCGCCGCGATCGCCGGAGCGCTTCTGATGATCCGCGGCAACGAGAACTGAGAGGACCATCATGGAGATCATCCTGCAGTATTTCAACGGCTGCCCCAACTGGGAGGTGCTCGACCAGCGGCTCGCTGAAGTAGTCAACGACCGATCCGATGTCAGGGTCATACGTCAGCTGGTCGAGACCCCCGAGGACGCCGTGCGCCTCGGGTTCCACGGCTCCCCAACCGTGCTCGTCGACGGCATCGACCCGTTCGCCGACGAGCGTACCCACGTCGGGCTCGCCTGCCGGATGTTCCGCACGCCAGCTGGGATCGCCGGGTCGCCGACCGTCGAGCAGTTGCGCGAAGCGATTTCCGGCCCGGGCGCTGACGTGTGATGCTCGTTCAGGCGTGGTCGGAACGGAGTGCCGGATAGTCGGACCAGTCACCGCCGGCGAGACGCGACCATGCGGCGGCGGACGAGGTCGTGATGCCGAGGAGATCCGAGACGATCCGGGGATGCATTTGCCGGGTGAGCTCGATGAGCGCTGTGGTGCGTGCGCTTCCCGCGAGCAGGCCTTCGGCGCGAAGACGACGGCTCAGCGGGCCCGGGGTGAGGTGATTGCCTGGGTTCCGGCCGGGGAACAGCCATCCTTCAGGATGGTGCTTCGCGGCGTCGGCGAGATCGCTGATGGCGTCGCCAAGGATCTCGGGGAGCCCGATCGGCTCGGCCCCGACGGTCAGCGTGACGGGCCGCGAGCTCGTATCGATCTGTGTCCGGGTGATCGTGACGATGCGGGTCAGCTGGATGCCGTAGAGCAGTACGAGGAGCCCGGCTGCCCGGGTCTTCGGGTCCATGCCGGCATCCGACAGGAACTTGCGAGCCATCTGCCATCGGTGGTCGGAGGCGTAGCTTCGCCCTTCGAGGCGATGGGCTCGGAACTCGACTCGGAGGGTGCTCATCCGGTGCCGTCGTAGCCAGCGAGTGAATGGTGCCAGCGCGTCACGCTGGCTCGGTGAATCAGTCAGATATGCGTCGAGCCGGCGCTGCGGATAGGTTGCCAGCGTCTCTTGCTGTGACCGAATCTCTCGAAGAAGCGCGGCGCAGTACTTCAGCGCGGCCCGTTGCCTTTGGAAGCCAGCGGCTGGACTCGATGTACTGCGGGGTACCGCTCGGAAAGCCCGGGTGGACCGGAGGAGCTCCCAGGTGCAGTACCGGCGCAGGACCAGCCGGTCCTCGGCATGCTCGATGCCCGCCAACCATCCATCGAGCCAGTGGTCGAAGCGCGTGCCTTCGACATCGATCTCCGGAAGCACTCCTGAGCGGACCAGAAGCGAGAGGAGGAACGCTACCGACTGTCCCGACCGAGCTCGGGTGATGATCGCCTCGGCGGTGAGTGGCAGGGTTCCGTCCGCGATCTCGCGGAGCACCATCGCGCACTTGCTCTTGTGCATCCAGCGTTCGAGCGATGCGGCTTTGCTGTGGTGCGTGAGCAGATAGTCCGCAAGGGGGTGGAGGTCCGCGCGGATCTCTCCCGCGTCGTCGGCGAGCAACTGCTGGATCGCGACGGGCCGGCGGCACTCGACGCAGAGATGATGCTTGCGGATCTCCTCGATCGAGCCACACCCAGGGCAGGCCATCGTCACCGGAGCGCCCGCGCAGTCGGCGCAGACCTTCTGACCGTTCATGAAACCGGTCAAGAACACCCTGCGCCCGCACTCGGGACAGGGCTGCGGTCTACGCATCGCGTAATAGCAGCGTGCGCATACCCGTCGCCCGTCAAGGTGGGAGGCGACCCGGCCAGGTTCTCCGCAGAGACCGCAGGTCTTGATCGGTGCGGTATAACAGGCCAGGCAGACGAGTTCCGGGCGGCGGACGATGATGGTCGCGTGCTGCCTGCACCGCGAGCAGTCACCGAACGATCGAGGGTCGGCTCGCCAGCATTCGCGGCAGAAGCGCTGTCCGTCGATCGTGCGCTGCACGGGTCGGACCCGGCCACAGGAAGCGCAGGAGACGGACCTGGCGTTCCGCTCGCAACGAGAGCAGTGCCGACCACCGCTCGGCGTCTTGTGGGGCATTCTCACCGAGCGGCCGCAGGACTCGCACGTCGGCAGCACTACCCGGTCTGCTCCTTCTTCTACCAGCGCGCGGGCCAGATCCTGGACGGTCACCGGCACATTCGCATGCCGCCCCTCGAGGACCCCAGGCTGCTTGATCAGCGCGAGCTCAAGAAGCCGCTGCGTGAGGGGCACTGGCGCAACCGAATGCACGATCTCAGCGAGACGCTCGGGCAAGATCTCGGGAACGAGGGGACGCACGAGGTCGATAACTTCCGTGACTCTCGGCTGCTGCGGAGGCTTGGCCACCGTGGCTACTTCGTACGCGGACGGCGGATGGTTGCGCGGACAGGACGGAGATCACCGATCGACCCGCGCGTCGCTTCCTCGCCCACGGCCACCGGGGTCGATGCCTCTCGGCGAGCGATTGTCACGAGATCGTCGAGTGAGCACTCCAGCGCATCGCACAACGCCGCCAACACGTCGAGACGCACCCGCTGAGGCGGTTGCGTCACCAGCCGATACACCTGCTCCCTGGACAGGTCGATCCCGCGTTCCTCGAGCAGTGGCTTCAGCTTGGAGGTCTGGAAGATCCCGCGCGAAGCCATCACTCTGCGGAGATTCCATCCGGTGTCGAGCTCAACGGTCATCAGCTTCTCCTTCGATGAGGGCCTTCAGTGCTTCCGCGAGCACCCGGTTCTTGTAGTCCGAACTGACGGAGGCGTAGATCGAGGTCGTCGAGGCGTGCATGTGCCCGACCTGCTCCTGGACGAATCGATCGGCATAGCCGAACTCCAGCAAATGCGTGACGTAGGAATGCCGGAGGCTGTGCAGCGTCAGATCCTTCGACAGGCCAGCCTCGTCCCGCAGCTCCGCGAACCTCCGGTCGAGATACCCGGCGGACAGACGCGTGCGACGCTCGGTCACCCAGAGCGCGTCAAGGTCAACTCCGGGCGCGAAGCGTTCCCGGGCCTGCTCGAGCCATTGCTGCATGCCCGGCACCCACCAGTCGAACTCGGGCACCAGCAGCACCGTCCGCCGCCGCGGCGCACCACCTCCTGCAGCCTTCGCCCACCGCACGTGTATCGCGCCGTAACGCCCCCACTGGCGCATCTTTGCGTTGTGGTGCAGGTCGACGGTGTCGAGCATCACCGCCTCCGTGCGGCGCAACCCGAACGCGTAGACCGTCTTCAGCAGTTGTGCGTCACGCAACGCCCCGAGAGCGCCCTTCCGGCCCGACGCCACGAGCAGCTCGACGCGAGCGTCGGCGGTGTCGAACAGGCGCTCGATCTCGTCGTACGTGAACGGGCGGCGTTTCCCGTCCCCCTCGAACTCAAACCGGTGCGCGACCGTGTTCCACGGCCGACACACCTGGGACGGGACCTCACCGAACTCCCGGTCGCAGATCTCCATCCAGTCGTACAACGGGTTCGTGAGGTAGTCGCAGAATCCCCGGATGGACCCGTGATTGGCGCGCATCGTCGACAGCGTGCGAGTGCGTCCGCCCGATTCCGCGGTGAACTCATCCACATCGGCGACCGTCCACCTCCACGGGGGCTTGTCCACGAAATCACGGAACCGCGACACCGTCGCCGTCCGATTTCGAATCGTTTGCTCGCGGAGCCCGCGTGACAACTGCTGGTTCCGCCAGCCCTCGATCATCGCGTTGAAGACCTGTTCCTCCGGGTTCGCCAATGCGACGTTCGACGCTGACGTGAGCAGCCGAAGCGCCGCTGGAGAGGCCCCAAAATCTTGCATTAGATGCAACAAAGTATGGGACAGTGCATCACCGTGTCAACTCAGATCCCGGCATCCGCGAGATCACGCTGTTATCGTCGGAGCAGTTGGGTACCGAACCAGACGAATAGGCGTCGTTTGCAAGTGTGAACAGTTGCATTCACTGCAACATGCGATGGTTGCCGGTTCCCCGGCCGTGCCCTTCGTCGAGCTTCCAGTGCGGACGGTCTGCGCGACGCCTGGGCCGCCGTCGAACACGCATGGCAGTCGGCGATCCGACGCGTGGACGCCATGCAACCAGGTTCGGTGGATGCCCAGATCGGGGACGAATGGTCATTCGCGCAGACGGTGCGCCACCTTGTCATGGCGACGGACACGTGGCTCCGCAAGGCAGTGCAGGGCGTGGAGCAGCCCTATCACCCCGCTGGTCTGCCGGACACAAGCTTCGTCGAGGACGGTCGCGACACCAGCGTTTTCAGCGTGGCGTCCCCCGGCTGGGCCGAGGTGCTGCAGGCCCGAGCCGACCGAGTGGGCATGGTCCGGGAGTTCCTGGGGTCCGTCTCCGACGACGAACTGACGTCGACTCGACCCAACCCGCATGCCCCTGAGCACCAGGAGACCGTCCTGTCGTGCGTCCGGACGATCCTCGAAGAGGAGTGGGAACACTTGCGGTACGCAATCCGCGACCTGGACGCTCTCGAGAGGAGCCAGCAGGAGGATGCTCCCAGAGGCTAGACCAGATGGAAGCCTTTGGTAGGTCTTCGAACCCGGGCCGGCCCCGCTCCAGTCGCTTTCATGAGCAGAAGAACAGTGGGGCCCACCCACAGTTTCCTGCGAGCACGCGCCGGCGGCACGCTTGCCCCGCGGCCGTCAGTTCGGTCGCGGAGCAGTTGGACGTGACGTTTCCCTCATGACGAAAGTCGATCGTTCTTTCCAACCCAGTTCGCCGTGTGAAGGATCCATCCGAGCGCGCGCAAGCACGACGTCGACGATGGGGACGTACTTCAGGCGGCCTAATGGACGCAGTAGGTCGAGTTCCTGGAGGACGACACTGGCCCATTGGGATTCGACACCCACCTCCGACTACTGGAGGCCTTCGAGAGCGGCAACGAGCTGGCGTTCCGCCACCGGCGCCGATGTCCACGAACGCTGCGACAACGCCAACCGGCGCCTCTGCAACCAAGCCTTCTTCATCAAGATCTACATCGACGAAGACGACCAACTCCGAGTCGAAAACAGCAGACCCTTCGAAATGCTCCTCGATCCCCAGATCAACGCCAACGCCCTCACGTGGGCCCAGGACAGCAACAAGGCCCGAACCGAAACCATCCAAGATGGCAAGGGTTCGAGCCTTGTGCGTGGGGTGGAGCATAGGGGATTCGAACCCCTGACCTCTTCCATGCCATGGAAGCGCGCTACCAACTGCGCCAATGCCCCAGGTGGGTTGTCTGCCTCGTTCGGGCGACTGGACTAGCTTACTGACCCTCCCCCACGACACCAAATCGGGTAGGGCCGTACGGTCTTGACCCGTACGCGCCGCGCAACGACCTGTTTGCGCGGCGACTGCGCCCGACCTCCACGGACGCGTGGGATGCCGGGCGCAGCCGCGCGATGGTCAGTTGGTAGCGAAGAACTTCTGCAAGTCCTGAAGCACCAGCCCGGCGCCGGTGGGGCCGGGCCCAAGGAACCACACGTCATCGTTGACTCGCTGCGGCGATGCGCGGCAGTGTCATCGTCGGCCCGCGAGCGCCGTCACAGGTGCTGACCGCCGACCTCGTGAAGCAGGTTTTCGGGCTCGCGTGCCGGGTGATCGAAGACCCCGAATCGCACACCCCGCTGGTCATCCCGCGGATGAGCCGTCCGCACCCGATCGAAGACCCGATCGTAGATCGGGGCGCCGGGGACGATCAGGCGTGACCTCGCGCGTCGCACGCTTCTTGCGCACGTAGAGCTGGCGCCGGACGCGTGCCACGACGGTGCCGTCGCGCAGGGTGAGCTCGGTTTCGAACCACGGCAGCACCTTCTGCCCCGACGCCGCCTCCGCGCGGATCGCCTCGGCCATCTCGGCCGAGACCTCGAAGCGTCCGTAGACGGTGCCGACACCGGGGCTGACGTACTCGATCTCGGCGGCCTTGTCCCACACGTAGTAGTCGGTGCCGAGCTGGTGCATGAGCAGCAGGGCGTGGAAGGCGTCGGACATCGCGCCGATGGAGCCACCGTAGGCGGTGCCTTGCTGGTTGCGGTTGAAGCGGGTGAGCTTGAGCTCCACCCGGCAAACGGTCCAGTCGTCGCTGAACTCCTTGACCCGTAACCCCATTCCGAGAAACGGCGGGTAGAGGTTCATGCCGCGACGCAGCATGTTCGGGCTGAAGCGGCGGCGTTCGCCGTGGCGGGAGGTCTTGCTCATGCGTGTGCGTTCCACTTCTCGATGCGCCAGCCGTGGGCGCCTTCGGACAGTTCCACCCAGTGGCAGTTGTGCAACCCGCCGAGCGCGAGCCAGGCGGCGTGCAGGTCGATGCCGACCAGGGACGCAGCGAGCGCGCGACCGGCGACACCGTGGGTGACGATCAGCCCGAGGCCGCCCACCGGGAGTTCGTCGATGAGGTCCTTCGTCGCGGCGAGCGCGCGGGCGGCGACCTCGGCGACGGTCTCACCGGTCTCACCGCGCCGGACGTCCTCGCCGCGGGCGATCGCGTCCAGCTCGGCGCCGTGGCGTTCGCGGACTTCCTCGCCCGACTTTCCTTGCCACTCACCGACATTGATTTCGCGCAACCGCGGATCGGATTCGATGTCCTGGCCGGTCAGCCCGACCACCGCCTGCGCGGTGGCGTACGCGCGGCGCAGGTCACTGGAGCGAACGACATCCGGTGTGCGTTCGGCGAGCACCGTCGCTGCCGCTGCGGCCTGCTGAAGGCCGACCTCGGAGAGTTCGGTGTCGAGCTGGCCTTGCCAGATGCCGCCTGCGTTGTGGGTGGTCTGGCCGTGACGCAGCACGATCAAACGCTTCGGGTTCTTGCTGAGCATAAGCCGCTCGGACGGTCCCGGGATCGCCGCGATCATTCGGCGTCGGTCGTGGCCGCGTCCGTTTCGTCGGCGCCGCTCGGTAGTTCGAGGTCGATCGTGGGGCAGTCACGCCACAGTCGCTCGAGTTGGTAGAACTCACGCTCGTCGTCGTGCTGCACGTGGACGACGATGTCGCCGAAGTCGATCAGCACCCAGCGTCCGCCGCCGCGGCCTTCGCGGCGCACCGGCTTCACCTTGCGCTCGAGCAGGGCGTCCTCGATCGCGCCGACGATGGCGTCCACCTGTCGTTCGTTGTCGGCGGAGGCGATGAGGAAGACGTCGGTCAGCGCGAGATGCTCGCTGACGTCGAGCGCGACGATCGTGGTCGCCTTGAGTTCGTCGGCAGCGGCTGCTGCAGCCTTGGCGAGATCGATCGCCTCGGGGGTGGCGGTCACTGTTCCTCCTGCAACTCTCCGCCGCCGGGCAGGTAGAGCTGATATTTGTTGATGTACTGGACGACGCCGTCAGGGACGAGGTACCAGACCGGTTTGTCGTCGCGGACCCGGTCGCGGCAGTCCGTGGAGCTGATGGCCATCGCCGGGATCTCCTTGAGCGTCACCTTGTCCTTGGGCAGCCCCTTGTCGGACAGTTCGTGTCCGGGCCGGGTGACTCCGATGAAGTGCGCGAGGTCCCAGAGATCCTGGACGCCCTTCCAGGAAAGGATCTGCGACAGGGCGTCGGCACCGGTGATGAAGAAGAGTTCGGCGTCCGGACGCTGGGTCTTCAGATCGCGCAGGGTGTCGAGGGTGTAGGTCGGTCCGGGCCGATCGATGTCGACGCGGCTCACCGTGAAGCGCGGGTTGGACGCCGTGGCGATGACCGTCATCAAGTAACGGTGCTCGGCCGGAGCGACGTCGCGGCCTTCCTTCTGCCACGGCTGCCCGGTGGGGACGAACACGACCTCGTCGAGATCGAGCGTCGCCTGCACCTCGCTGGCCGCGACCAGGTGGCCGTGGTGGATGGGGTCGAAGGTGCCGCCCATGACCCCCAGGCGGATGGTCAGTGATCCGACCGTTCGTCGCGGTTGGTGACCTTCGGGTTGTCGTGCGGCACCTGCTCGCCGAGCTTGGGCGAGGTGTTGCGGAACGACCACAGGATGCCGAACATCAGAGCGAACACCGCCAGCGCGATCAGCCCGTACATCAGGTGCGGCATCGGCAGTTCGTTGTGGTGCAGCGGGGGCACATCGCCTTCGGCGACGATGGTCAGGACACGCGACGTCATGACGGCCACCTTACCGTCTGGTGTCGAGGGCGGCAGGCGTGCCTCTCCGGAGGCTGCGGCTCAGACCCGGATCTGTCCGTCGCCCTCGACAACCCACTTGGTGCTGGTGAGTTCCGGCAGCGCCATCGGGCCACGTGCGTGCAGCTTCTGGGTGGAGATCCCGATCTCGGCGCCGAACCCGAACTCTCCCCCGTCGGTGAACCTCGAGGACGCGTTCACCATCACGACAGCCGCATCGACGCGGGCGACGAACTCGCGTGAGGCCGCGCGGTTCTCGGTGACGATCACCTCGGTGTGTTGGGTGCCGAATCGGTCGATGTGATCGATCGCGGCCTCGAGTGAGTCGACGACACCGACGCTCATCTCCAGGCCGTGGAACTCGGTGCCGAACAGTTCGTCGGTGACCGGTTCGTTCGGCACATCGCCTGCAATGGCGCGCGAATCGTCGTCGAGGTAAAGCTTGACGCCGGCGTCCGCGAGTTGCTTCAGGGCGTCCGGCAGGAAGGTCGCAGCGATGTCGCGGTGCACCAGCAGCGTTTCGGCCGCATTGCAGACGCTCGGACGATGGGTCTTGGCGTTGAACGTGATCGCGCGCGCCGTCTCGGGGTCGGCAGCGGAGTCGATGTAGACGTGGACGTTGCCGATGCCGGTCTCGATCACGGGCACGGTCGCGCCGAGCACGACGCGCTGGATCAGTGCCGCTCCCCCGCGCGGGATCACCAGATCGACCAGACCGCGGGCGGTGATGAGTGCGTCGACGTCCTCGTGGCCACCGTCGAGCAGTTGCACCGAGTCGGCAGGCAGCCCGTGCGCTTCGAGAGCCACACGGAGCACCTCGACAATGACCGCGTTGCTGGACGCAGCGGCCGACCCACCGCGCAGGATCATCGCGTTGCCGCTCTTCAGACCGAGTCCGGCAGCGTCGACGGTGACATTCGGACGGGCCTCGTAGACCATTCCGACGACACCCATCGGCACGCGAATCTGCTTGATCTGCAAGCCATTCGCCAAGGTGGAGCCGCGCACGACCTCACCGATCGGGTCGGGCAACGAGGCAACGTCCTGGAGTGCCTGAGCGATGGACGCGACCCGTTCGGGAGTGAGCCGGAGACGGTCCTGAAGGCTCTCGGTCATTCCGCCGATGCGGCCGCGTTCGATGTCCTCTGCATTGGCGTTGACGATCCGGTGCACCGCCGCCCGCAGCGCGTCGGCCAGTGCGACCAGAACTGTGTCCTTCTCGGCGCGGCTGAGCAGGGCCAGCCGCTTGCTCGCCGTTCGTGCACGCAGGCCGGCAGCCTGGACGCGCTCGGTGGAGCTGACGGCGGTTTGGGACACGGCGGCGCTCATGGATCAAGCGTAGATCCGAGGCTGCCACAACCGTCGGCGTTGTCCAGATGCGGGCCCAGTACCGACCCGGTGTGGTCGTAGGCCCAGTACGGAATTTCTTCGTCGGCACCACCAGCAAGGAGTTTGAGCACCGCACTCGCGGCCGCCTCGCGGAAGTCGTAACTGTCCCTATGGTGTCGATTTCGCACTTCACGGGCGACCTTGTCGGCGACAGCCCTGGATGCGGGACGTGCAGGAGTCGCCGCGAACGCCATGGCCACAGCCAGTAGCTCGTCGTCCTCAACGCACGGCGCCTGTTGCGACCGGAGATCCTGCCGTCCGAGTAGTGTGTCGAGACACAAATCAAACCTGCGCGACCATGCCGTCGGCTCACCGACGGAGGTTGTCGGTGGTCCCGCCTAGAGTCTTCTCATGGGCACCAGTTACGAGTTCTACGAACCGGTCTCACCGGTCGAATTCGTTCTGCTGCAATCACTTTCGGACCCGAAACAGCGCTTGTTGAACCAGCTTCTGAACGCTTTGGGTTCACCCGCGGAGGTCCTGGAGTTCGCGGTTCAGATGTCGCAGGTCGCGTTCCACGGACTGCACGCAGACGCCGTCCACAACACCGGGTCCATCGCCACCGCCCGACCCGTCGACGTCGATGACCATCGCATGCTCGAGAAAGCAGTGACCGGTTCCACGCAGTTGGCATCGATCTCCCAAGCCGTCCAAGCCATGGCCATGGCTCGGTACGCCGCGATCGACGAAGAACTCTTCGACTCCGACACCGGGGTCACCGCCAAGGTCGAACACCCGCTCGGTCATCAGGCGCCGTTCGCCGACACCGACCTGTCCGCCGCGTGTCAGATGGCGCCCCGCACCGCCTCCGCCAAGATGTCGAACTCGATCGATGCGTGCACCAAGACCCCCGGGTTGTTGGCGGCTGCGGTCGAGGGTTCGATCCCGTTCTGGAAAGTGTCGCTGGTCGCGTCCGAGCTGGTGAACGCCTCACCCGAGACATCCCGCCGGGTCGAGCAGCACCTACTCGACACCAAAGGCTTCGACAGCTGGGGTTACCTGAAGGTGAAGACCGCGGCACGGGCACTGGTGACCCAGTGGGAGGAAGAAGCCGCGAAGAAGACCCGCCAGAAGGACGCCAAAGAAGCCACCGGTGTCTGGGTGCGCCCCTCCGACATCCCGGGCATGGCCGAGTTGTGCGCCGTCGGTCCCGCCGACCAGATCGCCCGCATCTACGGAGCCGTCGACCAACTCGCTGATCAACGCGCGAAGAACCCACCAACGGCCGATGACCCGGCCACAGATGCGAAGCCGACGCTCGGGCAACTGCGCCTCGGCACGTTGCACGACCTCGTCACACAAGGTGCTGACGTGACCTACCAGGTCGTCATCCAGATCCCCGTCGTTCGTGAAGAGCAACAGGCTGCAACAGCGGCCAAACGTGCCACCGACGACGCGGAACACGAGCCCGAGGCGTCCCCGGACGACGGATCACCACCACCCGGACAGTCCGCCACGTCCCCACGCGGCCCGAACACCACCGACCAGCCCACCAACACCCCCAGCGCTTCCGGTGCTTCCGGTGCTTCCGGTCCTGAGTCCGGCTCAACAGCAAGGAAATCGGACCACTGCTACACCACCGGGTGGGCACGGATCGCCGGGATCGGGTTCATCCGGCCCGAGGTGCTCGACGCGTTGATCGAGCAGTTCGGATGCCGCCTGACCCGGGCACTGGTCGACGCCGACACCGGAGTCACCTGCGAAACCTCGACAACCGCGTACGAGCCCACGCCGCGGATGAGGGAGTTCGTGCAACAACGCGACAAAACCTGCCGGTTCCCCATGTGCACCAGGACCGCCATCAGGTGCGACATCGATCATGTCGTCGAATGGCCCCAAGGACCGACTCACGGGCACAACCTCGCCGCACTCTGCCGCCACCACCACGACGCCAAGACCAAGAAGCACTGGGACTACCACATGAGCGACGACGGAGTCTGTACCTGGACCTCACGCACCGGCCGCACCTACATCACCTACCCCGACTCCGTGCACGACGCCTCATGAACTCAGCCCGTGCGGTCGGGTAGCCGTTCACGGTCACCGGGTTTCGGCGCATGCGCCCTCCTTCGTCGGGCGCATGGCTCAACCAGCGGTGAAGCGACAACTCAGTACAAACCTCGGTAGGGCGCATGGCTCAACCGGCGGTCAGGGGCGATTCAGACCGACCGGTGCGCGATGCACGGTGGCTACGACGTCGTCACCACGCACGGCGAGCGCGCGGACGACATGCCTGCCGAGCGCACCGGTGACCAGGGCGCGCACGGTCAGGACGCAGCCTCGCGCTGCTGGCGACGGGTGCGCAGGAAGGTGCTGACGAAGATGAAGATCAGCATCGCGACAGCGAACCAATTGGCGTACTTCGCGATCACCTTCACCAGGTCCTTCGCGGGTTCACCGATGTTGAACCCGAGATACATCCACACAGCGCGGTAACAGAGCGCGCCGATGAAGTCGATCAGCATGTACTTACGCAGCTTCATTCCGACGTCACCGACGAACGCCGCGACGATCGCGCCGGGCAGGAACGGGATGAACCAGGACAGGAAGATCGCGGGTGCGCCGTACTTGCGTGCCAGCCGCTCGGCGGCGGCACCGGTGCGAGCTGCCCACTTCGAGCGTCCGGACATGACCCGGATGATGTCGTGACCCCAGAGTTTGCCGGCCCACCAGAAGATCCAGTCGAACTTCACCGAGGTCAGGGCTGCTGCGAGCAGCGCCACCCACCACCAGGGCTCGTCGCCAGTCGCGAGCTTGGCGCCGATGTCGGCCATGGCGATGTTCGATCCGGTGACGAACGCGAGCACGTAGGAGTCGAGTCCGAGCAGGATCGGACGCAGCGGCAGCAGGATGATGCCGTAGAGGCCGAGCAGCGCGATCGCGGCCCAGCACTGTTTGTCCTGCTTGCTCGGCTTGCCCTGCCAGGGCAGGTTGGGGTCGTCCCACCACTCCTTGGTGGGCGGATTCTTCTCCGCGTCCGCCGCTGCCTGCTCGGCCGCGGTGGGTTCTTCGTGCGAGCCCGATCCGGGTTCGGACGGCTGGCTCATCGGGTTCCCTTTCGCAGCACGACCAGGTCGTCGCGGTGGATCACTTCTCGTTCGTACTCCGGCCCCAACGCGGCAGCCAGTTCCTTGGTGCCGCGGCCGAGCAACTCCGGCAGTTCGTGGGCGTCGTAGTTGACCAGGCCGCGCGCGACGACGGTGCCGTCGAGGGCGCACAGATCGACCGGGTCGCCGGCGGCGAACTTGCCGCTCACCGAGCGAATCCCGGCAGGTAGCAACGACTTTCCGCGCTGCACAACAGCAGCGACGGCGCCGTCGTCGAGCATCAGGCGCCCGCGGGAGGTGGTGGCGTGGGCCAGCCAGAGATGCCGAGCCCGGCGGACGCGCGGCTGAGGTGCGAACACGGTGCCGACGTCCTGCCCCGCGATCGCTGCCGCGGCCTGGGAGGCACTCGTCAGGACGGTGGTCACCCCGGCGCCGGTGGCGATCCGGGCTGCCTCGACCTTGGTCACCATCCCACCGGTGCCGACCGACGAACCGGAACCCCCGACGTCGATGCCGTCGAGTTCGGACTCGTCCAGCACCGTCTCGATACGCGAGGTGCCGGGGCGCGAGGGAGGTCCGTCGTACAGCGCGTCGACGTCGGACAGCAGCACGAGCGCGTTCGCGCTGATCAAGTGCGCGACCAATGCCGCGAGCCGGTCGTTGTCACCGAACCGGATCTCGTGGGTGGCGATCGTGTCGTTCTCGTTGACAACCGGTACCGCGCCCATCGCGAACAAGCGATCGAGGGTGCGTTTGGCGTTCGTGTAGTGACCCCGGCGGGTCACGTCGTCACTGGTCAGCAGCACCTGGCCGACCACGAGGTCGTGGCGGGCGAAGGCCGCGGTGTAGGCGGCCATCAGTGCACCCTGACCGACACTGGCAGCAGCCTGCTGGGTGGCCAGGTCACGCGGACGACGGGCCAACTTCAATGGCGCGAGACCGGCCGCGATCGCGCCCGAGGACACCAGGACGACATCGGTGCCCTCGATCCGGCGCGCGGCAAGGACATCGGACAGCGCGGTGACGGCGTCCGGATCCAGGCCTCCCCCGGGCCGGGTCAGCGAACTCGAGCCGATCTTCACGACCAGCCGGTTCGCCGTCCGGACGGCGGCGCGCAGGTCGGAGGTCACGACCGCGAGGATACGTGCAGTTGTTCGGTCACGGGTTGGGCGACCACGGTCGCGGCGCATCCGGCGAGGCCGAGCACCGGTCCCCACCACACCCCGGCCGCCGAGAGCACGGCAGCGACACCGAGAAACAGTGCGCAGCCCAACAGCATTCGATGGCCCGGACGCAGCCGGTGGTCCGCGTTCGGTGACATCCAGCGATTCCAGGTCAGGCCGAGGAGCACGACCACGAGGATGACAGCAGGAATGGCCCAGGCACCCGGCGCGATCCTGGCGGCGGCATATCCGGCACCGACGAACAGCGCGATCTCACTGAGGAACGCTGCGACGGCAGCGACCCACACTGCGTTGCGGTTCACTCGTCGTCGGTCCAGACGCCGGCGTCACGCTCGGTCCACAGCTCCTCACGCGCTTCGCGCTGGGCGTCCTTGCGCGCGTGGAAGTCCTCCCGCTTCTCCGACCGGGTGGGACGCGACGCACCTTCGTCCAGGCGCAGGTCCGTGCCACGGGCACCGAGCAACTCGGCTCCGGCCTGCAGCGTGGGCTCCCAGTCGAAGACCACCGCGTTGTCGGCCGGACCGATGACGACGGTCGAGCCGGGCACGGCGCCGGCCTTGAACAGTGCTTCCTCGACGCCGAGGCGGGCCAGGCGGTCGGCCAGGTAGCCGACAGCCTCGTCGTTGGCGAAGTCGGTCTGGCGCACCCAGCGGGTGGGGCGCTCGCCGACGACGCGGAAGACCGGTTCGTCGGCCGGGCCTTCCTTCTTGATCGTGAAGCCGGAGTCGTCGACTGCCTTGGGACGCAACACGGTTCGTGTCGGTGCCGTGTCGCGTTCGATCTCGGCGCGGGCCCGTGCGACGTGCTTGGCGAGTGAGAACGACAGTTCCTTGAGCCCACGGTGCGCGACGGCGGAGACGATGTGCACCTCCAGGCCGCGGGCCTCGAGATCGGGCTTGACGAACTCGGCGAGTTCGAGTGCGTCCGGCACGTCGGCCTTGTTCAGCACGACGATGCGGGTGCGCTCGGCCAACGGCTTGCCGCCGAGGGTCGCGTCGGGCACGTACTCCGAGAGCTCGTGCTCGATGACGTCGAGGTCGGTCATCGGGTCGCGGCCGGGTTCGAGGGTCGCGCAGTCGACCACGTGCACCAGCACCGAGCAGCGCTCCACGTGACGCAGGAACTCCAGACCGAGGCCCTTGCCCTGGCTCGCGCCGGGGATAAGTCCGGGGACGTCGGCGATCGTGTAGCGCTCGGAGCCTGCCGTGACCACACCGAGGTTCGGGACGAGCGTGGTGAACGGATAGTCGGCGATCTTCGGCTTCGCGGCCGACATCACCGAGACCAGTGAGGACTTGCCCGCGGAGGGAAAACCGATGAGCGCGACGTCGGCGAGCGTTTTCAGCTCCAGCACGACGTCGAACTCGTCACCGGGCTCACCCAGCAGCGCGAAACCAGGGGCCTTGCGCCGCGGCGAGGAGAGCGCCTTGTTGCCCAACCCGCCGCGTCCGCCGCGGGCCACGATGAATCGGACGCCGTCACCGACCAGGTCGGCGAGGATCTCGCCCCGGGTGTCCTTGACGACCGTGCCCTCCGGCACCCGCAGGACGAGGTCTTCGCCGTCGGCACCGTTGCGCTCGTCACCGGCGCCGGGCTTGCCGTTGGTGGCTTTGCGGTTGGGAGTGTGGTGGTACTCCAGCAGCGTCGTCACCTGGGTGTCGACCTCGAGCACGACATCGCCGCCGCGTCCGCCGTTGCCGCCGTCGGGGCCACCGAGCGGCTTGAACTTCTCGCGTTTCACCGATGCGACGCCGTGGCCGCCCTTACCGGCGCTGACGTGCAGCAGCACCCGGTCGACGAAGTTGGTCGCCATCGCTGAACCTTCCGTTCAAGAAAAAACCTGTGGATGAAACCGACAGGGTGGGTCCGATCATCTCGGACCCACCCTGTCGAATGTCTTGGAGACGAAGCCTGATCAGGCCTCGACCTGGACGATGTTGACCGTCTTGCGGCCACGCTTGCTGCCGAACTCGACCGAGCCCGGGACGAGCGCGAACAGCGTGTCGTCCTTGCCACGTCCGACGCCCTCACCGGGGTGGAAGTGGGTACCGCGCTGGCGGACGATGATCTCGCCGGCGCCGACGACCTGACCGCCGAAGCGCTTCACGCCAAGCCGCTGTGCGTTGGAGTCGCGACCGTTACGGGTCGAAGACGCACCCTTCTTGTGTGCCATGTCTGTGCCTACCTATCCGTTGTTCGTCGCAGTCGAGGCTCAGGCCTCGATCGCGGTGACCTTGACTCGGGTCAGCGGCTGACGGTGGCCCTGACGCTTGCGGTAACCGGTCTTGTTCTTGTACTTCATGATGGTGATCTTCGGGCCCTTGGCGGACTCGACGACCTCGGCCTTGACCGAGACCTTCGCCAGCTTGGCGGCGTCGGAGGTCACCTTGTCGCCGTCGACCAGCAGCAGCGGGGCCAGGTCGATGGACTCGCCGGCCTTGACGGCCACCTTGTCAATGATCAGGACGTCGCCGACGGAGACCTTCTCCTGGCGTCCACCCGCGCGAACAATCGCGTACACGTCGTAACTCGCTTTCGTCTTGGCGTACTCGCTCTGTATGACCGGCCAACAGCTACCCCGTGAGGGACGTCGGCTCGGTGGGCACACCGAGGGACAACTTTACCGGTCGGTCGGGTCCTGCTCCAAATTCGCGGGCGGGCCTGCCGGAGCAACGACCCGGGCACGACGCGGACGCCGCTTCACCGGCGCCGCAGGAGTCTGCTCCGGCTCGTCCGCGACGATCTCGCGCGAACCGGCATCGGGGGCCTCGGCGGCCACCACGGTCTGCGGCACCTCCTGCGGCTCGGGCGCACTCGCCGGAGCAACCGAGGGCGAACCCGCGCGACGGGACCCGCGACGCTTGCGCGCCGGCGGCTCGGTCGTTGCGGGCGCCTGGACGACCGGGGCCGCGGGTGCTTCCACGACGGACGCGGTCACGTCAGCGACCGGGCGCTCGTCGACGCCGCGCTCACTCATCTCGACCTGCGAGGTCGGCGCGTCCACGTCGAGGTCGAGCTCGACGTCGGCGTCGTCACCGGCGGCCTGTGCGGCCTCGGCCTTCTTCGCTGCAGCGGCGTGCGCCGCTGCGGCGATCTGGGCCGCCGTCGGACCGGAGGACTTCGGCTGCTGCTCGGGCTCGTCCTCCTTGCGTCCGCGCTTGCTGCGCCGGCTGTTGCCACCGTTGCCGTTGTTGCCGCCGGAGTTGTTTCCACTGCCGGAGTTGCCGTTGTTGCCGTTCCCGGCGTTGTTGCCGCCGGACTTCTCGACGGGCGCGTCGTGCACGATCACACCGCGTCCGTCGCAGTGCACACAGTTCTCGGAGAAGATCTCCAGCAGTCCGCTGCCCACGCGCTTGCGGGTCATCTGGACCAGACCCAGCGAGGTCACCTCGGCGACCTGGTGCTTGGTGCGGTCACGTCCGAGGCATTCCAGGAGGCGGCGCACGACCAGGTCGCGGTTGGACTCCAGCACCATGTCGATGAAGTCGACGACGATGATTCCGCCGATGTCGCGCAGGCGCAGCTGTCGAACGATCTCCTCGGCGGCCTCGAGGTTGTTACGGGTGACCGTCTCCTCCAGGTTGCCGCCGGAGCCGACGAACTTGCCGGTGTTGACGTCGACGACCGTCATCGCCTCGGTGCGGTCGATCACCAGCGAGCCACCCGAGGGGAGCCAGACCTTGCGGTCGAGCGCCTTGGTCAGCTGCTCGTCCACGCGGTGCACGGTGAACAGATCGGTCTCGCCGGTCCACTTCTCCAGGCGCTCGGCCAGGTCGGGAGCGACGGTGCCGATGTAGTCCGACACCTCGTCCCAGGACGTGTCGCCGGCGACGATCAACTTGCTGAAGTCCTCATTGAAGACGTCGCGGATCACGCGCAGCGTCAGGTCGGGCTCACCGTGCAGCAGCGACGGTGCGTTCTGGCTCTTGCTGGCCTTCTGGATCTGCTCCCAGGTGGCCTGCAGACGCTCGACGTCGGCGCGCAGGTCCTCCTCGCTGGCGCCCTCCGCGGCGGTGCGGACGATGACGCCCGCGTCGGCCGGGACGACCTCCTTGAGGATCTTCTTCAGGCGGGCGCGCTCATTGTCGGGCAGCTTGCGGGAGATACCGGTCATCGAGTTGCCCGGCACGTACACCAGGAACCGACCCGGCAGCGAGACCTGCGAGGTCAGACGGGCGCCTTTGTGACCGATCGGGTCCTTGGTCACCTGCACCAGCACCGACTCACCCGAGGAGAGCGCATGCTCGATCCGCTTGGGCTGGTTGTCGAGGCCGGCGGCGTCCCAGTTGACCTCGCCGGCGTACAGGACCGCGTTGCGTCCGCGACCGATGTCGACGAACGCGGCTTCCATGCTCGGCAGCACGTTCTGGACGCGGCCGAGGTAGACGTTGCCGGCCATCGAGGACTGCTGGGTCTCACGCGAGACGTAGTGCTCGACCAGGACACCGTCCTCCAGGACGCCGATCTGGGTGCGACCGTCACGCTCACGCACGACCATGACGCGCTCGACGCTCTCGCGGCGGGCGAGGAACTCGGCCTCGGTGATCGAGGTACGCCGACGACCTGCCTCACGGCCCTCCCGGCGGCGCTGCCTCTTGGCCTCCAGCCGGGTCGAACCCTTGATCGCGGTGACCTCGTCGCGCTCCTTGCGCGGCTCGCGCACCCTGGTCACCGTGCCGGGCGGGTCGTCCCCGTCGGCGGAGGTACCACTGCGGCGACGGCGACGGGTGCGCCTACGGCTGTTCGCATCGTCGGAGTTGTCGTCCGAGTTGTCCTGGCCGCCGTCGTCGGACGTGTCGTCCGCGCCGTCACCCAGATCATTCGTGTCGTCGGAGTCGTCGGTGTTGTCGTCGGGGCCCTGACCGCCATCGCCACCGCGATCGGATCGCTTGTTGCGGTTGTTCCGCCCGCGGCCCGAGCGCTGGTTCGGCTTGTCCTCGGACTTCTGCTCGGAGTCGGCGTCGGACTCCTGGTCGTCCTGACTCCGGTCACGACCCTGGTCGTGGCTCTCGTTCTGGCCGTCGGCGTGGTTGTCGTCGTTCTGGCCGCGCGTGCGCCGACCGCGTCCGCCGCGACGACGGCCACGTCCGCCGCCGTCGTTCGAATCGTCGGTGTCGTCCGAATCGGAGTTCGAACCGCCGACCGGCGCGTCGTTGCCGCCCGCGTCCTCGTTGTCATCGGCGTCGTCCTGGGCACGGCGACGCGGCACCCGCACCTCGAGGTCTGGCGTCTGGAAGATCAGCCCGAAGCTGGGCGGTGCTGCCGGTACGGACGGACGCTCCTGATCGGTGGACTTGGCAGTGGCATCGCCATCCGACTGCGCCGAGAAAAGACTGCCGGGTTCGTTCTGCTGGGGGCCCATGGCCCTCCTTTGTGGATCAGCACGCGGAGCCGCCCACGCCCTGAGATTCGCATCCCGCACACTCCGCATGTCGCGGTGTCTGCCGCCGCCGTCCCGAAGTCCGGGCGGCGACGAGAAGTCGTCTGTTACATCGGGGCAGCTCGCGCGTTGCGCGGCACTGCGACGATGCCGTCGGGTGCTCTGGCCGGCGCGCTCTCGCTGATGGGGCGCACCGTTCGGCCGGAACCTCGGCGGGGCACGACGCCGGCGTGGTGGGCAGCGTGACCGTTACCGAGTATCGCACACCGCTCACCCGGAAGGGTTGCGGGCGGAAGCGGCGGGTCGTTCAGGCGAGCGGGTCGGCAATGAGACCGTCGTCGTGCGGTGTGCCCTGCCGCAACCGGGTGGTCAGCGGCGAGCGCGCGAACTCGATGCCGGAGACCTGCTTCAGGGCAGACAGGACGTCGTCCGGCCGCACACTCGGCGTCGTGTGCTCCAACGAGATCTCCAGCACGCTCCCCTGTGCCGTTGCCTTCTTGATCGCCGAGCGCACGTCGAAGGTGCGCGGACCGGACTTCATCATCCGGGTGACCTCGACGCGCTCCTGCGCGAGCAACACGTCCAGCGCCGCGGCGAGCGCTGCCTCGTCCGTGCCTTCGAACTGCAACCGCCAGTCACTGGCCTGCAGACTGTCGGCCAGCGAACCGCCCTGCGCCGGAGCGACCTTGATGACGTCGAGACCCTCCGGGAGGGCTTCGTCGAGCGCGATCCGCACCTGCTCGGGATCGCATTCGCGCTGCAACGCGAGTTCGAAGTACTCGGCCTCGCTCGCGGTGCCCGTCGCGGCCGCGTTCGCGTAACTGATGCGCGGGTGGGGGTGGAAACCGGCAGAGAAGGCGATCGGGATTTCAGCGCGGCGCACTGCGCGTTCGAGCGCCCGCTGGAAGTCGCGGGTGGAGGTGAACCGCAGCCGTCCACGCTTGGCGTACTGCACCCGCAGCTTCTGCACGACCGGTGCGGGAGGCGGACCTTCGGGTACTCGTTTGGCCATGGCGGATCAGCGTACGCCGCCCGGCCCACAGTCGTCCGAACGGATGGCGGAACGCTCTCGTCACCGTCGGGTTCGAGGTGCATCATGGCGCAGTGAGAGCACGCAGGTTCGCGATCCACCCGGCGTGGATCATCGCCCTCGTCACGCTGCTGACGATGATGGGTTCGGCCGGCTTCCGTGCTGCGCCAGGGGTGTTGATGCACCCCCTGCACGGCGAGTTCGGCTGGCCGATGGGCCTGATGGGCACCGCGGTCTCGATCAACCTGATCCTCTTCGGTCTGACCGCGCCGTTCTCTGCCGCGCTCATGGAGCGATTCGGCGTGCGACCGGTGATGGTGGTCGCGCTGATCCTCATCGGACTCGGGTCGATCCTGCCCCGCTGGATGACCGAGCCGTGGCAACTCATCGCCTGCTGGGGCGTGCTGATCGGCCTCGGCACCGGGTCGATCTCCATGTCCCTGGTCGCCACGATCACCGGACGCTGGTTCGTGCAGCAGCGGGGGTTGGTGTCGGGTGTTCTCAGCGCCGCGAACGCCACCGGCCAGCTGGCGTTCCTGCCGGTGATGGCATGGCTGCTCACCACCCAGGGCTGGCGCGCTGCATCCACCACGATCGGCGTGGCTGCGCTGTGCGCGGTGCCTCTCGTCGTCCTGTTCATACGCAACCGGCCCGAGGACCTCGGCGTCCGGGCGTACGGCGCCACGGAAAGCGACCCACCGGCGTCCGTGCCGGTGCAGAACGCAGCGAAACTCGCGGTCACGACCCTTCGGCAGGCCTTGCACAGCCGGGCCTTCTGGCTGCTGGCCGGCACGTTCGCGATCTGCGGAGCGAGTACCAACGGACTCGTCGGGACGCACTTCATTCCGGCCGCGATGGACCACGGGATGGGCGAGCAGGCGGCCGCCGGACTGCTGGCCCTGGTCGGCGTCTTCGACATCGTCGGCACGATCGCGTCCGGGTGGTTGACCGACCGCTTCGACCCCAGACTCCTGCTCGGCATCTACTACGCCGGACGCGGGTTGTCGCTGTTCGCGTTGCCGACCTTGTTCAGCGATTCGGTGCAGCTGAACATGTTTGCGTTCATCCTGTTCTACGGCCTCGACTGGGTCGCGACCGTGCCGCCGACCATGGCGCTGTGCAGACAACACTTCGGCGAACGTGCGCCGATCGTCTTCGGTTGGGTGTTCGCGAGCCACCAACTCGGTGCAGCCGTCACCGCGAGCGCCGCCGGCTGGATCAGGGACGACCGCGGCACCTACGACCTGGCGTTCTACGCCGCCGGTGCCCTCTGCATCATCGCGGCCGCCGTGTGCCCGACCATTCACGCCGGTCGCAAGCAGCTCACCGAGAAGGACGCCGAGAACGTGCACTCGACCGTCGGCGAGTTGCAGGTCTGAGCGGTCAGCGTCCCGGCGGAGCCCTCGACGTAGCACCGACAGCGAGATCGACCGGACCCTCCAGCGGGCCGCGGTGCCAGGTCCGGACGTCGCGCACAGTTTCACCGGTCACAGGAACTCACGTGCCTGATACAACCACGGGTCACCCGAAATCGCTTGCGGTGCAGGCGATCAGACGACACTCAGCGGCAGCAGCTTCTTGCCGGTCGGACCGATCTGGATCTCAGTGCCCATCTGAGGGCAGACACCGCAGTCGAAGCACGGGGTCCAGCGGCAGTCGTCGACCTCGGTCTCGTCGAGGGCGTCCTGCCAGTCGTCCCAGAGCCATTCCTTGTCCAGGCCGGAATCCAGGTGATCCCACGCGAGCACCTCGGTCTCGCCGCGTTCACGCGTGGTGTACCAGGCGACGTCCACGCCGTACGGCTCCAGAGCCTCCTCGGCACAACGCATCCAACGCTCGTAGGAGAAGTGCTCGCTCCACCCGTCGAAGCGTCCGCCGTCCCGCCAGACGGCCTCGATGACGCGTCCGATGCGACGATCACCGCGCGAGAGCAGTCCTTCGACGATGCCCGGCTGACCGTCGTGGTAGCGCATGCCGATCGAGCTGCCGTACCGCTTGTCGGAGCGGATCGCGTCACGCAGTTTCTGCAGACGGGCGTCGGTCTCCTCGGCGCCCAGTTGCGCGCACCACTGGAACGGCGTGTGCGGCTTGGGCACGAACCCGCCGATGGAGACGGTGCAGCGGATGTCCTTGCGGCCACTCACCTGTCGGCCGGTCTCGATGACCCGCTTGGCGAGCTCGGCGATCTGCAGCACGTCCTCGTCGGTCTCGGTCGGCAGACCGCACATGAAGTACAGCTTCACCTGGCGCCAGCCGGCACCGTAGGCGGCGGCGACGGTGTTGATGAGGTCGTCCTCGGTGACCATCTTGTTGATCACCTTGCGGATGCGTTCCGAGCCGCCCTCCGGGGCGAAGGTCAGGCCGGAGCGACGACCGTTGCGGGTCAGTTCGTTCGCCAGGTCGATGTTGAAGGCGTCCACCCGGGTGGACGGGAGTGACAGTCCGGTCTGGGTGCCCTCGTACCGGTCGGCCAGGCCCTTGGTCAGGTCGGCGATCTCGGTGTGGTCGGCGGAGCTGAGTGAGAGCAGTCCGACTTCCTCGAATCCCGTAGCGGCCAGGCCCTTCTGGACCATCTCGCCGATACCGGTGATCGAGCGTTCGCGCACCGGACGGGTGATCATCCCCGCCTGACAGAACCGGCAGCCGCGGGTGCAGCCGCGAAAGATCTCCACCGACATGCGTTCGTGCACCGTCTCGGCCAGCGGCACCAGCGGCTGCTTCGGATACGGCCACTCGTCGAGTTCCATGACGGTGTGCTTCGACACGCGCCACGGGACGCCGGGCGCCTGCGGTGAGGGCGCGACGCGCTTGATCCGGCCGTCGGGGAGGTAGTCGACGTCGTAGAACGCCGGCACGTAGACGCCCCCGGTGCGCGCCAGGCGCAGCAGCAGTTCGCGGCGTCCGCCCGGACGTCCCTCGGCCTTCCACGCAGCGATGTGGGTGGTGATCGCCAGGACGGCTTCCTCGCCGTCGCCGACGACCGCACAGTCGATGAAGTCGGAGATCGGCTCAGGGTTGAACGCGGCGTGACCACCGGCCAACACGATCGGGTCGTCGTCGCCGCGGTCGGCCGCGTGCAGCGGGATACCGGCCAGGTCGAGCGCGGTGAGCATGTTGGTGTAACCGAGCTCGGTCGAGAACGACAGGCCGAAAACGTCGAAGTCGCGCACCGCGCGGTGCCCGTCGACGGTGAACTGCGGCAGACCGTGCTCCCGCATCTGCGCTTCCATGTCGGGCCACATCGCGTACGTGCGCTCGGCGAGAGCGTTCGGCTGCTCGTTGAGCACTTCGTACAGGATCATCACGCCCTGGTTGGGCAGCCCGACCTCGTACGCGTCGGGGTACATCAGCGCCCAGCGAACTGTGAGTTCCTGGCCGTCCGGGCCGGTGCCGCCGCAGTTCCAGTCCTTGGTCTGGCTGTTCAGCTCACCGCCGACGTACTGGATCGGCTTGCTGACGCGCTCGAGCAGCGGCTCGAGATCGTGGAAGAGGGACTCACCCGGAGCGGAGGTACGCGGGGTCACAGACATGAACTCCAGGGTAGGTGAGCGGCGGGCATTGGTCGAACATACGCAGTGATGCACGAAGGCCCGCGCGGCAGGCGCGGGCCTTCGTGAACGGTTGTCTGCTCGGATCAGTCCTGGTAGAGCGTGTCCAGGTCGTCCTTGTACTTCTTGACGACGACCTTCCGCTTGAGCTTGAGGCTCGGCGTGATCTCGCCCTCCTCGATCGACAGGTCGCGCGGCAGGATGATGAACCGCTTGATCTGCTCCCAGCGGGCGAGCTTGCTGTTGAGCTCGTCGACATATCCCTGCACCATCTCGCGCACCTGGTCGGAGGTGACGATGGTCTGGTAGTCGGCGCCCTTCAAGTCGCCACCGTGCGCGTCCGCCCATTCCTTGATGGCGTCCTCGTCGAGCGTGATGAGCGCCGACACGAATTTGCGACCGTCGCCCTCGACGACCAGTTGCGAGGCGAAGGGGCAGATGCCCTTGAAGATCGCCTCGATCTGGCTGGGTGCGACGTACTTGCCGTTGGAGGTCTTGAAGAGGTCCTTCTTGCGGTCGGTGACCCGCAGGTGACCGGTCGGGTTGAGCTCGCCGATGTCGCCGGTGTGGAACCACCCGTCGTCGGTGAGCACTTCCTTGGTGACGTCGTCCATGCCGCGGTAACCCTGCATCACGCCGGGTCCCTTCACCAGGATCTCGCCGTCCTCGGCGATCTTCACCTCGGTGCCGGGCAGCGGCCAGCCGACGGTGCCCGGGATGTTGGCGTAGGGACGGTTGACGAACGTAGCGGCACTGGTCTCGGTGAGTCCGTAACCCTCCAGGATCGGGATGCCCATCCCGTCGAACCACTTGGCCACGTCCTGGTTGAGTGCGGCCGAACCGGAGATGAAGAAGCGGATGTTGCCACCGAACCGCTGACGGATCTTCTTGGCGATGATTGCGTCACCGATCTTGTGCATGGCGGCCGTGGCAGCTCCGAGCTTTTCGCCCTTGGAGTTGGCATCGGACACCTTGAGCGCGTTGGCCGAGTGCCAGTCGAACAACTTCGCCTTCGCGCCGCCCTCCTCGCGCATCATGATCGAGATACGGCCGTAGACCTTCTCGAAGATGCGCGGTGCAGCGCCCATCCACACCGGCTTCACCACCGGGAGGTTCTCGACGATCTTGTCGACCCGGCCGTCGATGGCGGTGGTGAATCCGATCTGCAGCGGAAGGGTCAGCAGCACCTTGCCGAAGACGTGGGCCAGCGGCAGCCACAGGAAGGCCTTGTCGTCCGGCCCCAACAGATTGGACGAATCGACGGCCGCCGCTTCGTAGGTCCACGCGCGGTGCGGCAGCCGCACACCCTTCGGGCGGCCGGTGGTGCCGGAGGTGTAGATGAGGGTGGACAGGTGCTCCGGTTCGGTCTTGTCGACCCGCTCCTCGACCGCACCCTCGTGCGAGGCAAGGTACTCGGCGCCGAGCTTCTCCAGGTCGGCCAACGAGATGATCCAGTCGCCGTCCGCTTCACCGTCGAAGGTGACGACCTTGACGACGGAATCGATCGCGTCACGGCCCTCACGCAACATCGTGTTGTGCGCGTCGTCCTCGGTGAAGACGACTTTGCTGCCCGAGTCGGCGATGATGAACAGCGTGTCGTCGACGGTGGAGGTCGGGTAGATCGTGGTGGTGGCCGCACCGGCAAGCATCACGCCGAGGTCGGTGATCGCCCACTCCACGCGGGTCGCACTGGCGATCGCGACGCGGTCCTCCATCTCGACGCCGAGGCTGATCAGACCGGCGGCGATGTTGCGTGAGCGGACGGCGACCTCCGCCCAGGTCAGGGAGTGCCAGTTCTCGTCGGCGTCCGGGAACTCGAACGCGACCCGATCCGGGGTCTTCGAGACGCGATCGAGGAAGAGCGCACCGACCGAACGGGCGGCGTTGTTGATCACCGCGTAGTCGGGCTTTTCTTCCTGGTTGCTCATCATTGCCATGGTGTTTTTCTCTCCTGCGTCGGGGGCGGGGCTCGCCAGTTTGTGACCCAGGTTACTTATGGGTCACAAGATCGTCAGGCGTTCCCGGCAACAAACCGGTCTCTCTTGCTCAATACAGACGCCGCAGGCTCACCAGATGGACGTTCTCCAGCAGCCCGATCGCCACCCAACAGGCGAACATGCTCGACCCGCCGTAGGAGACGAACGGCAGCGGAAGTCCGGTGACGGGCATGAGCCCGAGGTTCATCCCGATGTTCTCCAGCACCTGGAACAGGAACCAACCGACGACACCGACCGCGACCAGGCGTCCGAAGGAGTCCTGCGCGCGGCGGGCGATCAGGACGCCGCGCACCAGGATCGTTCCCAGCAACGCGATCACGATCGCTGCGCCGACGAAGCCGAGTTCCTCGCCTGCCACGGAGAAGACGAAGTCGGTCTGCTGGAAGGGGATGAAACCGCCCTGCGTCTGGCGTCCCTGGAAGAGTCCTTCGCCGGTCCAGCCGCCCGATCCGATCGCGATCTTCACCTGCTGCACCTGGTAGCCGATGCCGGTCGGGTCGCCGTCCGGATCCGCGAACGCGGTCAGGCGGGCTCGTTGGTACGGGTCGAGCACGTTCGTGGTCACGGCGATCACCGCCGCGCACGCCATTGCGGTGAAGATCGTGGCCAGCCACCACCGCGAGGCCCCCGACACCGCGAGTACGCAGACGCTGAGCATCACCAGGACCAGGGCCGAGCCGAGGTCGGGTTGGGCGAGCACGAGCAGGATCGGCAGGGCGGCCACTCCCCCGGCGAGCCACACATCGCGCCGCGGAGGCGGCGCGCCACGTTCTCCCCGCTCGGCCAGGATCATCGCCAGACCCACACATAGGGCGACTTTCGCCAGTTCGGCGGGCTGGATCGAGAAGCCGGGCACCTGGATCCAGGACCGGGACCCGTTGATGGTCGAACCCAACGGACTCAGTACGAGCACCAGACCTACGATCGCGCCCAGGTAGACCCACGGCGCCAATGCGCGGATCGCCCGGAAGTCGGTTCGCATCACCACCACCGCCAGGGTGACACCGACGACGGTGTTGAACAGATGCCGCACCAGAGATCCGGCGCCTTCCACGTTCCGCGTGGCGGAGTACACCAGGAGCGCGCCGATCGCGCAGAGAGCTGCCGCGGACAGCAGCAGACCCCAGTCGCTGCGTGTCCAGGACAACTGACGCGTGTCGGCGGTCTTCGGCCAGACGGCGCCGAGACCGCCCTGCGTCGTCATCGGGAGGTCCGTCGTCAGTCGCTCAGGGCCGGGCAGAGCCTGCGGGCCTCGTCGACGTCGCGGGTCATCTGCTCGATGAGTGGTTCGATGCCCTCGAATTTCACGTTGCCACGCAACCGCTGCACGAACTCCACCGTGACGACCTCGTCGTAAAGGTCGAGGTCGGTGCGGTCGAGCACGTATGCCTCCACGGTGCGCTGAGTGCCCTCGAAGGTCGGGTTGGTGCCGACCGAGATCGCCGCGGGGAGGCGGTGATCGGGGTGGATCGGCGCCAGCGACGGACGTACCAGATAACCGGCATAGACGCCGTCGGCGGGCACCATGCCGGTGCTGTTCTGGGCGAGGTTCGCCGTGGGAAAGCCGAGTTCACGGCCACGTTCGAAACCGTGCACGACCATGCCGGTCACCGTGTGCGGGCGACCGAGGATGTCGGCGGCGGCGGTGACATCACCCTCCCGCAGCGCTTCGCGGACGCACGTCGAGGAGTAGCGCCGCCCGGTGCCCACGTCGTCCAGCACGACGACCTCGAAGCCGTGCTCGTCGCCCAGATCGCGCAGCGTCGAGACATCACCGGAGTTGCGCACACCGAAGCGAGTGTCCTTGCCGCACACCACGACCCGAACATTCAGTGCTTCGACGAAGACGGCACGGACGAAGTCCTCGGGAGTCATCGCAGCCAGTTCGGTGGTGAACTCCAGGACCAAGGTCGCGGCCACACCGGCGTCGGCCAGGCGGCTCATCCGCGCCTCGAGCCCGGCCAATGCCTCGGGAGCCTCGTCCGGACGCAGGACGGCGATCGGATGCGGATCGAAGGTCACTGCGACCGGGGTCGCGTCTCGTTCACCGGCGAGGCCACAGACTCGTTCCAGCAGTGCTTGGTGCCCGCGGTGCACGCCGTCGAAGTTGCCCATCGTCACGACGGTGGGTCCGAGGTCGGCCGGCACGTCCTCGACGCGGGTGATCACAAGCACGGCGGCAACTGTAGTGCGCGTGCTCATCCGACGGCGTTCCGCCTCGTGCCACTATTCGAACGACCCGGAACACCGGTCGACGCAGGTGATGGAGGTAGGGATGACTGGCTGGGCCGAGCTGACGCGCCGATCGCTCGACGAACTCCGCACGACGGACGAGACGTATCGTCCGACGAACTTCTGGGGACCCGGCGTGGATCGCCTGCTGTCCGAGATGGAGACGATCGGTCTGGAGAAGTTCAAATCGTGGCCGAGTGCCCCGATCTGGTTCTACCCGATGTACGGCGACGGCTGGACCGAGGCGACGTTGGCCAAAGCGCTGCAGAGCGCGAAGCAGGTCAACCCGCGCGCCAACCAGGGATACTTCTACAACTCACTGAACGGATGGTTCGAGGCACGGCGCGACTTCGACGTGGCCATGATGGCCTGGGACCAGCACCGGTGGCCGTTCGACATCGGCGGGCACGGCGAGAGCAAGGTCGGATCCCCTTGGCAGGCATTCGGGGGTGTCCCCGGAGGAAGTGCCCAGTTCGGCAGGGCGTACGCCAACTACCTGCTGCTGCTGGCGGCGCTTTCGCGGCACGTCGATCGTCCACCGACCAGCTTCCTGGAGATCGGCGGCGGTTTCGGCGTTCTCGGCGAGATCGTGCGCACGCGCGATCCGCAAGCACGGTACGTCGACCTCGACATCCCGCCGCTGCTGACCGTGGCCTCCTACTACCTGACCGAACTCTTCGGCGCCGATTCGGTCATCGTCTACGACCCGCAGACAGCCGCACGCGGTCCGATTTCCGTGCCCGAATGTGGCGTGTTGCCCAACTTCCGCATCGAGGACCTCGACGCGCAGTTCGACGTGTTCGTCAACTCCTTCTCCTTCCAGGAGATGGAGCCGCCCGTCGTCGACCACTACATCGGGCAGGTCTGCGACAAGGGCATCACGTACGCCGTGTCGCTCAACTCGCGAGAGGGCAAGCCGAAGGCAGCACAGGCAGGCGACTGGGGCGCCCTGGACCCGGTCAAGTCCGCCGACATCATCGACATGTTCGACCGCCATGGGCTCGAACTGGTCGGTCAGTACGACACCCCGCTGGTCCGCAGCGCCGGACAGGTCAACGTCTTCCGTCGTCGCTGACTCACCGACCTCAGCCGGCCGGGAAGACCACCTTCGACACAGCACGCTCCCCGGTCTGGTCGAGGATCGCCACGAGATCCTCGTCCGGGCCGATGGCTGCCACCACGTCGACCCGCGGTCCTGACGAAGCGAGCTTCTGTCCGTATCGCAACGCGCGTGCCTGCGCCTCGTCGAGTTCGCGCACCGGGAACTGCTCGCGCGCCGCCTGCGCCATGGGCAGGATGTTCAGCGGTTCATCGGCGTGATGGGCCTTGTTGAGCTCGTCCATCGTCGGTACGCCGTCGATCGTGTACCGCCCGACGCGTGTGCGGCGCAGCGCGGTGAGGTGCCCACCGACTCCGAGCAGATCGCCCAGATCCCGGGCGAGCGCACGGACGTAGGTGCCCGACGAGACCTCGACCTCCACTTCAAGGTCAAGGGCTCCGGCCCCGATCTCCGGACGTGGGGTGCTCGACCTGATCTCGAAGGTGCTCACCGTCACCGGCCGAGCCGCGAGCTTCACCTCGTCGCCTCCGCGCACCTTCGCGTACGCCCGCTTCCCGTCGACCTTGATCGCGCTCACCGAACTGGGTACCTGCTGTATCGACCCGGTCAGCCGTGCGACCGCGTCCGAGACGGCACCGGCGTCGAGCTGCGCCGTCGCAACTGTGGCGGTGATGTCGCCCTCGGCGTCATCGGTGACCGTCGACTGACCCAGTCTGATCGTCGCGGTGTACGTCTTGTCGCACCCGACCAGGAAGGTCAGCAACTTGGTCGCCCGATTGATACCGAGCACCAGCAGTCCGGTGGCCATCGGGTCGAGCGTGCCTGCATGCCCGACCCGGCGGGTGCCGGCGAGGCGACGGGTGCGGGCCACGACGTCGTGACTGGTCCAGCCGGCCGGCTTGTCGACCAGCAGGAGTCCGTCGTCGGTCACTCGTCGGTCACTCGTCACCGGCGTCGTCCGCCGCAGGCTTGCGGTACGGGTCGGCGTCGCCGGCGTACTGGGCACCGGCATTGCGCTGCAGTTCGGCGTCGCGTTCCCGCGCGGCGGCGAGAGCTGCCTCGATGTTCGCTGCACCTTCGGGAATCGCGTCTGGGATGAACTCCAGCGACGGGGTGAGCCGGATGCCGAGGCCCTTGCCGACGTGCGAGCGGATCCGGCCGCGGTTGTCGGCGAGCGCCGCCTCGGTGTCGGCACGCGCCTTCTCGTCCCCGAAGATGGTGTAGAACACCGATGCGTGCTGCAGGTCGCCGGTGACCCGGACGTCGGTGACGGTGATGAATCCGAGGCGCTCGTCCTTCAGCCGGAACTCGAGGTACTCGGCCACCAAGGACTTGATGCGTTCGGCGATCTTTCGTGCGCGTGCGGGGTCAGCCATGCGTGCAAACCTACCGCCAACGACGTCGACCATCGTCGTCGGCGGGTGCGTGCTGCGACGAAGTCCCAGCATTGCGAAGGCATCCCGACAGCCTCCTGACAGCCACCGGCCCGAATCTGCTTCAGGACGACACCGGACGGTGTCGGTTCCGACTCAGGAAGGCATGACATGGCAACCATGAAGATCCTCGCGACTGCCGGACTCGCGGCGGCAGCAGGTCTCGGCGTGGGCGCGGCCGCGACCTCGCTCGCCGACACCACCTCGCCGAGCGCGACCAGTTCACCGAGCTCGTCGAGCTCCTCGTCCGCTGACTCGAACAAGAGCTCCGGTGACGACGCGACGAAGGATGCGACCCAGGATTGCGGTCCGCGTGCGGGCAAGGACGCTCGCGGGATGCACAAGCACACGGAGGTGACCGGCACGGCCGCGACCAGCGTGAAGAACGCGGTGACCGCGAAGTACCCAGGCGCGACGATCGAGAAGGTGTTGCAGGACGAGGACGGCTCGTACGACGTGCTGGCCACCAAGTCCGGCGACAGGGTCATGTACGAGGTGAGCAAGGACCTCAAGACGATCACCGAACGCACCGGCGGCCCCGGTAAGGGCGGCCCGCGTGGTGAGCGTCCGGCTCCCCCGACCGGGCAGGGTCAGTCGGGCGACTCCTCGGCAGGCTCGTCCACAACGTCGCCCTCGGGGACGGCGCAGTCCAGCTGGACGCCGACCGTCTGAGTCGGTCGCTGAGCATCTGCGCGATCGGGACCGCGTGAACATCGCCGAGCGGCAACTTAGTTGGCTGCGCTCACGGGGACCTCACGTGGTCTCGATCGCGGGCGGGCTGACGGGATGCCGCGCAGACAGGTGAGCACGGTCGAGGCTCGGTCGGTAACCCTGCCTCACTACTCGACCGGCGTGAGGGCGTGGCCCGTGTTGTCAGGACTCCTTGCGAGCGACGATGAGGTCGCGGTCGATGGAGGCGTCGACCCGGTGGCGGAAAGGGCTGTCCCGCCAGTCGGTGACCACGATGAGACCGTGTTGTTCCAACATCAGCGCCAGGTTCTCGGCAGGAGCCACGTGTCGGTTGTAGGACAGACCGACCGTTCCTCCGGTGCGCAGCGTCCGGATCCATGCGGGCATCGCACGGTCGAGCAGTTCGAGCGGACGGCGCGAGAGACGGTCTCCGTGTGATCCGTGCTGCACGCCGTACGGGGTGTCGGTGACGATGACGTCGATGCTCGCCGCACGGACGAGGCCACCGAGGTCGGTGGTGTCGGTCGACAGATAGCGCACCGTCTGCGTGTCTCCGGTTTTGAACGCGTCCTTGGTCGGTGCCACCTCGAGAGTGAACTCGCGACCGCGGGCCCGTCCGCCGGTCGTGCTCGCGCCCCGGTCCATCGTGTGTTTGAGCCGGTGCGCCTGCACCCACGTCTTCAGGAACGCGGCGTAGGTGTCGTAGTCCTTGCGGTCGACGTCGACGCCGGTGACGCTGTACCCCGCCAGCAGAGCGATGTTGAGGGTCGTCCCGCGTCCGCACATCGGGTCCATGACGTCCAGGCCGCCGTCCAGCCACTTGCTCGGACGCTTGGTCGCAGCCGCAGTGACGTTGAGCAGCAACCGCGTCCACTGTTCGTTGGTCTTCCCCTGGTACTTCTGAATCGTCACCAGATCGCTGGGGTAGAACTGCCTGCGCTGCAACGGAATCGGCCGCAGCAACTCGCCCTCGCGCTCGAACAGCGCGAACGTCGCCGAGAGATTCGACAGAGCCGGCACGACCTCGTCACCGGAGGCGGAAATGGTCAGGTAATCGACCCCCGCCAAGTCGATCGGCGCGACGTCGGGAGTCGATCCGAAGGCCGCCAGCACGGTCTCGATCTCGGCCGCGGCCAGGCGCGGGGCAGCGTCCGCATAGACACGATTGCTCGACGGTGCGACCAGCACCAGGTACTCACTCACGACCGGTCACGCTACCGGGCGGACGGCGCCGGCATTTCGGGGAGGCGTTTGTCCACCGGCAGCGAACTTTCCCTTCTCGCGGGAAAATCCCTCCCTGTTCCTGCCAGGACGCGATCAGGGACGCAGGAAGCCCCCGGTGCGAGCGAACTCGCACCGGGGGCTCCATGAAGAGCAGCGGGATCAGGCCCGCGGCTTCTCCCGCATCTCGTACGTCGCGATGAGGTCGCCCAACTGCAGGTCGTTGTACGACCCGAGGTTGATACCGCACTCGAAGCCCTCACGGACCTCGGTGACGTCGTCCTTGAACCGGCGCAGACCGGCGATCTCGACGTTCTCGGCCACGACGACGCCGTTGCGGGTGATGCGCGCCTTGGTGCCGCGCTTGATCTCACCCGAGCGGACGATCGAGCCGGCGATGTTGCCGAACTTGGACGAGCGGAAGATCTCGCGGATCTCCGCGGTACCGAGCTCGACCTCTTCGTACTCCGGCTTGAGCATGCCCTTCAGGGCCGCCTCGATCTCCTCGATGGCGCTGTAGATCACCGAGTAGTACCGGATCTCCACACCTTCCTTGTCGGCGTACTCCGCGTTCTGACCCTCGGCTCGCACGTTGAAGCCGATGATCACCGCGTTGGAGGCCACCGCGAGGTTGATGTTGTTCATCGTGATCGAGCCGACGCCTCGGTCGATGATGCGCAGGTCGACCTCTTCGCCCACATCGATCTGCATGAGGGCGTCCTCGAGCGCTTCGACCGAACCCGACACGTCACCCTTGAGGATGAGGTTGAGGGTCTCGACCTTGCCGGCGGCGAGGTGCTCGTTGAGGTCCTCCAGGCTGATCCGCTTGCGCGCCTTGGCCAGGCTGGCCTGACGGTCGGCAGCTTCACGCTTCTCGGCGATCTGGCGAGCCGTGCGGTCGTCCGGAGCCACGATGAACGTGTCACCTGCACGCGGCACCGAGGCCAGACCGGTCACCTGGACCGGACGGGACGGGGTCGCCTCGTACACGTTGTTGCCGTGCTCGTCGAGCATCGCGCGGACGCGGCCGTGGGCCGTTCCGGCGACGATCGCGTCACCGACACGCAGCGTGCCCGACTGCACCAGGACGGTGGCGATCGCACCGCGTCCACGGTCGAGGTTGGCCTCGATCGCGACGCCGCGAGCGTCCTTGTCCGGGTTGGCGCGCAGGTCGAGGGCGGCGTCTGCGGTGAGCAGGACGGCCTCGAGCAGCTCGTCGATGTTCTGACCCTGGCGAGCCGACACGTCGACGAACATGGTGTCGCCGCCGTACTCCTCCGCGATCAGGTTGTACTCGGTCAGCTGCTGACGCACCTTGGCCGGGTTCGCACCGTCGACGTCGATCTTGTTGACCGCGACGACGATCGGCACATCGGCCGCCTGTGCGTGGTTCAAGGCCTCGATCGTCTGCGGCATGACACCGTCGTCGGCCGCGACCACGAGGATCGCGACGTCGGTGACCTTCGCACCACGTGCACGCATGGCGGTGAACGCCTCGTGACCCGGGGTGTCGATGAAGGTGATCGGACGGTCGTTGCCCTCGTGCTCCTTGTGCACCTGGTAGGCACCGATGTGCTGGGTGATGCCACCGGCCTCCGACGCCTGGACGTCGGCGTTACGGATGGCGTCCAGCAGTCGCGTCTTACCGTGGTCGACGTGACCCATGACGGTCACGACCGGCGGACGGGCCTGCAGGTCCTCGTCGGACTCGGCATCGGCCTCTGCCTCGAGGTCGATGTTGAAGGCGCCGAACAGCTCCTTCTCCTCGTCCTCCGGCGAGACGACCTGGACGTCGTAGCCCAGCTCGGCACCGAGCAGCTTGAAGGTGTCCTCGTCGAGCGACTGGGTCGCCGTGGCCATCTCACCGAGGTGGATCAGCACGGTCACCAGCGACGCGGGGTTCGCGTCGATGCGGTCGGCGAAGTCGGTCAGCGACGAACCGCGACGCACCCGCACGACGGTCTTGCCGTCGCCACGGGGAACGCTGACGCCACCGATCGACGGAGCCTGCATCTGCTCGAATTCCTGACGCTTCGCGCGCTTGGACTTGCGACCGCGGACCTTTCCGCCGCCTCGTCCGAACGCACCCTGCGTGCCACCACGACCACCGGGACGGTTACCGCCGCCACCGGGACGACCGGCGAAACCGCCGCCGCCCGGACGACCGGGCGCACCGCCGGGGCCGCCACCGGGACGACCGGGGCCCCCACCACGGGCGGGACGGTCACCGGGACGACCGATCGAGGAGCGCTCCGGCATCATGCCGGGGCTGGGACGGGATCCACCCGGGCGCGGGGCACCACCGGCGGGAGCGCCACCGGGACGCGGACCTGCCGGACGCGGACCCGCTGCGCCACCGGCGCCGCGAGCCGAGGCCGGACGGGGCATGCCCTGGCTGGGAGCGAACGGGTTGTTGCCCGGACGCGCCGGCTGACCCGAGCGCATGCCCTGGCTGGAACTGAACGGGTTGTTGCCCGGACGCGGCGCGCCGGAGCGGCCACCACCGGACGCGCCGGCTCCACCGGGACGACCCGGGCGCGAGTCACCACGACCCTGATCGCGACCTTGATCGCGACCCTGGTCACGCGCCGGACGCTCTTCACGAGCGGCCGGTGCCGGACGAGCACCGGGCTTCGGTGCTGCCGGACCCGGACGGTTCGACGTCTCGCGGGCCGCCGGGGCGGCGGACGGCGCGGACGGCGCGGACTCGGCAGCGGGTGCCGATTCGGTCGCCGGCTTCGGGGCGGCCTTCACCTCGGGCGCGGCTGCGGGCTCGACTGTGGGCTTGACAGCCGCGGCCGGAGCCTGCGGAGCCTTCGGCTCTGCAGCGGGCTTGGCCGGTGACGGACCCGGACGAGCGGAGGTGCTCGACGGGGTGCTCGACGGGGTGCTCGGTGTGCTGGACGGGGACGGTGCAGCCCTCTTTGCGCCGGGCTTCGGCGCAGCCGACTTCGCGGCCGGCTTGTCGGCCTTCTCCTCAGCCTTACCCGCCGAGGGCGGCGGGTTCTCCTTGATCTTGCGGACGACCGGAGCCTCGATGGTGGAGCTCGCCGTCTTGACGAACTCCCCCTGCTCCTTCAGGTACGCAAGAAGTTCTTTGCTCTCGATCCCGAGCTCTTTTGCGAGCTCGTGAACTCGGACCTTTGCCACGCTTCTCCTTTATGGATTGCGACGGTCCGAGCGCGAAAGAATCGCGAGCGAACCGTCAATCAGAGGGTGTTGCTCATCGCTGAGTACTCATCGGGTGCTCATCAGCGTCAAACCCGCTTTCGGTTCTCTTCCTTGTCCGCGGCATCGGTCGATGCAGCGGCGTCGTGCATGGCCCACCACTCCTGGACGGGTGTGGTGTCCACCTGCGCCGGTACTCGCAACGCGCGTCCGAGTGCCTGACGGGCCAAAGCCCGTTCGACACATGCGACTCGCGGATGCAACCAGGCTCCCCTGCCGGGCAACCGGCCTCGCTCGTCGACCATGACCTGCCACCGAGACGGCCGCTCACGATCGGCGATCGCGACGAGGTGTACCAACTCGGACCGTTCGTCCCGCTGCCGGCAACCGACACACGTCCGGAGACCGGTGTGTGCAGGTTTGTGGCTACGTTCTGGCGAACTGTCCGCGAGCAAGTCTAGCGCAGCGTTCACTCCCCGCCGTTTCCGGCGGGTCCCGCGGCGGTCGGCGAGCCGGACGCAACAGCCGGTCCACCGGGCGCTGTGTCGGGACGGATGTCGATGCGCCAGCCGGTCAGTTTGGCCGCGAGTCGGGCGTTCTGACCCTCCTTGCCGATCGCCAGCGAAAGCTGGTAGTCGGGCACGATGACGCGCGCAGCCTTGCCGGCCCGGTCGGTGATCTCCACTGCGGAGACCCGCGAGGGCGACAGCGCAGCGGCAACGAACTCGGCCGGGTCCTCGGAGTAGTCGACGATGTCGATCTTCTCGCCGTGCAGTTCGGTCATGACGGCCCGCACCCGCGAGCCCATCGGGCCGATGCAGGCACCCTTCGCGTTCACGCCGGGAGTCTTGGAGTGCACCGCGAGTTTGGTGCGGTGGCCGGCCTCGCGGGCAAGAGCCGCGATCTGCACGGTGCCGTCGGCGATCTCGGGCACCTCGAGCGCGAACAGCTTGCGCACCAGGTTGGGGTGGGTGCGCGACAGACCGATCTGCGGGCCCTTCGGTCCGCGCTTGACGCTCACGACATAGCAGCGCAGCCGCTCACCGTGCTTGTAGGTCTCGCCCGGCACCTGCTCGGCGGACGGCAGGAATCCCTCGACCGTGCCGAAGTCAACACGGACGGTGCGCGGGTCACTGGACTGTTGGATGATGCCGGCGACGATGTCGCCCTCGCGGCCCTTGAAGTCGCCGAGGATCGCCTCGTCCTCGACGTCACGCATGCGCTGGACGATGACCTGTCGGGCGGTCGCCGCGGCGACGCGTCCGAAGTTGTCGGGGGTGTCGTCGAACTCCGGGCCGGGGTCGCTGCGGACGCCTTCGTCGTCGATCTCGCCGTCCTCACGGGCCCACACAACGACATGGCCGCTCTTGCGGTCGAGTTCGACGCGGGCGTGCCGCAGGGATCCCTCCACGCGGTGGTAGGCGGTGAGCAGCGCCTGCTCGATCGCAGGCACGATGACATCCATCGGGATCTCGCGCTCCCGTTCGAGCGCGCGCAGTGCAGCCATGTCGATGTCCATCAGAGCTCTCCTTCCTCGGCCCGGTTGAACTCCACGTTCACCTTGCTCTTCGTCGTGTCGGCGTAGGCCAGCGTCGTCAGCGCAGGTTCGCCCTTGGCGGGTTGGACCAACAGGTCGAAATCGTCGGCACCGGCGCGCATCACGCGTCCGGTGAGTTCGCCACCCTCGGTGCGGGCGACCGTGATCAGCCGGCCGACGTTGCGCCGGTAGTGCCGCGGCTCGGTGAGCGGGCGGTCGATTCCGGGCGAGGAGACCTCGAGTACGTAGGGCTGTTCGCCCATCGCGTCGGTCTCGTCGAGACGGTCGCTGATGACGCGGGTGAGTTCACCGACGGTGTCGAGATCGAGCGGCTCGATGGCTGAGGTGTCGTCGGCGAGGTCGAGATCGGACAGGTCGCGGTCGACGAGCACGCGGACGACGCGGCGCTTGCCGGCGGGGGTGACGGTGAGGTCCTCGACGCGTGCGCCCAGGGGGGCCAACGCGCAGGTCAGGTCGGCAAGGATCTGCTGGTGCCGATCCGTCGGGCTGGTGCTCATCGCCTGACTCCTGTGTTCTCGAGTGGGATTAACCACTCTAATCAGGACGGCTGCCGCTGCACCAATCGAAAGCGGGGTTGTCCGACCGGCGAGCCGGTCGTCTTCGATCCCGACTCGTCCGGGCACACGGTCAGCGTGCCCGGAGCGTCTCCTGCGACGTGTGGATCCCGCACTCGGTCTTCCCGGTGCCGGACCAGCGTCCGGCGCGGGCGTCCTCGCCGGCAAGCACCTTGCGCGTGCAGGGCGCGCAGCCGATCGACGGAAAGCCCTGGGACAGAAGCGGATTCATGATCACGTCGTGCTCGGCGACGTACCGCTCCACGTCCGCGTCGGTCCACGCGGCGAGCGGCGCGAGCTTGAGCAGCTCACGGCGATCGTCGTAGGAGACGACCGGCGTCCCGGCCCGCGACGGCGACTCCGCGCGCCGCAGACCTGTCGCCCAGGCGGCCTTCCCGTCGAGCGCCTCGTCGAGCGGATGTGTCTTTCGTAACGCGCAGCACAGGTCGGGGTCGCTGTCGTGCAACCGCGGGCTGTACTCGGCGTCCTGCTCGGCGACGGTCTGGCGCGGCTTGGCATCGATCAGCCGGACGTCGTACTCGCGGGCGACGCGGTCGCGGGTCTGGATCGTCTCGGCGAAGTGATAGCCGGTGTCGAGGAAGACGACCTGGATGCCGGGGACGGCCTTCGAGGCGAGGTGCACCAGCACGGTGTCCTGCATCGAAGCGGCGACCACCAGATCGTCCCCGAACCGCTCACCCGCCCAGCGCAGGATCTCCTGCGCCGGGGCGTCGGCAAGCTCGCGGGACGCGGTTTCTGCGAGCGCCGAGAGGTCACTCATCGCAGGTGCTCCTCGTCGGCCCGGCCGACCCACTCCGCGAACCGCTCGCCGTCGGTGCGCTGCTGCGCGAAGTTGGTGGCAAGGCGCTCGACGTAGTCGCCGAGTTCGGCGGAGGTCACCTTGTGTGCGCGCAGCTTGCGGCCGAACCCGGCGTCGAGGCCGAGGCCCCCGCCGAGGTGCACCTGGAATCCCTCGACCTGTTCTCCGTCGGCAGTGGTGACGATCTGCCCCTTCAGACCGATGTCGGCGGTCTGGATGCGGGCGCACGAGTTCGGACAGCCGTTGAGGTGGATCGCGATCGGCACGTCGAGGTCGAGGTGCTCCAGGCGCGCATCCAGTTCCGCGACGAGGTCGATCGCGCGCTGCTTGGTGTCGACGATCGCCAGCTTGCAGAACTCCAGACCGGTGCACGCCATCGTCGAACGACGCCAGCGCGACGGATTCGCCTCCAGGCCGACGGTCTTCATCTCGGCCACGAGCGGCTGGATCTGCTCAGGCGGCACGTCGAGCACCAGGAGTTTCTGGTGCGGAGTGAGCCGGACGCGTCCACTGCCGGCCCGCTCGGCGGCGTCGGCGACCTGCGACAGGATCGTGCCGGACACGCGTCCGACAACCGGCGCGAAGCCGATGTAGGCGTTGCCGTCGACCTGCTTGTGGATGCCGATGTGATCCAGCGGGGTCTCGTCGACCGGCGCCGGCGGACCGTCCGGCAGGTCGAATCCGAGAAACTCCCGCTGCAGCACGTCACGGAACTTCTCCGGTCCCCAGTCGGAGACCAGGAACTTGATGCGAGCACGGTGACGCAGACGCCGGTAGCCGTAATCGCGGAACAACTGCACGACGCCGTACCAGACGTCCGGCACCTGTTCGAGGGTGACGAAGGCGCCGAGGCGGACCGCCAACTTGGGGTTGGTCGACAGGCCGCCACCGACGAGGAGGTCGAAGCCAGGACCGAGTTCGGGGTGGACGACGCCGACGAACGAGACATCGTTGATCTCCGGCGCGGTGTCGGGCAGCCACGAGATGGCGGTCTTGAACTTGCGCGGCAGGTTGCTGACGGTCGGGTCACCGATGTACCGGCGGCTGATCTCGTCGATCGCGGGCGTTGCATCCAGCACCTCTGCCGAGCTGACACCGGCCACGGGCGAACCGAGCACCACACGCGGGCAGTCGCCGCACGCCTCGGTGGTCGAGAGCCCGACGGCTTCGAGGCGCCGCCAGATCTCCGGGACGTCCTCGACCCGCACCCAGTGCAACTGGATGTTCTGTCGATCGGTGATGTCGGCCGTATCCCGGCCGAACTCGGTCGAGATCTGCGCGATCACCCGCAACTGCTCGGTGCTGAGCGCGCCGCCGTCGCAGCGGATCCGAAGCATGAAGAACTCGTCGTCGAGTTCCTCCGGCTCCATCGACGCCGTCCGGCCGCCGGAGATCCCCTGGCGGCGCTGGGTGTACAGCCCCCACCAACGCATCCGGCCACGCAGATCGTCGGGATGGATCGAGGCGAACCCCTGCTTGGAGTAGACCTCCTCGATCCGGCGACGCACGTTCAGGCCGTCGTCCTGCGCCTTGAACTGCTCGTTGTGGTTCAGCGGCTCGCGCTGATCGAGCGCCCACTGCCCCTCGTTCTTCGTCGTCACGACTGTCACGTTCCATAACTTCCCATTTGGCGACCCCAAACTTCAAATGATGCATGCCGGGATCTCGGACGGCGAGACGCCGCCGGCTGCGAGCATGCGACTGCGCACAGCCGAGCCGTGCGACACTGGCGCGCATGTCCGGTCCCGCAGCCTCAGGTGACGACTCGCGGACCGTCTTTGCCACGCGGCGCTCCGTACTCCTCGCGACCATTGCCCTTCCCTTGGCGGCGTGCGGCGTTCGTCTCGAGCGCGACGCCCCGCAGATCCCCGGAGTACCGACGGCGACCCCACCCGCCGACATCGCGGTCATGCAGGAGACCATCGCCCGTCTGCGCGTGCTCAGCCGCGCGCTGTCCGGTCAGGAACCTGCCCCGTGGACCGGTCGTCTGGCTGCGCTGCACAGCAAGCAGGCCGACGAGCTCACCCGCATCGCGGCGTCTGCCGGGATCACCGTCGAACCATCACCCGTCGCTTCCTCGACCGGTGTCACCACCACGAACAGTTCGACGATCACGCCGGTGACCACCCGCCCCGCGCCCACATCCTCCCCCGGTTCGGCGACCACGAGCAGTTCGACGATCACCGTCCACCCCGCCGGAGTCCTGGAGGCAGACGAGATCAAGCCCGGACGCTTCGGCGCGGTGATCCGTGCGAGCGCGCAGCACCGGCCGGTACTCCTGGCGGTGCTTGCCGGGCACCGCATGGGGGCGCGTCTGCTCGCAGCGGTCGACTCGCCCGCGATCACCGGCTTGTCCGCCACGTCCGCCGCCACGGTACTCGGACCGGTGCGCACAGCCACCTACGCCGCCGAGGTGCTCATCGCCAAGACCCAGGTGAAGCAGCGCGGCGATCTGGCCGGTCTCCTTTCCTTCCTGTACGCCGAGCGGATGCGGCTGGGCTCCGAGGCAGGGTCACGAGCACCCGCCGAGCAGCTGAGTTACGCGCTGCCCGCGGGCTCGGACGACCCGACCCGCGCCCGGACGACGATGGCCCACCTGCTGGGATCGTGCGTCGTCGCGGCGGCGAGCGTCAGCGGTGAGGAGCGCGACCCTGGCGGGGCACGGCGCACGCTGGAGCTGTGGGGCGACCTGGCGGCCGCAGCCTGGACCTGGGGCACGGCGCCGACCACCTTCCTCGGGCTGAAATGAGTCTGATCCCGGAAGCCTTCGCTTCTTCGATCGCCGGACGTGAACCGCAGCCGTACGTCGGCGGCGATGCCTGGTTGCGCACCCTGCCCGCGACGCTCGACAGCCTGCTCGACGACTGGCAGCTGATGGTGGACGGCGAACCGATGTTCGGTGAGTGCGCACTCGTCCTTCCCGTTGCGGGCGCCGGCGAACAGTCCGTACTCAAAGTGACTTGGCCCCACCTCGAAGCGTCTACCGAACATCTGGCGCTGCGGGCCTGGGACGGCGACGGTGCGGTGCGGCTGCTGCGCGCCGATCCGCGGCGATGGGCCATGCAGTTGGAACGCCTCGACCCCACCGACCTCACCAGCGTCCCGGTGCTCGAGGGATGCGAGGTCATCGGCGACCTGATGCGTCGACTGGACCGGCCCGCTCTCCCACAGCTCATCACACTCAGCGACCTGAGCAGTCAATGGATCACGTTGTGCAGCAACGGGTCTGCAGCCGTTCCACGACGCTTCACCGAGCAGGCCGCATCCATGGTGCGCGATCTGCAGCACGACGATGTCGACGCCTCGCTGATCCACCAGGACCTGCACTTCATGAATGTCCTTGCTGCGGGGCGGACCTCTTGGCTGGCCATCGACCCCAAGGCGCTCGCCGGCGAATGGGAATTCGCCGTGGCGCCGGTGCTCTGGAACCGCGACGACGTCACGGCAGCCGCGCACCACGTCCGGTCACACCTTCGGCTGCGCCTGGGAGTCGTCTGCGAGGCGGCCGGTCTGGACGAGGACCGCGCCGCCGCATGGACCTTCGTCCGGGTGATCGTGAACGCCCTGTGGGGGTCGGACTCCAAGGAGTGGGTGACGCGGATGATCACGATCGCCAAGGCGATGACCGACTGACCTACTACGCTGCGTAGGTCCCGCTCTCCCGTTCGACGAACGGCGGATTAGGCTCGGACCACGAGGCTCAAGGGGGGACGTACGTCCGCCCGAGCGAACGCACGTCGGAAGGAACACCGTGAGCATTCCCTCGACCCCCGGCAAGACCGGCCGTGAGCGGCTCGCTGAGGTCAAGGAACTTGAAGCCAGGCAGGCCAAGCAACGCAGGATGCTCGCCCTGGTGGCCGGTGTCGTGACCATTGCGGTGCTGGGCGTGGCGATCTTGTGGTTCGTGTCGCAGGGCAACAAGAAGAAGGAGAGCGAGTCCGCCGAGCAGCAGGCCCGCAACTCCCAGTTCATCAAGACGCTCACCACCATTCCGGCTGCCACCTACGACAAGGTCGGGTTCGGCGCGGCGACCGGCGTCCCGAGTGCGACCGACGGTCCGCAGGACAAGGTCGGGGACAAACCACGCGTCCTGTACGTCGGTGCCGAGTTCTGCCCGTTCTGTGCGGTCGAGCGGTGGTCGCTGGTGTCGGCCCTGTCGCGCTTCGGCACCTGGGACGGTCTGGGCGGCGCTGTGTCCAGCCCGAACGAGGGTGCGATGTCGAACATCCAGACTGTCACCTTCAAGGACGCGACCTACACCAGCAAGTACATCGCGTTCAAGGGGTGGGAGACCAAGGACCGGATGGGCGAACCGCTGCAGACGATGTCGGACGCCGACTCGACCCTGGTGAGCAAGTACAACGACCGGGGATCCATCCCGTTCGTTCTGATAGGCGGCAAGTCGACCACGCAGGGCGCGACCTGGGACGGACGCAGCCTGCCGGGCATGACCAATACAGAGATCGCCGAGCAGATGGCCGACCCGAACAGCGCGATCTCCAAGGGAGCCGTCGGCGCGGCAAATGTCTACTCGGCGCAGATCTGCACGCTCACCGGGCAGCAGCCGGCGAACGTCTGCAACTCCGCGGGAGTGAAGGCGGCCGCAGCGAAGCTCGAGGTGAAGTGACCGACGTCCGCGCGACGCGGGGGTCGGTGCCCGGCTGGGTACCGACCACCTCGTTCGCACTCAGCGTGCTCGGGTTGCTGATCTCGGCGTACCTGACCTACGAGCACTACACCGGCTCTGATTCGTTGTTCTGCGCCGAATCCTCGACGGTCAACTGCCAGACGGTCACCACGAGCAAGTGGTCGTCGCTGTTCGGCCTGCCGGTGTCACTGCTGGGGCTGCTTTTCTTCGTCGCGATGGTCGTGTTGTGCCTACCGCAGGTCTGGCGTCGTGCTCCGCGTGCCGCCGACCTGACGCGGCTGGCCGCGCTGGCCGTCGGCGTGCTGATGGTGGGTTATCTCATCTGGGCCGAGTTCATGTGGATCGGTGCGATCTGCCTGTGGTGCACCGCTGTTCACGTGATCACGTTCGTGCTCGCGATCGTCGTGGTACTCGGCGAGATCCTGCGCGAACCGGCTCCTGAGCCCGCTCAGACCAGATCGAACTGACTCAGCACGTCGTAGCCGATCCGGAGGATGAACGCGCTCACGACGACGACGAACACCAACCGGACGAACCTCGCGCCCTTCGCGACTGCCGTCCGCGCACCGAGGTAGCCACCGGTCATGTTGGCTGCGGCCATCGCCAGGCCCAGCTTCCAGAACCCGGCACCCTGCGGGATGAAGATCACCAGAGAGGCGAGGTTCGTGGCGAAGTTGGCGATCTTCGCCTTCGCCGACGCCTCCAGGAAGGCGTATCCCAGCAGACCGACCAACGCGAACACCAGGAACGAGCCGGTGCCCGGCCCGAGCGCGCCGTCGTACATGCCGATCGTGAACCCGGCACCGGCAGCGAGCACGGTGTGCTTGCGGCCGGTGTGCCGAAGCATCGTCGTCTGACCCAACGCCGGCTTGGCCACGGTGTAGATCATCACTGCGACGAGCGCGATCAGGATGATCGGGTTGAACGAACTGCGCGGCAGGTGCGAGGCGATCAGCGCACCGATCAACGATCCGGCGAACGCAGGAATCGCCAGTGCCAGAGCCGTTTTCGGATCGGGTCTGACCCGTCGCCAGTAGGTGACACTGCTGACGGTCGTGCCGGCGATGGAGGCCATCTTGTTGGTGGCGAGCAGGTGCACCGGCGCAGCGTGCGGGAAGGCGATCAGCAGCGCGGGCAGTTGCACGAGCCCTCCCCCGCCGACGACCGAGTCGATCCACCCGGCCGCGAGGGCTGCAACGACCAGCAGGATGAAGACAGTGGTGGAGATGTCGTCCATCAACGCCACCGCTCGACGTGGTCGGCGACCTCGTCGATGGTCTGGACGACGGCGTCCGGCTCGACCTCGACCGGCACCTGCTGCTCCCTCGGGATATCGCTGTGCGGCACCAGGATCGCCTTCATCCCGACCTGCTTGCTGCCGTGCACGTCCTCGAAGGGTCGGTCACCGACGTACGCGCAGTGTTCGGGAGCGACACCTACGGCGTCCGCAGCTGCCCGGAAGGCGTCCGGATGCGGTTTGGCCCACGGGATCTCGGACGAGTAGACGTCACCGTCGATCAGGTCGAGCACGCCGTCGCGTTCGAAGATGCCGCGGTGGTGCTCTCGCGACCAGATGGTGTTCGACAGCACCCCGATGCGAATGTCCATGTCGCGCAGACGTTCCCACATCGGACGCACCAACGGGTCGGTGTAGGTGTGCTCGTCCCAGAACGCCAGGTGCGCGGCGAGTCCGGCCTCGTGCCGAGCGTCGGTGGGGTCGACGCCGGCGTCCCGCAGGATGCTCTCGACGCTCGCGCTCGTATGTTGCTCACGGGCACGCGCCCACGCTGCCTGTCCGGCGGTCACGATGCGTCCGACCATCTCCTGCGGGTCGGGCACACCCCACGCCTGCGCGTAGCCGAGCCACTCACGTTCGTAGTCGATGTCGCCGTGCCACGGGGTGAGCGTGCCGCCCCAGTCGAAGATGACGGCGCGGATCACGCGCCCGCGACCTCGCCCTTGACCTCGCGCAGCACCTCGGTGACCGCGCCCTCGACCGGCACGTCACGTCGCTCGCCACTGCGACGGTCCTTGAGTTCGACCGTTCCGTCGGCCAAGCCCTTGCCCAAGACCAGGATCGTCGGCACACCGATGAGTTCGGCGTCCTTGAACTTCACACCGGGCGACACCTTGAGGCGATCGTCGTACAGCACCTCCAGACCCTGGGCTTCGAGTTCGTTCACGATCTCGGCGGCCTTGAGGAAGACGGCATCGTCCTTGCCGGTCGCGACGACATGGACGTCGGCCGGCGCGACCTCGCGGGGCCAGACCAGACCGATGTCGTCCAAGTTGTCCTCGGCGATCATTCCGACCGCGCGAGTGACACCCACCCCGTACGACCCCATCGTCACGGTGACCAACTTGCCGTTCTCGTCCAGCACCTTCAGCCCGAGGGCCTCGGCGTACTTGGTGCCCAACTGGAAGATGTGACCCATCTCGACGCCGCGGGCCAGGGTGAGGGCACGCCCGTTCGGGCCGAGGTCACCTTCTCGCAGCTGAGCCGCCTGCACAGTGCCGTCGGCGGTGAAGTCGCGGCCGTACACCAGGTCGAGCACGTGCTTGCCGTGCTCGTCGGCGCCGGTCACCCACGCCGAACCCTCGGCGACACTCGGGTCGAGCAGGTAACGGATCCCGCTCGCCTTCTCCTCACCGAGCACCCCGGGACCGATGTAGCCCTTCGCCAGCATCGGGTAGCGCTTGAAGTCGCTCTCCTCGAAGGGCTCGATCTCGGCCGGGGCGACCTTGGTCTCCAGCCGCTTCGGGTCGACCTCCCGGTCACCGGGCAACCCGACAGCCAACGGCTCGCGGGTGCCGTCCGGGTGCGCGAGCATGACCAGCACGTTCTTGAGGGTGTCAGCGGCGGTCCAGGACCGGCCGTCCTCGCGGGGGTGGTTCGCGTTGAGCGCGGCGACGAGCGTCTCGATGGTCGGGGTGTCGGGGGTGTCCTCGACGTGGGCCGGACCGGCGGTGACCTCGACGGCCGGGGCCTGCGGCACCTCGACCGCCTCGACGTTCGCAGCGTAGCCGGCGTCGTCCCGGACGAAGGTGTCCTCGCCCAGGTCGCTGACCGCAAGGAACTCCTCGGACGCCGAGCCACCCATCGCGCCGGCATCGGCGTGCACGATGACGTACTCGAAGCCGAGCCGGTTGAAAATCTTGGTGTACGCGTCGCGGTGCGCGTCGTAGGACTTCTGCAGGCCCGCTTCGTTGATGTCGAAGGAGTAGGAGTCCTTCATGATGAATTCACGACCACGCAGGATGCCCGCCCGCGGACGCGCTTCGTCGCGGTACTTGTTCTGGATCTGGTAGAGCGACAGCGGCAGGTCCTTGTACGAGGAGTACATGTCCTTGACCGTGAGGCAGAACATCTCCTCGTGCGTCGGACCCAGCAGCATGTCGTTGTCGCGCCGGTCCTTCAGGCGGAACAGGTTCGGGCCGTACTCGGTCCAGCGGTTCGACGCCTCGTAAGGCTCGCGCGGCAGGAGCGCGGGGAACTGCACCTCCTGGGCGCCGATCGCGTCCATCTCCTCGCGGATGATCGCCTCGACCTTGGCGCGCACCTTCAGACCCAGCGGCAGCCAGGTGTAGATGCCGGGGGCCGCGCGGCGGATGTAGCCGGCGCGCACCAGCAGCTTGTGGCCCGGCAGTTCGGCGTCGGCCGGGTCCTCGCGCAGGGTTCGCAGGAACAAGGTCGACATGCGCAGTGCCACGGGCGGATCTCCAGATGTTCGTGGGTGTTGTTCGTGGTGGCTCTCGGGCCGTCCACCAGCCTATCCGTCCCCCGCCTCTGCCGAATCCGTAGTATCGGTCAGGCGGGGAGGGCTCGTCGCGCGATCGAGCGGACGTCGGCGGACGCCGGCAGGGTGCCGTACACGCCGTCCCACTCCCCCGCGACGCGACTGGCGACGAAGGCGTCCGCCACCTCGCCGGTGGAGTGCTGCACCAGCAGGGATGCCTGGAGGAGCACGGCGAGCCGGGCGGTGAGCGAACGGGCACGGCCCTGAGCGGTGACCAGATCGGACGACGCGGCCTGCAGATCAGAAAGCGCGCTGTCGACAGCGCGATCGAGCACCTCGTACTCCCCTGCCACACAAGCCATTTCGCGCCGCCATGCCTCGACCGCGTCCGGTGATTTCGCGAGCACACGCAGCAGATCCAGTGCGTTGACGTTGCCGCTGCCTTCCCAGATGGAGTTCAGCGGCGACTCCCGCACGAGCAGCGGCATGCCCGACTCTTCGGCGTAGCCGTTGCCGCCCAGGCACTCCATCGCCTCGACGGTGACGGTCGGCGTGCGCTTGCAGACCCAGAACTTCGCCAGCGGTAGCGCCATGCGACGTAGCGCCATCTCGTGCTCGTCGTGCGGCTGCTCGACGGCGCGCGCCAGACGCAGGGCCAGGTGCGTCGCGGCCTCCGACTCCAGCGCGAGATCGGCGATCACGTTGGTCATCGCCGGCTGGTCGATGAGGGTGGCTCCGAAGGCAGCCCGCTGGGAGACGTGCCAACTCGCCTCCGCGACCGCCCGTCGCATCAACGCCGCGGAACCGAGCACGCAGTCGAGCCGTGTCGCCGCGACCATCTCGAGGATCGTCCGGACGCCGTTGCCTTCGTCCCCCAGGCGCTGGGCATACGCGCCGTGGAACTCCAACTCGCTGGACGCGTTCGACCGGTTGCCGAGCTTCTCCTTCAGGCGGACGATGTGCACCGGGTTGCGGGTGCCGTCCGGGCAGATGCGGGGCACGACGAAGCAGCTCAACCCGTCGGGTGCCTGTGCGAGCACGAGGAAGAGATCGTTCATCGGCGCCGAGGTGAACCACTTGTGCCCGGTGAGCCGGTACGACCCGTCGTCCTGGCGGTCGGCGCGTGTCACGTTGGTGCGCACGTCGGACCCGCCCTGCTTCTCGGTCATGCCCATGCCGGCGAGCAGGCCGCGCTTGGTGTGCGGTTCGCGCAGCCCGAAGTCGTAGCTGGTCGACGCCAGGAGGTCGGTCCATTCCTTGGCCAGCGCGTCGTCGGAGCGCAGCGCCGGCACCGAGGCGTACGTCATCGTGATCGGGCACCCGTGGCCCGGCTCGAGCGGGGTCCAGGCGATGTAGCCGGCCGCGCGGCGCAGGTGCGGCAGCGGCTCGTCGCTCACCCACGGCGTCGCGCCGAGACCGTGGGCGATGCCGCGACTCATCATGTGGTGCCAGCTGGGGTGGAACTCCACCTCGTCGATGCGGGTGCCGAACCGGTCGACCGGGCGCAACGCGGGCGGGTGCTCGTTGGCGAGCATCCCGTGCTCGCGGGTTTCGGCCGACCCCGCCTCGAGGCCGAGTTCGTCGAGCGAATCGAGTAGCGCGTCGGCGTGATCGCCCGCCTGGGCGCGCACCGCGGCGACGAGACCGGCATCGCCTCGGACGGCGTTGTGCCCGACGAGCGGGCGCGGCTGGTTGATCGGGTTGCGCTGGAAGACATCGGTGCTCACCCTTCGAAGGGTAATTTGCCCGCCGCGCCGTCCACGCCTCGGGACTTATTCTTGACTCATTCCAGAAAACTTGAAAGGTTCGAGTCATGACCACCCCGACCGAGCTGCTGCGCGATGCGCAGTTGCGCGTCACCCGTCCGCGGGTGACCGTGCTCGAGGTGCTGCGCGACCATCCGCACGCCAGCGCGGACGCCGTCGCACAACAGGTGCGCGCGGCGATCGGGACGGTCTCGACACAGGCCGTCTACGACGTCCTGCACGCGCTGGAGAGCGCGTCACTCATCCGCCGGTTCGAGCCGGCCGGATCGAGTGCGCGTTACGAGTTGCAGGCACACGACAACCACCACCACCTGGTCTGCCGCCGCTGCGGCACGATCACCGACGTCGAGTGCGGCACCGGCATCCGCCCGTGCATGGACGCCCCTGACGACCACGGTTTCGCCATCGACGAGACCGAGGTGACCTATTGGGGCCTGTGCCCCGAGTGCAAGTCGCTTGACCCCTGATCCGTTCGAGCTATCCACCGACGCAACAAGATTGCGCAACGAAGGAGAGATGGAATGACCGTCGAAGGACCCCGGCAGGACGCCGGTAACACCAAGCCGTTGACCACCGTCGCCGGTGCACCGGTGTGGGAGAACCAGAACAGCCTCACCGCGGGCGCCCGCGGCCCGATGCTGCTGCAGGACGTGTGGTTCCTGGAGAAGCTCGCCCACTTCGACCGTGAGGTCATCCCGGAGCGTCGTATGCACGCCAAGGGTTCGGGCGCCTACGGCACCTTCACCGTGACCAACGACATCACCAAGTACACCGGCGCGAGCATCTTCGCCGAGGTCGGCAAGAAGACCGAGATGTTCGCCCGTTTCTCGACCGTCGCCGGCGAGCGCGGCGCGGCCGACGCCGAGCGCGACATCCGCGGCTTCGCGCTGAAGTTCTACACCGACCAGGGCAACTGGGACCTCGTCGGCAACAACACCCCGGTGTTCTTCTTCCGCGACGCGCTGAAGTTCCCCGACCTCAACCACGCGGTCAAGCGCGACCCGAAGACCAACATGCGCAACGCCGAGAACAACTGGGACTTCTGGACCAACCTGCCCGAGGCGCTGCACCAGGTGACGATCGTGATGTCCGACCGCGGCATCCCGGACGGCTACCGCCACATGAACGGCTTCGGCAGCCACACCTACTCCTTCTACAACAAGGAGGGTGAGCGCTTCTGGGTGAAGTTCCACCACCGCAGCCAGCAGGGCCTGAAGAACCTCACCGACGCCGCCGCCGGTGAGATCGTCGCGGCCGACCGCGAATCGAGCCAGCGCGACCTGTTCGAGGCGATCGAGCAGGGCGACTTCCCCAAGTGGAAGCTGTTCGTGCAGATCATGCCGGAGGCCGACGCGGAGAAGGTGCCCTACCACCCGTTCGACCTCACCAAGGTGTGGCCGAAGGCCGACTACCCGCTGATCGAGGTCGGCGAGTGGGAGCTCAACCGCAACGCGGAGAACTACCACACCGACGTCGAGCAGGCCGCGTTCAGCCCGGCCAACGTCGTGCCCGGCATCGGCTTCTCGCCCGACCGCATGCTGCAGGGACGTCTGTTCTCCTACGGTGACGCCCAGCGCTACCGCCTCGGCGTCAACCACCACCAGATCCCGGTCAACTCCCCCAAGGGTGCGCCGCAGGTCAACTCCTACCACCGTGACGGTGCGATGCGCCTGTCGGCCGAGCCGACCCCGGGCATCAACCCGAACAGCTACGGCCGGTGGGAGGAGCAGCCGCAGTTCCGCGAGCCGGCTCTGAAGATCGACCCGCTCGCCGACCGGTTCGACTTCCGCCAGGACGACGCCGACTACTTCAGCCAGCCGGGCCAGCTGTTCCGCAGCTTCACCGACGCGCAGAAGCAGCGCCTGTTCGAGAACACCGCCCGTGCGATCAGCGGTGCCTCGGCCGAGACCATCGAGCGCCACATCGGCAACTGCACCAAGGCCGACCAGGCCTACGGTGACGGTGTCCGCGCGGCGATCGACGCGCTCAACGCCGGTGAGGCCCCGAAGGCCGGCACCGACGACCTCGAGTACGGCCCGGAGTTCGACGGAGACCTGCTCTGAGCCAGCGGGAACTCACGCCGGAAGATCGCGAGCGCGTCGTTGCGCTCGCGCTCGACCTGGCGCGTGCCGGACGCGGTGACGAACTCCTGGAGTTCGTCGACCACGGCCTGCCGATCGACGTCGTCGACGGCGACGGCAACACCCTGCTGATGCTCGCGGCGTACCACGGTCACTCCGACACCGTCCGCCGGTTGTTGACGGCGGGCGCCGACCCGAACCTGCGCAACGGACGTGACCAGTCGGTCGTGGCCGGCGCGTTGTTCAAGGGCGAGCGCGAGATCGTGCGTCTGCTCGTCGAGGCCGGCAGCGACCTCGACGCCGGCACCCCGACCGCCCGCCAGGCGGCCGAGATGTTCGGTCAACAGGCCTTGCTGGACGGCTGAAGCGGTGCCAGCGAACGCCCACTCGGTCTTCGGGTGGGCGTTCGCTGTGTCCGGGTAGGTTGATCCGGCGATGACTTCCCACTCCCCCGCCCCCTTGCGCCTGCGCGGCCACACCTTCGACGCGTCCCGCCCGGCGGTGATGGCGATCGTCAACCGCACGTCGGACTCGTTCTGGTCGGGCAACCGGCACTCCTGCCTCGAGTCAGCCCTGCACGCCCTGGACGCCGCCGTCGCTGCCGGCGCAGACATCGTGGATGTGGGCGGGGTGCGTGCCGGCCAGGACGGCGATTGGGTGGATGACGCCGAGGAGATCGAGCGCGTCGTACCGTTCCTGCGCGCTGCCCGCGAACGACACCCCGATCTCGTCCTCTCGCTCGACACCTGGCGATCATCCGTCGCACGCGCCGCCGCGGGGAACGTCGATCTGATCAACGATACGTGGGCCGGACACGATCCCGAACTCGTTTGCGTCGCAGCCGAACTCGGTGCCGGTTACGTGGTCTCGCACACCGGTGGTCTCCCGCCGCGCACCGATCCCGTCGCGATCCGGTACGCCGACGAAGGTGTCTCACGGGAGCAGGAGGACGCTGCCGTGGTCACTTCGGTCGTCCGCACCTTGCGTGAAGGCGCCGAACGCGCGGTCGCCGAAGGCGTCGCACCTGAACGGGTGCTGATCGATCCGACGCTCGATTTCGGCAAGACCACCCACCATTCGTTGGCCGTGCTGCGTGCCACTGCTGAGATTGTCGCCCTTGGTTTCCCTGTGCTGCAGGCGCTTTCGCGCAAGGACTTCGTGGGCGAGACGCTCGATCTTCCCGCTGATGACCGCTTGGAGGGAACTCTCGCGGCGACTGCAGTCGCCACCTGGCTCGGCGCGACCGTGTTCCGCGCCCACGACGTCCGAGCCACCCGACGCGTGGTCGACATGGTGGCTTCGATCCGCGGTGATCGCCCGCCTTCCGTTGCCCGGCGCGGCGAATCACCCGGTGGCCCAGGGGTTCGGCTTCGCTAGTGCCGCTCTGACCACACCCAGCGGATCATCGGCCACTGCAGCGGCAGGCGCGCGATCGTCGCGGCAGCCAGCGCGTTCCGGGTAGGACTCGGACGACGACGAGCCGCAGATACAGCATCGGCTGCCATCTTCACGTTGGCGGGAAAGACCGCCGCCAGCAACGCCGCAGACGCGACAGCTCCGACTGCCCGAGTGCGAGGCACGACAAGTGCTGCGGCACACGTGAGTTCCGCGACACCGGACAGATGCACGAGCGTCCTCGGGTTGCCCAAGAAGCGCGGCACGATCGGCTCGAAGACCTGCGGCCGCACCAGATGGGTCACACCCGAGGCGGTGAAGGCGATCGCGATACTGCGGGCTCCACGGGACAGTTCGCTCATTCGCCGACAGTACCGGCCGGCGTCCCCCACGATTTCAGGACCATTGCAGTTCGAGTTCGCGCTGGTGGAAGGCTGCCAGTCGTTCGGCTGCGTCGTGCACGGCCGTGCGCTCCTGCGATGAGAGCCGAACATCGGCTGTCACCGACACGATCACGTGTTTCGGCGCGACCTTCCGCTTGAAGGTGCCGACATCGTCGAGTCCGGCGATCACCACCCCGCCGCCGGCTTCTGACACCTGCCTGGTCCGGTCCGCGTCGGGACCTCGCCGAACAAAACCCGTTGTGGGGTAGGTCAGTTGCGCCTCGTCGAAGGTGGACAACAGGTAGGCGTCCTGAGCTCGCGTGGTGCGAGCACTGACCGACGGGTCGAAGTGGAGCGTCTCCCCCTCGCATTCGACCGCAGCCAACCGCTCACCGAGGTCGACGATGGCCGCCCTGATCTGCGTGAGGGTCAGACCGCTCCAACGCTGCAGGTCCCGCTCGGACGCGGGCCCGTGTCCGGCATAGAACCGCTGTGCGAGGCGCCGGGCCGCTTCGTCCGGATCGAGCTCCTTGTCGTGCGCGACGACGTCCTCGACCAGTTGATACGTGTGTTCGGTGCCACGCGGCGGACCCGAACAGATGACGGAACGCACCTCGGCGACGAGCAGTTGGTGCCCGATCTGTTCGCCGGACGCTGGTAAACCATTCCGTGCGAAGTGTTGCTGAATCTCTTTGCGGGTCAGCGCATTCCCTCCGGCCAGCAGGTTGCTGAGTGCTTCCGAAGCTCGGCTCAGGCGCCGTGTGTCCAGGCCGAGTCCACGGTGGCGAGCGGCGAGACTCGACTCGACCTTCGGCCCGGTCAGGGCCTGGATCCAGCGCAGGTCCTCGGGTGCGACGAAATGCCAGGTCGGTCGCAGGATGTGCGTACGCACCCAACTTCCGGCGCGCTGTTCGTCCAGCACGGCGTCGTAGGTGGACGAACGCGTCCGCATCGCCAGTGAGTGCGCTGTCAGTGGAGCGTCCTGGGCCTGCACGCAAACCAGCAGGCGCACCGCGTCCGAACCGGTTCGAAGCTCTGCGCCGGACAGCCGTTGGGTGGCCAGCCGACGCCGGAGCACCCAGTCACGCGTCACTCGCCGGGGCATCCGAGCGTCCGAGTCATGTCAGAGGATGACGGTCGCGAACGTGTCGCGATGCTGGAAGCCGACGCGTTCGTAGGTGCGGACAGCTGAGGTGTTGAAGTCGTTCACGTAGAGCGAGGCCGTCGTCGCGTGCTCGCCGAGTACCTGTTCCACCACGGCTTTCATTGCCGGTGCGGCCATGCCGTGCCCGCGCAGTTCGGGCGTGACCCACACGCCCTGTATCTGCGCAACGCCGAGCGCGAGCGACCCGACGTCCGCCTTGAAGACGACGCGTTTGCCCTCGACGATCACGTAGGTGTGGCCTTGGCGGATCAGCGAGGCGACCATCCGTCGGTACTCGCGATCGGAGCCGTAGAACGGCGGGTAACCGATCTCGCTGGTGAACATGTGCGCCGCAGCCGGAACGACCAGGTCGAGTTCGCTCATGGTCGCCGGGCGGACGCGCTGGTCGGCGGCCACCTCAACGTTGAGATCATCAGCGGTCAGCGCCATCAGCGGCTGCTGCTCACGCACGGAACGCGGTGTGCCCCAGTGTTTCTCGAGCCGGTCCCAGAGTGGCAGCACCTGCGACGCGAGCCCGAAGACCGAACTGCTGCGTCGCCGGTAGCGGCGCAGTTTGCCGGCGTAGGCGTCCAGCTCGCCTTCGTCGAGATTGATCGGCACCACGTTGGCCGACGTCCAGCACATCGACCTCAGGTCGTCGCCGCCGCCGCCCATGGCGATCACGTTCTGGGCCGCGTACTCCCCACCCGAGGCCAGGCGCGCGGCGACGAACACGTTGGCCACCGGATCGGTCGCGGCCAGGCGCAGCGCGGCGTCCAGGTCCTCGGACCGAAGCGTGGCGGGTGGCCGGAACGTACGAAGCACCCCCTCAGCCTGCCAGCCCGGCGCCGCCGACGGGCGCGAACGCCGATGTTGCCTTGCCGATACCGTGGCGCGCATGACGACCGATCAGCCAGACGCCAACACGCCGGTCGGTACGCCGGTCCACGTCGACTTCCGTAAGTACGACGGTCGTGAGCACTGGCAGGAGCACTACTTTCTGCTCGGCGTGGACGAGATCGGGACCTGGTTGGGCATGCGCGCAGGCACCGCCTTCGCACGGCCCGGCGTGGACGTCACGGCACGCACCGACACGGTGCGACTCCTGCCCCACCAGGCGCTCTGGGCCGCCTGCTACAACGCACCCGACCCGACCGGACAACTGCGGTCCCGCACCTACGTCGACATCACCACGCCGGTCAGTTGGACGCGCACCGGCGAAGGTTTCCGGGCGACTCTCGCCGACATCGACCTGGACGTGATCGAGCGTTTCACCGGCGAGGTGTTCATCGACGACGAGGACGAATTCGAAGCGCACACAGTCGCATTGAGCTACCCGCCGGAGCTGGTCGCCGCGACCAGACGTACGGCGGACGAGGTCTTCGGCGCGGTCCGCGATCACCGGCCGCCCTTCGACGGCACCGGTGAAGCGTGGCTGGAGCGGATCAACGATCTCCCGGGCTGACGAACCCTGATTCGTAGGCGAACACCACCGCCTGCGTCCGGTCGCGCACACCGAGTTCGGCCAGCGCGGACGCCACATAGGCCTTGACTGTTTCCAGGCCGAGGAACAGTTCCGGCGGCGCTGGTCACCTTCCCGATGTGGGTGGGTTATGGCTTGCTCGGTCAGATCCTGCTGTTCGTGCCGCTCACCCTGATCGGGGGAACCGTCGGGACGCGGTGCTGGCGACCGGCCGTACCCAGGTCAAGGCCTGGGTGCCGGTGCTCGCCGCCTTCACCGGCACCGGCGCCCTGTTCGCCTGGGGCCTGTTCCAGGCGGTGGTCACCATCGTGCCGAACGACCTGGTGCCCGCAGACACTCCCAGGACGGTTGTCGTGTATGCCGCTGCTCGCGGCGCGGTCGGGTTGCTGGGCGGTTGGGCGCTGACTCGTCAGCTTCGGCGCATCGCCCGCTGACACGCGAAGGCCGGTCGCCCGAGAGCGACCGGCCTTCTCGGTGTCGGGCGTACGTCAGCCCACCGTGACGGTCGGCGCACCCGCGCCGTCCTCGTCGATCGGTTCGCCCATCTCCTCGGCGATCCGCATCGCTTCTTCGATGAGGGTCTCCACGATCTGGCTCTCCGGAACGGTCTTGATGACCTCGCCCTTGACGAAAATCTGACCCTTGCCGTTGCCGGAGGCGACACCGAGGTCGGCCTCGCGAGCCTCACCCGGGCCGTTGACGACGCAACCCATCACGGCGACGCGCAACGGGACGGTCAGGCCCTCCAGGCCGGCGGTGACCTCGTCCGCCAGCGTGTAGACGTCGACCTGCGCACGCCCACACGACGGGCAGGAGACGATCTCGAGCTTGCGCGGCTTGAGGTTCAGGCTCTGCAGGATCTGGTTGCCGACCTTGACCTCCTCGACCGGGGGCGCGGACAGCGAGACGCGAATGGTGTCGCCGATGCCCTTGGACAGCAGCGTACCGAAAGCGACCGAACTCTTGATCGTGCCCTGGAAGGCCGGGCCCGCCTCGGTGACGCCGAGGTGCAGCGGCCAGTCGCCCCGCTCGGCGAGCATCTCGTAGGCCTTCACCATCACGACCGGGTCGTTGTGCTTGACCGAGATCTTGAAGTCGTGGAAGTCGTGCTCTTCGAACAGCGACGCCTCCCAGACGGCCGACTCGACGAGCGCTTCCGGGGTGGGCTTGCCGTACTTCTCCAACAGGCGCTTGTCGAGCGAGCCGGCGTTGACGCCGATGCGGATCGAGACCCCGGCCGCCTTCGCGGCGTCGGCGATCTCCTTGACCTTGTCGTCGAACTGCCGGATGTTGCCCGGGTTGACGCGCACCGCCGCGCAGCCGGCGTCGATCGCGGCGAAGACGTACTTCGGTTGGAAGTGGATGTCGGCGATCACCGGGATCTGCGACTTCTTCGCGATCATCGGCAGCGCGTCGGCGTCGTCCTGGCTCGGGCAGGCGACCCGCACGATGTCGCATCCGGTGGCCGTGAGCTCGGCGATCTGCTGCAGGGTCGCGTTAACATCGGTGGTCGGTGTCGTGGTCATCGACTGCACCGAGATCGTGTGATCGGAACCGACGCCAACCGAACCGACCTGGATCTGGCGGGTCTTGCGACGCGGCGCGAGCACCGGGGCCGGGGCGGAAGGCATGCCGAGCGAGATCGGGATAGAGGTCATGACGCCCATTATCAACCCGCGCTGGTCACGAACCGAATCCGCGCGCCGCGCGGCCCGGCGATCCGTGTATCAGGCGTCCGCCGACTCGCGGATGAACACGTAGAGCCGCACCTTCGTCGGTCCCTGGTCTGCCGCCCATCGCTCGACGGCCGGCACCGGACGCCGCAACTGGACGACGGCGACAAATCCATCCTCGGCAGGCGAAACTCCGACGCTCTCTATCTCTTTCGCGGCTTCCGTGGGCACCTGCATCGCACTCGCACTAGCGACATCTAAGTCGGTGCCTTTTCCCGGTTGAGCGTCCCATGCCGACGTCTCCGGATGGTCAACCCTCTCGACAAAGAGCCCCTGCTCGTCCAGGTGTCCGGTGAGCCGCACCGCACCGTTGCCGACATCGGCCAAGTCCACAAGGGAGTCGCGAATCATTACGGTTGACGATTCACCTCGCGTTTCCGCAGGCGACGAGGAGATGATGCGGGGCCCTAGAAGCCACCCCGTAACGATTACCCCTTCTCCTGCAACCACAGCTGCCACTTTCCTGCGTTCGCACCGCTCGTAAGCTTGAGACACTTGTACGAGATGATGTTCGGGTCCGCCTGGTAGGCCGCTCCAGCGCTCAGACACGACGACTGCGACGCGTAATAGCCCCACGGATACCACTGAGGTTGAGGTCCCTGCTCCACCAACTGGATCGCGTGAACCGAGGGTCCGGAGGCGTAGGACGCCGAGGGCCCGCCAACCAGCAGACCCAAGACTGCAACCACCACCGCAACTAGACTCGTACCCAACCTTCTCCGCATCGCTCACTCCCCGACCCGTTGTCAAAAATTGTGTACTGATAATGAGCGGAGGCGAGGTCACTGTCAACAGCGGCGTCTCCTTCCGCCATCAACCGAAACCTCGGTCGCGCCAGGCGCCGGTAGTTACCGAAAACCTCAGTTGCCGAGTTTCACCGGGTTGACGATGTCGGCGTACGCGAGCAGCACGAACATCACGATCAGCACCAGCGAGACGCCGTACGCGACCGGCATGCCCTTCGCGGCGTCGGCGTAGATGCGCCCCTTCACTCCGCGGGCGCGCAGGACCGGGCGCTTGATCGCCTCCCAGATCGCGGTCGCGATGTGGCCGCCGTCCAGCGGCAGGAGGGGCACCAGGTTGAACACGAACAGCGCCATGTTCAGCGCGGCGAGCATCATCAACAGCATCGCGAACTTGTCCATCAGCGTGATCTGCTGGATGTCGGCCACCTCGCCGGCGATGCGGCCGACGCCCACGACGGAGACCGGTCCGTTGACGTCGCGTTCACCGCTGCCGAACGCGGCGTAGAACACGCCGACCATCTTCTGCGGGATCTTGACGAAGATGGACGCGGTCTTGGCCAGGGTGTCCCACACGATGCCGGGCGCGGCGGTCAGCGGACGTCGTTCGTCGACGATCTTCGCCGCGCCGATGGAGGCGCCGATCACGCCGACCTCGGCCCGCTCGCGCTGACCCTTCCAATCCAGGACGGGAGCGCCGTCGGCGTCGATCTTGTCCATCGTCCGGGCGACGGGAGTGACGGTGATCGCCTGTTGCCGACCGTCGCGCAGCACCACGATCTCGACCGGCTTCCCGGCGTGCGCGCGGATGGTGTTGATGGCCTCGGTGCCACCGGTGATCCGGCGTCCGCCGATGGAGACCAGTTCGTCGTCATCCTTGAGTCCCGCGACGGACGCGGGTGCTCGCTCGGCCGGCGCGCAGGTTTTCACTGCGGCGTCCTGGCACTGCTGAACGGTGTAGATCTTGGCGGCCTTCTCCGTCGGCAGGCCGATGCCGCACGCGACGATCGTGAGCAGTACGCCGGCGATGACCAGGTTCATGAACGGTCCGCCGAACATGATGATCAGCTTCTTGTGCGTCGGCAGGTCGTAGAAGACGCGGTGCTGGTCGGCGGGCGAGACTTCCTCGTGCGCGGCGTTGCGCGCCTCGTCGACCAGCTGGCTGAAGCGTCCGGTGGAGGATGCGCGGACGCGGATGGTGCCGTCGGGGAGCACTTCGTCCTCGGGCCGCGGCGGGAACATGCCGATCATCCGGATGTAACCGCCGAGCGGGATGGCCTTGACGCCGTACTCGGTCTCACCCTTGCGCTTGGACCAGATGGTCGGACCGAAGCCGACCATGTACTGGGTGACCTTCACCCCGAACTTCTTGGCCGGGGTGAGGTGGCCGATCTCGTGCAAGGCGATCGACGCCCCGACACCGAGGATCATGAACAGAACGCCGAGCAGGAACATCACGCGCGGAAGTCTCTCACGCGTTCATGTGCACCGCCGTCGCGAACGTGGAGCCTCAACTGCGCAAACCGCGGTTTGTGAGTCCCTGCCTGTGCAAACCGCGGCGCCACTGCCGCGATTTGCACAGCTGGGTTACGCCGAACCGCGGGTTTGCACAGTTCATGCCGGTCGTCGGTCGAGAAGTTCGTTCGCACGGGCGCGGGCCCAGGTCTCGGCGTCCAACACCTGCTCGACGCTGAGTTCGCGCTCGGTCTGTGCGTCGTGCTCCCCGACGACGCGGGCGACAGTGTCGACGATGTCGGTGAAGCTGATCCGTCGGTCGTGGAAGGCCTCGACGCATTCCTCGTTGGCTGCGTTGTAGACGGCCGGGTAGGTCGAGCCCGCGCGTCCGACCTGGCGGGCCAGTTGCACCGCGGGGAACGCCTCGTCATCGAGCGGGGCGAACTCCCAGGTGCTGGCCTTCGTCCAGTCGATCGCGGTCTCGACGTCGGCCACACGGTCGGGCCATCCCATGCCGAGCGCGATGGGCACCATCATGGTCGGCAGTCCGATCTGTGCGACGACCGCACCGTCGACGAACTCCACCATCGAGTGGATGTACTGCTGCGGGTGCACCACGACGTCGATGTCGTCGATCGGCACGTCGAACAGCAGGTGCGCCTCGATGACCTCAAGCCCCTTGTTGACCAGCGTCGCCGAGTTGGTGGTGATGACCTTGCCCATCGCGAAGTTCGGGTGCTTGAGGGCTTGCTCCGGCGTGACGTCCTGCAGTTGCTCGCGGCTCATGCCACGGAACGGCCCGCCACTGGCGGTGACGACGAGCTTGCGCGCCTCGTCGCGCCGTCCGGCCAGCAGCGACTGCGCGATGGCCGAGTGTTCACTGTCGACGGGGACGATCTGCTCGGGCTTGGCCAGGGACTTCACCACCGGGCCCCCGACGATGAGCGATTCCTTGTTGGCCAACGCCAGGGTCGAATTCGCTTGCAGCGCAGCGATGGTCGGGACGAGACCGATCGAGCCGGTGATGCCGTTGACGACCACGTCGGCGCCGCAACCGGCAACGATGGACGCCGCCTGGTCGCCCTGCAGCACCTGCGTCGCCCCGGGCTGCTTACCCATCGCTCGACAGGCCGCGATGATGCGCTCGTCCAGGTCGGTTCCCTGGCGAGCCACACCCACCAGCGGCACCTCGAACTCCGCTGCCTGCTTCGCGATGAGGTCGAGATCCGATCCGCCGGCACTGAGCGCGACGATGCGGAACCGGTCGGGGTTGTCGCGGACGATCCGGCACGCCTGGGTACCGATCGAACCGGTGGAACCGAGCAAGGCCACGGTGCGAGGAGAAGTCACGCGGTCATTGTGCCGCCTGGACCTGCCGGCCCCGCAGAAGCATCGTCGCCGACGGTCGGCAGAAGCGTCACGATGCGGTGCACAATGCGGTCGAGGTCGACGGGTTCGAGTTCCACCTCCCCCGGCTGCTGCGGTGCCACATCGGTGAGCCAACTGCCACGGGTGCCGCCGAGCACACCGATGAGACGTCCGCGGGGCCCACCCCGCAGGTGAAGGGTTGCGTCGAGACGGAACTGGCAGTCACCCCACGGTTCGGCCGCGTCGACCACGCGCATCGGATTCTCTTGTCCGGCAAGCGGTTCGAGCGGGATGATCCAGTCCCGCACAACGTCGTCCACCGCGGCGGGAGCGGCGAGCCCGAACTCATGGACGCCGTCCGCGCTGACATCCTCGACCACGAAGAAGCCGTCGCAGCAATGCAGGTAGCGAGCAGCCCACAGGTCACGACGCAGGTCGGCTGCGATCAGGACGAGCGACACGTCCGCCTCTCGTCTGCAGCGCAGCAGGTCGAGGATCTGCTCCGGGACGCCGATGGACCCGTCCTCGGCCATCGCCCCGTGAGCGAAGAGGGCACGCTGAGCGACGGTCATCGCGACCGACCGGGCGTCGGGCTCCAGTACGTCGAGGAACGGAAGTGCGACGACGTGATGGTCGCCGCCGAGCAGCACGAGCTCCTCGTCGGTCAACCGCAGCGGGGGTGACTCGGTCATCGCGGCACGCCTACCTCGGCTGGGGGCGGCGGATACCACTTCAGACCGCGGAACCCGGCAGGTGGCGGAGCGGGCGGACCCATGGGCGGCGGCGCAGGACGCAACGGGGCGGGTGGGCGACGCCTTGCCGCATCGGGGTGCGGTGGCCTGGCCGCCAGGTATTTGATCAGCATGGCGGCAGGAACGTCCTGCTCGACGTGCTTGAGCAGAATGGGTGGAAGCTCCTCGGTGAGCCAATCCTCGTTGTCGTAACTGGCATTCGCGCCCTTCCACACCACCCACGTCCCGATCGCGATGGCACCGGGCAGCCGAGCAGAGGTACGCATCGCGATGACGCCGCCGATCTGTGCCAATCCCGCCAGGCGGGTACCGGCGTCGCGCCACCCGGTGTAGCCACCACCGGTCTTCACGTCCTTGATGCCCGGTCGCGCTGCGTCGAGGATCCCGACGACCGGAGCCAGCGGCCCGAGCAGTCGCACCACTCGTCCACCACCCGGCACCCGGTCGAGGTTGCCGGTGATGAAACCCTTCTGCAGTTTCTGGGTGGCTTGCGTGTGCGCGGCGGTCTGGTTCGGCGTGAGGGTCGGCTTGCGTTCGAGGTGGATGACGGTGACGGCGGCACGGCCTTTTGTGAGTGCCGCGATGGATGCCTTCGCCAGACCGAGGCGGCGAGCACCCAAGTGCCACAACGCTTCCGGCGGGTCAGCGCGTTCGAGCCCGGTACGGAAGGTCGACACAGCACGGCGATGCCTCAGCCACAGATCGTCGTGCTGTCGCGTGAGATCACCGACGGCGCCCTGCGCCTTCGTCAGTTCCTTCTGTGCTTGGGCCGTGCTCAACGGATCCGTGGCAACCCGGATCTCGGACCGCAACACCCGCACGTCGAACTCGGCGGCGACGATCTTCCGACGCAGTTCCCTGTCCTCGGCCTGATGGCGGTCGAGGGTGTCGGCATACGTACGCACCACACCCGCGACGACACGCAGCGCAGCAACCGCTCGATCGACGTCCTTGCCGTAGGTCACGAACGTACCCGCGAACGACATGGACCCACTCCCGTCCCAGTTCGCCAGCCCGGCGTGCACCGCGTTGCGCTGATTGCCTCGTTGCACGCTCAGTTCGTCCGCCCGCCCGGTCAATGCGGTTGCCGCCTTGCGCAGAACGCCGGGATCACCCTCGATCGGACGCCGCATCACTGCACCGATCGCATCGCGGCGAGGACGAGTGCTTCGTTGCGGCTGTACGCACCACCCGCCGTCGCGAGGCTGTCAGCGAGGCAGCCGCCACCGTCGACGAGCATCCCCAGTGCCAGCTCCCATTTCGTGGCGAGGTTGAACGAGAGGCTGGAGCATCCCTCGTCCCCACAGGCACCGTCGACCGCGATCAACGCGTTGCGCACACCGCCGGGCACCTGCAGCACCTGGTTTGTGGCGTGTCGCAACTGACGTGAACTCGCTTGCAGGTCAAGCGGATCGACCGAGAACTTCATGAACGTCCCTTTCGTCCGTCGACGAGAGGGAGGCTAGGACGATTACGCCTGACGCGTTTCGGTTATCCCCAGGGGCGCACTCGGACGGTCGGAACGATCGATCACGGCCGCGACGATCAGCGCCTGCGCAGCGATGTAGGTGAGCATCACCCAGAAGCTGCGGTGGAGCAGGTCGAAGTCAGCGAACGCGTCCAGCGCAATGAGCGAATCGGACAACATGAAGATCGCACCACCGACGCCCGCGAGAGCGCCGAGTCCGGTCGAGAGCATCCCCATCACCGCGAGCGCTAGCCCGTAGACGATCACCGGAGCAAGCATCACGCCGGCGCCGGGGGCGCACCACACGACGAGCACGGCGAACGCAGCCAGGTACGGCAAACGCGGCCAGCACCGCCGCCACGGCGGCGCGTTATCCCGATGCGGCCAGAACGCGCGGATGTAGGCGCCCTGGGCCACCAGAAAGGCTGCGACGAGGCAGAGGAAGGCAGGGTCACCGTCCACGAACCGCGGCAGCGTGTCACCGAGCCAGGAGAAGAAGAGCGCGACGCTCACACCACGAACCAACGGTCCCCGGTCGGTCGTGCTGGTGAGCAGCACTGCGGCCAGCGCAGGCATCAGCAGCACCTGGGTGATGTCGCTGACCAAGCTGTCGGGCACGACCAGTTGCGAGACCAAATGCAGGCCCGCCACCAAGCCGGCGGCCGCGACGGCGGCCCGCGAGCGAGAATCTCGCCCGATCCCACGTACGATCGAGCGCAGGCTCACAGAGCCAGGCCGACGTACTTGGTCTCCAGGTACTCCTCGATGCCTTCGAAGCCGCCCTCACGACCGAAACCGGACGCCTTGACGCCGCCGAAGGGCGCGGCTGGGTTGGACACGATGCCCTGGTTGACCCCGACCATCCCGTATTCGAGCGCCTCACTCATGCGGATCGCTCGGGAGAAGTCCTGGGTGAAGAAGTAGGCGACGAGTCCGAACTCTGTCTCGTTGGCGCGGCGGACGACGTCGTCTTCGTCGGTGAAGGTCTGGATACCGGCGACCGGACCGAAGATCTCCTCGGCCGCCATCCGGGCGTCACCCGGCACGTCGGTCAGCACGGTCGGCGTGAAGAAGTGGCCCTTGCCCTCGGCGGGCTTGCCACCGGTGACCACCTTGGCGCCGCGCGACGTGGCGTCATCGAGCAGTTCCTGAACTCCCGCAACGGCTTTCGCGGTGATGAGCGGACCCACGGTGACGCCGTCGTCCATGCCGTTGCCGACGGTCATCGCGTCCATCTTGGCCGCGAACTTCTCACTGAACTCCGTCGCCACCGACTCGTGCACGAAGAACCGGTTGGCCGCGGTGCAGGCCTCACCGATGTTGCGCATCTTGGCCAGCATCGCGCCCTCGACGGCCTTGTCGATGTCGGCGTCCTCGAACACGATGAACGGGGCGTTGCCACCGAGCTCCATCGAGACGCGCAGCAGCTGCTCGGCGGACTGTTCGACCAGCTTGCGTCCCACGTTCGTGGAACCGGTAAAGGTGAGCTTGCGGGCGCGCGAATCGCGGATCAGGGGTTCCATCACACCACTGGAGTCGGACGTGGTGATGACATTGATGACGCCGGCGGGCACACCGACCTCCTGCATCAATTGCGCGAGCGCGAGCATCGTCAGCGGTGTCTCGGACGCGGGTTTGATCACCATCGTGCAGCCCGCCGCGAGGGCCGGACCGATCTTTCGGGTGCCCATCGCGAGCGGGAAGTTCCACGGCGTGATCATCAGCGAGGGTCCGACCGGCTGCTTCATCGTCACCAGGCGGGTCGCGCCGTTGGGCGCGGTCGACCAGCGCCCGGAGATCCGCACGGCCTCTTCGGCGAACCAGCGGAAGAACTCCGAGCCGTACGCGACCTCGCCCTTCGCCTCGGCGAGCGGCTTTCCCATTTCGAGCGTCATCAGCTCGGCGAAGTAGTCGGTGCGCTCGACCAACAGGTCGTACGCCCTGCGCAGCATCTCACTACGATCACGCGGCGCGGTCTTGGCCCAATCGGACTGTGCCGCAGCGGCGGCCGCAAGCGCTGCCTCACCATCGGCGACGGACGCGTCCGCCACCTTCGCAAGCACTTCTTCGGTGGCGGGGTTGTGCACGTCAAGCGTTCGTCCCCCTTCGGCGTCGCGCCACTCGCCACCGATGAAGAGTTGGTTCCTGACCTGGGAAACTGCCGATTCGCTCATGGGATCCAGTATTGCGCCGAAGTGAGCCGGCTTACATCCAGGGTGTTGTCGCGACCGGACGGATGAGGGCTGTCGAGCGCAGTCCGGCATCGCCATCGCGCGACATCCACCGCACCTACTGAAATGCACCGAACCCACTACGCATGCGCAATGGGTTCGGTGGCAAGTAATGGGGCTCGGTTGGCCTAGGAATCGAGGTTGGCCATCACGTGCTTGACGCGGGTGTAGTCCTCGAACCCGTACATCGACAGGTCCTTGCCGTAACCGGAGTGCTTGAAACCACCGTGCGGCATCTCGGCGACCAACGGAATGTGAGTGTTGATCCACACGCAGCCGAAGTCGAGCGCCTTGCTGACCCGCATCGCGCGTCCGAAGTCCTTGGTCCAGACCGACGACGCCAGCCCGTACTTCACGCCGTTCGCCCAGGCGATGGCCTCGGCCTCGTCGTCGAACTGCTGGACTGTGATGACCGGGCCGAAGATCTCGTCCTGCACGACCTCGTCGTCCTGCCTCAGACCGGATACGACCGTCGGCTCGAGGAAGAAGCCCTCACCGAGCGAAGAGACACGGCTACCACCGGTGGCGACGCTGGCGTGGCCCGGCAGACGGGACAGCATGCCGGTGATCTTCTCCAGGTGGCCGGCACTGTTGACCGGGCCGAACAAAGCGTCCTCGTCGTCGGGCAGACCGACCTTGGCGTTGCTTCGGGCGTAGTCGGCGAGCGCCGCGACGAAGTCGTTGTGGATCTTCGGGGACGCGAGCACACGGGTTGCCGCGGTGCAGTCCTGTCCGGCGTTGAAGTAACCGGCGGTCGCGATGCCTTCGACCGCAGCCTCGATGTCGGCGTCGTCGAACACGATGACCGGCGCCTTTCCACCGAGTTCGAGGTGAACGCGCTTGAGGTCCTTGGACGCCGACTCGGCGACCTGCATACCGGCACGAACCGATCCGGTGATCGCGACCAACTGCGGGATCTCGTGTTCGACGATCAGGCGTCCGGTGTTCCGGTCACCGGTGACCACGTTGAAGGTGCCGGCGGGCAGGAACTCGGACGCGACCTCGGCCAGCAGGAGGGTGGTCTCGGGTGTGGTGTCACTCGGTTTGAGGACGACGGTGTTGCCTGCGGCGAGCGCCGGGGCGATCTTCCACATCGCCATCATCATCGGGTAGTTCCAGGGCGTCACCTGGCCGACGACACCGATCGGTTCCCGGCGGATCCAGCTGGTGTGACCCTTCATGTACTCAGCCGACGCGCGACCTTCGAGCACCCGTGCAGCGCCGGCGAAGAAGCGCAGCTGGTCGACCATCGGCGGGATCTCTTCGGAGGTCGTCAGCGCGTAGGGCTTGCCGGTGTTCTCGGCTTCGAGCTTCACGAACTCGTCCGCACGCTTCTCGATGGCGTCGGCGAACTTGAGCAATGCCTGCTGCCGTTCGCTCGGAGTCGTCTCGCCCCACTCCCCCGCGAACGCCTTGCTCGCCGACTCGTACGCGGCGTCGACGTCTGCTTCGCCCGAGATCGGCGCCTTGGCGACCAGCTGGGCGTCGACCGGGTTGACGATGTCCTGCGTCTGGTCGGTCTGCGCCTCGACGAACTTTCCGTCGATGAAGTTCTTAAGTTGCCTGACCACGAGGGCCCTCCCTGTTCTTCGGATTCGAACATCTCCGAGCCTATGTCCCTTGCACGCGCAGTGTGACCCAGGTTGCAACAGTCAGCCCGAATCCGCCCGCCGGCTCGTCGGTCACGACTGTCGAGAACGACTACTTCGCCTGGTCGATGACAGAGCGAGTTCATGGCTCCCGAGATCAACTGCGTCCGAGGCTGCATCACCACCGAGCACGCCGACGCGATCGTCGGGTCTTCGCTGAGGCGCTGACGCAGATCTGAGCCAACGACCTGCCCGCACTGACCGCCCGCCCATCGAGAAGGAACCACGCACCGCTACACCGCTACCAGGGACTTGACCCGGTTCGGCGAGACGGATCACGGTCATGGGTCCATCCTTGCCAGACCTGCGGCCCCGAGCTGTTCACCGACCACGACGGACGCAGCCCCTCGGACGCCGGCGCTCCCCGCGGACGCGGCCGCACCCCCGACCCGGCCGACTACCCCTCGATCCTCGCGATCTCGGCGGACGCCCAGGCGCGTCGACCCGGAGCGGACGGTTGCGACGAGGACTTCGAGATGGAGTTCGCGGTCGATGTGCTCATCGTCGGGATCGAGCGGCTCCGCGCGGACGGTTGGCAGTCGCCGTCCGGGTAATTGTCGGGCACATCGCCGGGAAACAAGAATGGCTCCCGACCCTCGCGGGTCGGGAGCCATTTCCGGGTGGTCAGCTCGTGGTCTCCCAGTAGCGCCAGCCCTCGCTCGAGGTCGGGAAGTTGATCGTGCCGGACGCCAGGTTGCGGACGGCGCATCCACCGCCCGAAGCGGTGTAGATCTGGTACTTCTTCCACGTGACCTTCTTGCTCCACGCAACATATTGAGCGTGGCCGTACTTGGTCGACGTGATCGTGTGACGGTACGTGTGCGTCGTGCTCGTGGTGTTCGTCTTCGTCAGACTGGCCGAGACCGAAACCTTAGCCTTTGCGAGCACGGCGCCGACCTCACTCTCGGCACCGGCGGTGACCTGGTAGCTGGCCGAGCCCGAGTAGGAGCGGCTCACCTCGATCTCACCGCCTCGACCGTCCTTGAAGGTCGGGATCCCCTTGAAAGGGATATAGCTCGACGTGGCACTGACGGAGTAGTAGGTGCCGTAATCGACGCAGGCTGCCGAGGCCGTGGGCGCGACCGCCAGAGTGGAGGCCGAGGCCAGAACGAGGCCACAGGCCGAGAGGGCAGCAGTACGACAGAGAGCCATGATTCTCCTGAACATGAAGGAACCCCCCGAGGGTTCTCCGGAGGCCGGACCCCCTGGTCCGGCTGAGGAGAATCTATGGCCTGATACAACGCGCGGTCTAGACCCCAATTGGCATGACTTCTCTGGGCTCGGAAACTCGGCCGGCGGACTCGCCCGGCCGACCAACCACAGAGGGCACTACTTGTCCAGGAGTGCACCACGTACGAGGAGCGGACTCGCGACAAAATGTGCTCTCGGCGCGTCAGTCGTGGCCGACCAACACCACAAGCTCACGTGCGAAGTCGACACCGAGCGCCGTCACTTCCACCCGGTTGCTCTTGACCGTGACGACCCCGGCCTCGCTCCAGAAGGCGAGCGTCCGATCCATGTCCTGGTCGCTGTTGTAATGCGCGTCATCGGCTCGATCTGCTTTGTCGACGCCGATTGGCCGTTGGTCCGGCGGAGCGTTCGTCACGCTGGGTGTAGGTGTGGTCTGGCCGAAGCGACTGACCAACCTCCTCCGCGACGACCTTCTTCGCGATGACCCGAGCGCGGAGTTGAACGTCAGCCAGCTGAGTCGAGCCGTCTCCGCGGCCCTCCCACCGGCATGAGTGCTGTCTAACAGGACGTTGCGCCGCGCGCACCTGCCGGTCACCGCGTCAGCGGCAACCGTGCTTGGCGACCTCCAGCCGCACCATGCGCTCGTTGATCGGTTCCTGCTCACACACGACGAAGTTTGATTCGACGAGCACGCCGAACATCGCATCCTTCGCGTGAACGGAAGCCTCGACACCCGCAGACTTGAGCGCCGAACGGGCATCGGTCAGCACCATCCCCCGGACGTCAGGACCAGCAGCTTTTTCACCGCATGCCGCATGTGAGGTCGCGATCAGTAGACAGGCGATTACACCCTGCACCGCACGCCGAGCCGAAGTCGACCTCACGGGCACTGCTCGGTGAGTTTCACGACGTCGAACGAAACGATCGTGGTGGCGGTCACGGTGGTTCCGGCACTCGGGGTCTGCGAGCAAACCTTCCAATTGCTGTCGAGAACCTGCCTGCGATTCGCTCCGAGCGCATCCGTCGAGAATGAGAGGTAGAGCGGGTCACCTGACACACGCTGGAGGTCGTCCTGGGCGATCTGGAGGATCTGCCCGACCTCATTGGGCATGATGAACGGTGCCGCCGTGACGCCGGACGTCGCGGATTCGGTCGAAGCCGCCGGTGCCGAACTCGTCGTCGACGTAGTTTGGCTGGTTGGCGTCGCAGATTCGCTGGTGCTTGTCGAGGCAGACGCGGAGACCGGTTCCGACGAGGACGAGGTTGAAGGCGCGGCGGTCGAAGCAGGCGGCGTCGTAGTCGCAGTCGTAGTCGAGGACACCGCGGCCTCCGACGTGTCCTTCGCCGGCGCAACGATCGACCCGATGACGCCGATGAGAACGAACAAACCCACGACCGCACCGGCCACGATCGCCATCGGGTGTTTCCACCACGGCCGTTTCCTCGGTGCAGGGCCGGGATCCGAAAGCCACGCGGGCGCGGGTCGAGTCGGAATGGGCTGCGTCTGGCTCACTCCCTGCGGTTCGGCGCCGACTGGGCTGGTGTGAGCGGTCCATTGCTGCCCATCCCAGTACCTCAGTTGACCCCCGCCCTGCGGATCGTCATACCAGCCTGGTTGTCCCGGATTCCCCATGAAGTGCCCCTAAACATACGATCGGCGGCCGTGTCGGCCACCGAGTTCATTGCGAAGTCGGCAGAGTCTAAGCAGGCATGGCCAGGCTTGTCTCAGCTTTCCGCAAAGCCCGGCGGAGCGACGCCATCACGTCAGAGCCGTGCCTCGCGACCGTGCTTGCGCAAGAGGCAGGGCTGCGATGACGAGCCGCCACCACGGGCCATTTCCTCGGTATCGCAGATGGGTCGATCGCAACGCAGATCGCCACAACACCCGCGATGACTGCCGATGAGGCATCGACGTGCTGACGGGTGGCGACCAGCGCATAGGGCTGCGGCGTCGACCACCCGGTGGCGGGTCTCACTGGCCATGTTTCGCGATCGAGCCCGGACACGCCGGGCCCCGCTCGTCACAGGCGTCGGCCGCACACCACGCGGTCTGCCCGGCTACTTCGATCGACTGGCTCCTGTTCGTGTCAACAGCCGCAGCCACCGCCGCCACCACCGGATTCCTCGCTTATCGGCCGGGTTCGCAACCGGCGGTAACGACTCACCCCAACTCGCAGCGCGATGTGTGTCATGAGTTGTAGCGTGCGACTGCTCACTAGTTGATGCCTCAACCGCCCGCAATGAGCACCCATCATCACTACTTCTCAAGGGGACGAGTTGACCAATTTCGGACCGCCTTCCGGCGGGCAGGAGAACCCACAGCAGTACGGCAGTGCACCGAACTGCGGCACGCCCGACCGGCGGCAACCCGACAACTTGCCGCCGCACGTGGCCCAGCCGCCCGCAGGCTTCGACCCGAAGGCGCAGGCCAAGGCGTCGCGGCCATGGTTCAAGAAGAAGCGCTACTGGCTGCTCGGTGTCGTCGCAGTGCTCATCATCGGCACGGCGGCCAACGGCGGTGGCAACTCCACGGATGCGTCGACGACCGCGTCCGACACGTCGACAACCACGTCCGGCACCTCGACGAGCAGCACGAGCGAGACCAGCTCCAGCCCTGAAGCGTCGCCTTCGACGGAAACGAGCAGCGCAAGCGAGTCGTCGACCTCCACCGAGGCGCCGAGCCCGACCGAGGAAGCCGCCGCGTCAGGTGGCGACACCGAAGCGTCGAGCACCAGCGCGGAGGCTCCGGCCAAGAACCCGAACCTCACTCCCTCCCAGGAGAACGCTGTGACGTCGGCGCAGAACTACCTCTCGTTCAGCGCGTTCTCGCGTCAGGGCCTCATCGATCAGTTGTCGTCGCAGTACGGCGACAAGTACCCGGTGAAGGACGCCACGATCGCCGTCGACAGCCTCTCCGTCGATTGGAATGCACAGGCAGCGAAGGCCGCCAAGAATTACCTGCAAATGACCGGCTTCTCCTGCCAGGGGCTGATCGACCAACTGGCCTCGCAGTACGGCGATAAGTACACCCGTGCGCAGGCCACATACGGCGCGAAACAAAGCGGAGTCTGCTGACCTACGCCTGCCTCGAGGCGTAACTTCACGTGAGGTCCCGCGCACCGGATGGTGCGCGGGGCCTCCCGCGCCATACCTACGCTGCAACTCCTTGGCGATCGTCATCAACTGGATCTGAGAGGTGCCCTCGTAGATGCGCAGCACCCGAGCGTCCCGATAGCGCCGTTCGATCTCCGACTCGCGCAGGTAGCCGGCACCGCCGTGCACCTGCAGCGCGTCATCCGCGATTCGATGACAATGCCTCGGTCGCGACGTCCTTCGCGATCGACGCCCGCCGACCAGGCGGTCTGTCGGGACGCTTAGAGGTACAGCACGCCGGTGTCCGGCTGTCGACCAAGTCGTACGTCGTGCTGGGGCTCATCGCACTGCGCGGCCCTCGACGTCGTACGACCTCAAGCGGCGGTCGGCCACTCGGTCGGCTACTTCTGGCCGCTCCCGCATGCGCAGCTGTATGCCGAACCCAAACGACTCATCTAAGCCGAGCTGCTCCGGATGGAGCAGGAGACCGACTCCCGCCGGCGACAGATCTATTCGCTCACGCCCGCCGGCCGCATGGCGCTGCGGGCGTGGCTGAAGGAGGCCGTCGGTGAACCGTTCCAGGTGCGCAACGTCGCCGAGCTCAAACTCTTCTGCGGCGAGCTCGCCGACGAGGAAGACCTCCGCGTCCTGGCTGAGGAGCATGTGACGTTGCACCGCGAGCGATTGGCGGAGTTCCAGCGCACGAGTGACCGGTTCGCCGCCGACGCCGACCGGGCCGGGCGGATGGTTCCGCTGGCGATGGGGGTGCGGTTGGAGGAGGCGGCGCTGGAGTTCTGGGAGGAGCAGTTGGGCTGAGGCGCAGCACGCCGCTAGGTGCAGTAGCGTGCGACAGTCAGCGCGCGGTGAAGGCCATCATCGCGCCGGGGTGGGGGGAGGCTGCCCTGGCAAACGAGATTCGCCCTTCGCTCCTCAACCGATTTGCTCGGAGTTACCGAACCATCGGCGGGCACCTCGTGTTTCCTGCCAACCGGATCGGCGGCAAGGTGACGATTAACGGCGCGAAGGGCTTCCACCCGCGCATCAAGGACCGCAGCGGGCCTGACGCTCGAGTGCATCCGCCGGCACTACGCGGGCGTCGATAGCCCGCTCACTGAACCCCTCGCCAGATACGCCGACTTCTTTGCCCTTCGGCGATTTCGCCGGCTACGTCGACTTCTTCCTCTTGCAGGACGCCGTGAATCCGGACGGATCTGTCATCTACACGCCTTTTGCCGACTTCACCACCAGCCCACTGCCGACGTCTGTGTCCAACTATCGGGACTATCTCCAGGCGTGCATGACTTTCGTTGCGGCACGTGGCAACCGGATCGCAGTGTGGGCGACGCAGCAGCGCCTCGCCTAACCCTCCGCGGCTACTCCACGTCCTCTTCGATGTCGACCCCGTAGCCGACGGCAAGCCCAGCCAGGCGCCGTTGGTAGCCCTGACCGATCGCTCGGAACCGAAGCGCCCCGTTACGCCAATACACCTCAGCGAGAAGCATGCTCGTTTCGTCGGCGGCCGCATCGAGCGTCGCGCGCGCCAGCAACGAGCCGTCGCTCGATCGCACGCTCAGCTCAATAGCGCCGAGGACTCCGAACGTGCCATCACCATCGATCGCGGCGGCAAGGGTGATTCGTGAATCGATCGGAAGTGCCCCTGCCTGAACGTCGACGGACGCCTGGTCGGGCGTTGCGAGGTCGAGGTCGACGAGGCCGGTCGGATGGGTCGGTTGGTTGTAGAAACAGAAGTCCTCGTCGCGCGCGACGCTGCCCGTCGGATCCGTGACGAATGCGACGACGTCGACTTCGTCGACCGCCTCGGCAGCGACCCAGGTGGCAGTAACGGTGAAGTCGAGGTGCGCGATATCGGTGACGCCACCTCGCGGGAGCGACACCACGTCCACCGAATCGAGTTGCTGCGCCTCGTCATTCGCGCTGAGCTGCGAGGCACCGACAGGCTCGAGTGTCACTGGGTCGAGCTCGGTCAGAGCACGTTCCTTGACCTTCGAGATGCGCGCGTCTTTCTCGGCGTCCGCCAGCGCGACAAAGTCCGTCACGGTCATGGTGAGGTTCACCGCGCAGGTGCCACCAACCTCCTGCACACGGGTTCGCACGTCGGCCGCCTCATCGTGCGAGCCGCCGAGGATGATCACGCGCCTGCGCGAGAACCGCCCGGGGGCAGCCACTTTGGCACGCGGTCTCGGTGGGCTGAGCACGGGCACCGCGTCAGGCATCGTCTGCACGACAACCTGCGCCATCGTTCTCGGGTCACCTGGTTCGACCGAGTCGAGCAGCCCCATGAACTGCTCCTCGGTCATCAGGCTGGTGCCGTGCTTGAGCGCGAGATCCGCCTTGCGCGTGCCGAGTTCGCCGTTCGACACGAGGACGCTGGTGCGTGAACTCACCGAGTTCATCACGTCGAGACCGCACCGGGTTGCCGTCTCGATCAGCACCGCCCGGTCACGGTGCGTTTGACCGGTGAACACCACCGTCATGCCTTGGCGCAGCGGTTGGCCAGGCACGTGCCGGCCGGGATACCGCCACATGCAGGGCGTGCGCGGCGCAACCGGCGGGTAACCACCGAGGAGGCGTGGTCGCGCGTAGGGCAACGGCAGTCCCAACCGGTGTGCCAACGCGAGCGAATGACGGGTGAGCTCGACGAGCGCACGTACGTCGTCCTCGGCATCGTGGGCACGGTGTTGCTTGATGCCCCGGTAGTCGCACAGGCTCGCCAGCCTGAAATCGGCCAGGGGCAGGTCGAACCGCTGCGACAACTGGCAGGTACACAGTCTGAAGTCGGCGGGAAAGAGGTGCCCGGCTCGGGCGCGCTTCGTGGGCAAGGAAGTCCCAGTCGAACCGAGCGTTGTGCGCCACGACCACGCGCCGGCTAAGCATCTCGTGGATCCGCGGAGCGACCTCGGCGTACCGGGGTGCACCGCGCAACCTTGCCCGGGTGATGCGATGAATCTCGACAGGGCCGGGGTCACGCTCGGGATCGATCAGCGTTGACCATTGATCGGTCACGACACCGTTCGGCTCCATCTGGGCGATTGCGATCTGGACCACGCGGTCGCGACTCGCTGTCAGGCCGGTTGTCTCGACGTCGACAAGTGCGTACGGGCGGTCGTAGGTGTTTGCGACGCCAATCGGCAGCATCACGACGTCCGGCCCGTCGTGGCTCCTTCCTACCTGAGGTGGGGGTGAGTGAGCCCGCCGCCGATGAGCAGCATGCGTAGCCGGTAGTGCTCGCGGTTGCGGAAGCCTCGGGCGACGCGTCGGTGGAGCTCGATCAGGCCGTTGATCGCCTCCGTGCCGCCGTTGTTGGCGCGGCTGGTGTCGAAGTAGGCCAGGAACGCTGCCCGCCACTGCTTCAGGGTCTTACCGAGCCGTCGGATCTCCGGGATCGGACAGGTCGGCAGCGAGGCCAGGATTTTCTCCGCGATCCGCCGGCCCTCGACCGTGCTCTTGGCCTGGTAGGCCGACCGGAGCTGTTGGGTGCACAGCCACGCGACGAGCACTTCGTCGTGACGTTCGTCGGCAGCGATCGCACGGTCGAGCCGTGCCCGTTGCCGGTCGGTGAGCTTCTCCTGCCCGCAGCGCAGGATCGTGCGGATGCCATAGAGCGGGTCGTTCTTGCGGCCACGGTGACCATGGATCTCCTGCTGCACCCGACGGCGGACCTCATCCACGGCCTGGGTACCGAGCTTGACGACATGGAACGCGTCCAGGACCGCGACCGCGTCCTCGAGCTGGTCATCGATGGCGTTCTTGTAGCCGTGGAACGGGTCCAGTGTGGCGACCACGACACCGTCACGGAACTCCTGGCCACGTTCGGCAAGCCAGTCGCTGTACACCTTCCCGGACCGGCCCGGCACCAGGTCCAGCAACCGCGCCCGCGGCTTGCCGTCAACGTCGGGTGTCAGGTCGACCATCCCGGTCAGCTGCTTCGGACCGCGGCCACCCTCGGCGATCGGGAACTCGGACACGTGATGCCACACGTGCTCGTCCACGCCGAGTCGCGTCACGCCGGCGAACCGATCCTCGTCGTCGGCCATCTCCTGCAGAAGTGGCCGGATCGAGGACCACACCGTGTTCCACGTCGTCCCCAACTGTCGGGCGATCCCGCTGATCGAGCCGTGCTCACGGCGGATCTGATTGATCGCCCACCAGCAGGCCCGCGTAGTCAGCAGCGCCCGCGGTCGAGCGATGTCCTCGTCTTGCTCGGTGAACGCCTTCCTCGGGCAGGCTGCCTCCTGGCAACGCCAGATCCGCTTGCGCCACACCACTTGGACCGGGCGGTCGAAGCACGGCGCGTCGACCAGCGTGACGTCACTGCGGCCGTGGCTGTGCGCAATCACGCCGCAGCTCGGGCAGCCCATCGGCGTCCGGGGCGACTCCACACCAACGACCAGCAGCCCGACGTCGTGGTCGTACTCGACGGCGGTCACGCGCAATTCACCGAGCCCGACCAAAAGATCGCAGCGCGAGCAGTAGCGGGTGTCGCGATGGCAGCGCGCAGCGATGTGCGCCGTAGGCTCGGACAACGTCGAGGTCCTTCGGAACGGTGTGCTTGGTCGCCACTGATCCTGAAGGCCTCGACGTCCCTCACCCCGCAGCCAAGCTCATACCGGCGCGCCTCTCACCCCCACCGCAACTCGGAAGAGCCCCCGTCGTCAGGTCGGTGCGCTGTGCGTGCGTTGTCGAGTTGCGAACCATGGTGCCCCTTGTCCCCGGTCGTTCAAAGCAGACGCTATCGGGCACCACTGACCCTTACCCGAGGCGAGGTCATCTCCGAGGAAGTCGTTTGTCATAGAGTGCCCACGTCAACGCGGATCGACGAGCTTCCTTGATGGACACGCTCCCCCGCACGCCTTTGTCGTGCTGCCCGGGAGCCAAAGATGTCGTCGCTGCTACGCCAGTCTGCTGGCAGCTTCTCCGTCGCTGAGCAATACCTGGAGGAGCGCCTGGCCGAGCAGTTGGCGACGCGAACGGGTCAGTGGCCGTCGCCCGCTGAGCGCAGGTCGTGGAGCCGGAGCCTCCCCGCGCTCGCGGCCGATCTCGTGAGCGCAGGTCGGTCTGATGTCGAGATGCTCATCGAGTACCAACTGCCACTGACGAGCAAGCGCGCCGATGTGGTGCTCGCCGGGGTGGACTCGAACGGCGAACCGACCTACCTGGTGGTCGAACTGAAGCAGTGGACCGACGCCACGATGTTCGAGGACAGCGATGACCTCGTGAGCGTTCCCGGCTACGCCCGACCGGTGAGCCACCCGATCGATCAGGTGCGCGGCTACTGTGAATACCTGACCGACTTCGTGATGACACTGCGCGGCAAGGAACAGAGCGTCCGCGGAATCGCATACTTGCACAACGCGACCGACTCCGACGTGCATGATCTCCTCGCGAAGCCGTCCGATGGTTTCGGACGCCTCATCACCGGCCAGCGACGCGGCGAGTTCCAGGAGTTGCTGCGTTCGACCTTTGCTCCGACCAGCGGCGCCGAGGCTGCAGACCGGCTGAGCGGCAGCGGCATCGCGCCGTCGAAGCAGCTCATGGCGCTTGCTGCCGACGAGGTGCAGCACCGCGAGCAGTTCGTGCTGCTGGACGAGCAGCTCGACGCCTACAACTACGTGCTCCACTGCGTGAACGACGCTCGCCGCCGCAACACCAAGACCGCAGTGATCGTCTCGGGCGGTCCCGGCAGCGGCAAGAGCGTCATTGCCCTCTCGCTCATGGGCGAACTCGCCCGACAAGGCCGGACGGTGGTGCACGCCACCGGTTCGCGGTCGTTCACCCAGACGCTGCGCAAGGTCGCCGGCCGGCGCGCACCACGCGTGCAGAAGGCGTTCCAGTACTTCAACTCGTTCATGGCTGCCGAACCCAACGACCTCGACTGCCTGATCCTCGACGAGGCTCACCGCATCCGGCAGACGTCCGCCAACAGATTCACGAAGGCGCAGTTCCGGACCGGGCGGCCTCAGGTCGACGAACTGCTCAGTGCCGCACGGGTTCCGGTGTTTCTCCTCGACCAGTACCAAGTGGTGCGTCCTGGTGAGCTCGGAACCGTCGAGGACATCGAGGACGCGGCACGCGCACGCGGGATCGACGTGCTGCGGGTCGATCTCGACGGACAGTTCCGGTCGGGTGGGTCGAAGGAGTACATCACCTGGGTGAAGCGCCTGCTCGAGCTCGAGCAGGGTGACCAGGCGTGGCCGGGCACCGACCGGTTCGAGGTTCACGCGATGGGGTCGCCCGAGGAACTCGACGCGTGGCTGCGGAGCAAGCAGGACGCCGGCTACTCCGCCCGGATCGCCGCCGGCTACTGCTGGCCGTGGAGCGATCCGCGGCCCGACCAGACCCTCGTGCCCGACGTCCGGATCGGTGATTGGGCACGTCCGTGGAATCTGAAGGGCGACCGCTCGGTCGGTGGCGCGCCCGCCGCCGCCCTGTGGGCCACCGACCCGGCCGGCTTCGGCCAGGTCGGCTGCATCTACACCGCGCAGGGTTTTGAGTACGACTATGCCGGCGTAATCATCGGCCCCGACCTGGTGCGCCGCAACGACAGGTGGCTGACCGTGCGGTCGGCGAACCGTGACCCGGACTTCAAGAACCGCACCCGCGTTCCCGACCAGCAGTTCGACCGGCTCGTGCGGCACGTCTACAAAGTGCTGCTCACCCGCGGCTTGCGCGGGGTGGGCATCTACTCGACCGACGCCGAAACGATGCTCTATATGAGATCTCTTGTCTGACAACTAAATTCACCACACCGCGGATCGACAGGCTTTCGACCTAGGACATGCCTCCCCGCTCTTCTCCGAGGAGCAGCATGTCTACCGCTTGGATCGTCGCCATCGACCGGGAGAACCCCGAGCACTGGCGGATCGCCTGCGAGAACTCGTTCTGGGACATGACGTCACGGCGCGATATCCGCGCCGGGGACGTCGTCTACTTCTGGCAGTCCGGCGAGAGCTTCGTCGGGAGCGTGCGTGTGCTCGACGACCTCCATGAAACGCTGCCGGGCACTGAAATGCCCTGGAACATCGACGACGCGAAGCGGAGCAACTACCGGTTCCGATTCAACTTCGTGCTCGAGCACGCGACGTCCGCGGGGCAGCCGACCGGGAAAGAAGTTGCTAAGAACGCGGGTGCTCCGGCATTGCACACCAAGCCGCACATCACCGATCCCGATTCCATGCGATGGCTCGAGTCTCAGGTCGCTGGTGTCGCCCTCCACGCCGACCCGGTGTGGAGCACCGACGAGACCGGGCTGGTGTCGCCCTCCACGCCGACCCGGTGTGGAGCACCGACGAGACCGGGCTGGTGTCGGTGGAGGACATGGCGTCCGACAATCGCATCCGCGTCCCGGCAGATGTAGTGCGCAGGCAAGGCAGCGGCAAGTTCCGCGCCGACGCGGTCCGGGCCTACGGCGAGCGATGTGCGGTAACCGGCACCGACGTGCTGCCGATCCTGGAGGCAGCGCACATCATGGAGTACAAGGGGCCGCACACCAATGTCGTGACGAACGCTCTTCTGCTCAGGTCGGACATCCACACGCTGTTCGATCTGCACTTGCTAACCATTGGCCCGGAGCATCGAGTGCACCTGGCGCCTGCGGTTCGAGCGTCGCAGGAATACGCCGGTCTACACGGCCAACAGCTCCGGCTACCAAACGACCAGGCGGCCCATCCAGACGCCGAGTGGCTGCGCGCGCACAACACCAAGTGCAGCAGTTGGTTTGGTCGCGGCTAGCGAGCGCGATTCCTGGCGTACTTCTCCGAACTACACCCCGATTGTCTGACCTGTGCACCAAGATGCGTCCATGCCCGCCACCCCGTCTCGTTATGAGTGGATGCCGTCCGCACTCCCGATGCTCTTCGGCGAAGAGCCGGAAGTCTCCGATCCGTGGCCTGGCCTGCTGAATGCGGTCGCCGATTTCCAAGGGACCGTAAACGAGATTGAGATTCAAGCCGTTCGTGACCGAGCGGAAGCCGGCCTGCCCCCACAGGTGACTCGCGGGGACGAACCTGCCCGTCCGCCGACAACGGACCGGTCCGGGGATCCGACGACGCCCATGCGGGTGGTCTTGATGGGCCGGACGATGGCTGGCAAGTCGTCGCTGCTCGCTGCACTCACCGGTTCTCACTTCGACCGCGTCGGGGACGGACGGCAACGGTTCTCCCGGGATGTTCTCGCGGTCACCGCGGCTGTGTCTGATGCGATCGAGATCGTCGATACCCCCGGGGTCGGCGCCTACGAGGGCGTCGACGACACGGCCTTGGCTCTCGACGCCGCACGCGAGGCGGACGTCGTGCTGTGGGTCAACAGCAGCGACTCCGTTCAGGAAGAATCGGCGGTCGCGTTGCGACAGCTGGGCCTAATCGGCAAGCCGATCATTGTTGTCCTCAACTGCAGACAAGCGTTGGAAGGCGTGGGCCGGCTAAATCTGCTTCGTTTCCCGGAACGAGTGTTCGGCCAGAAGGACGCCCTCGTGGTGGAGATCGAGGCACATCTTGCTCAGGCGAGCGTGCGCGCGCTTGGGGTGGTCTACGTGCACGCGCTCGCGGCCGAAGCAGCGCTGGCTGACCCGGAGGCGAGGGTCGAGCTTCACGCAGCGAGCCGGATCAACGACCTCACGGACGCCCTGCTGCAGGAACAGCGCGCACATAGCGAGAGTCGCCGCGCACTTCGCTTGGTTGACGCCCAGCGCCAAGGCGCTGCGGAACTTGAGCGGTCGCTCGGGAGCGACATGGCGACCCTCCGCGCACAGGCAGAGCACGACCGCCAGAAGACGGCAGACCTTCACTCCCGTCTGCGACGCGTCGTTCATACCGCCGGCGAGGAGATGGTGGCCGACGTCAAGAGAGCGGTGGGCAAGAGACGCGACTGGCACCTGCAGGCCACAGACTTCGGTCCGACACTGGAGGGAGAGTGGAAGGCAGAACTTTCTACCTTGAAGGAGGAGATCGAGCCGCTGCTCAAGACGCGATCCGCCAAGCTTGCAGCCGATATTCGGTCGGCGACGGAAGCTGCAGAGAGCGAGTGGGCGAGCGTACCGCTCAACGATTTCGGCTCAATCGACCTATCAGACTTCGGCTCAGTCTGGGGCAACCGCGCCCTGCGAGCCACGGTGGCACTGGTCAGCGTCGCAGTCATCAGCGCCATCGGCGCCGTTGTCGCCGGGCCAGGCGGCCTTGCTGCCGGAGTCAAGGCGGCAGCCATAACCAGCACCGTCGCAACGCCCGTCATTTCGATCGCTGCGAGTCGGCTAAACGATCGCATCAACCAAACCGTCCTCGGGAAGCCCGAAGTACTTCGTAGGAGGCGCCAGCAGCTCGCAGAAAAAGTCGGGCCAATCCTCGATCAGTTTTCCAAGGCCTATGTGGAAGCGATCGGCCAAAGTCTCGGGAAGCTCAGCGACACCCTCACCGATCAGCAGAGGCGAGCCGAGTCAGACGCCGGCGCCCTCGACGACGCTGCTGCCCGCCTGGCTGACCACCGCAACAAGTTACACGCAACGCTCACCGAACTGGACCTGCAGACCACGAAGGCACTGCTCCGCATCGCCGGACGCGAGCGGCTCGCTCACTCAGTGAGGCGGTCGACGCGGGTGCCGGGCGTATGCATCCTGACCGAGCTGACCGAGACGGGCTTCCACGAAGCCTGGCTGTATCCACCAGACATCGGCGAGAAGCTCAGCGGCGGCAAAGCGCCACCTCTCCGTGGTGAAGCAGCGAGTGCGCTCAGCTACACCCTGAGCCTCATCGATGCCCCAGTCAATTTGCTGGAGGCATCGGCCCAGTCTGCGCACGTCCACATTGACACTGATATCCCACCCGCGATCGCCGAAACTTGGGGAGATGCCCTCGCCACACACATCGGTAAGAGCGTTCAGATCACGACGACCAAGAAAGGCGCAGAATCGCATGAATGACAACCTCTTTAAGGAGTCGTCGGCGACCACGAGAATGCTTGGAGACGAGCTCAGGCAGCTATTGAGGGAGATCGACCCAGCCCAGGGGGAGCCTCTCCTCGATCGGCTCGCAGTAGAAGACCACGCCGTTCCGCTACTTGTCTTCACCGGCTACCACAGCAGCGGCAAGTCGACCCTCATCGAGGCGCTCACCGATCGGACGTTCAATGTGCCCATTGGGTCTGGGGTGACAACAGATTCCGTCACTGAGTACGACTGGGATGGCGATGTGAGGCTCGTTGACACACCCGGTGTCCATGCCGGCCGCCCCCACCATGACGAGCTCGCCGAGCAAGCCTTGCAGTCCGCGGACCTCGTGTTGTTTGCCGTGCCGGTCGAGTTGTTCGATGACACGCTTGTCGCTCACCTGCGTGATGTTCTTGGCCGGCTGGGAAAATCCCGTCAGACGCTGATGGTGATCACGAAGGCTGGAACGATGCCAACGCCGGCACCCGGCGTGCGTGAGCAAGCGATCCTCGAAGCGCTCGGGCCATTCGACAAAGTTCCGTGGGTTGAGTGCGATGCCCAGTACTACCTCGACGGCCTCGACTTGGCCACCTCTGCGCCCGCCGACTCGGCTGCGTTTATCGAAGCGTCCAATCTCGCCTTGGTGGCCGACCGCATCAACGGCTTCGCTCGAGATCACGGGACCATCGGGCGCGTGAGCCAGCCATTGCAACAGCTGCTGGCAATCTCGATCGAAGCCTCCGCATCCTTAGTAGACGACCCTGACGAGCAGGCGTCCCTCACAGTGCTGGCAAGGCAACGATCCGCGCTTTCGAAGAAGCGCATTCATCTCGACGGCCAGCTAGAGGCGCAGGTAGCGCAGTTCCGCGGTGACGCGGTGCGGGCTGCGACCCGCTTCGCTGACGCCATTGAGACGGCCGACGATCATGGCACCGTCACCGACGAGAAGGTTCAGGACGAAGTGGCGGACCTTAATAAGCAGTTGAGGACAGCGCTGACGAGCTTCGAGAGCTCCGTTCAAGACACCCTCCAGGCCCAGTTTGACGACCTCGCATCCGAGGTCCTCGAGATTGAGGCATCGCCGTATGGACGGGTAGCCGTTCGGCTCGGGGACGTGCAGGCGGAAGCTCTCGGTATGGACGAGGTATCGGTCCGTGCTGGCTCCACCACGTCCCAGCGCTCAGCCCCTCGCTGGGCAGGTGATCTGTCTGAACACCTCAAGAAGTTCCATCAGATGTGGGGCGCGGGCGACGGGGTGAAGGCAGCTTCGCAGAGCAACGGTCACAAGATCGTCTTAAGCCTCGGGCATACATTCGGAAAGAAGTTCAAGCCATGGGAAGCGGCGAGGACCGCCAACACGATCGGAAGAGCCGTCAAGGTCGGTGGCGCTGTCATCGCAGTCGGGAGCCAGTTGTACGACGTCTACGCCGGCGAGCGTGACGCCGTCGCGACGGAGCGGGCACGGGCGGAGCGTCGCCGCAACATCACCCAGGAAGTCCTCGCCCAAGCCGACGACATCTCTGCGAATGCGCTGCGCACCGTGCGAGCAGGCTTGGATGAGACGCTCTCCCCCGAGTTTCAGCGCATCGATGCCATGGCAGACGCCATCCACGGCGCGCGTTCGACGCGGTCCGACCATCGATCGCGCCTCGGCTCGATCCAGGATGGTGCACGTGCAGCACTGGCCAGGTTGGCACCGGATGAGGTTAGTGCCGGATGAGCCTGCGACGTCGTATGGCCCGGGTTGAGAGCCAAAGACGGCACCTCGTGGCGGTCGGCACGCCCACGGACCACGTCGGATAGGGTCGCCCGAGGACAAGCACCGCAAGGGGGACACGATGGCGGGTGACCGTTGGACTGAGGTCAGTCCGTCGCAGTTCACCCATGAGGCCGAGGGCCTCCAGATCGTCCGCAGACTGCTCCCCGACGAGCCACCGTTCCGGGCGTGGTCCAACTTTGAGTTCCGTGATGGCCAGGGTCGCTGGCATGAGGTCGATCTGCTCGTCCTCACCCGCGACACCCTGCATCTCGTCGAGATGAAGTACTACTCCGGCGTGCTGCACGGCGACGATCATCGCTGGTTGCGAGCCGGCAAACGTGCCGAGGATTCGCCGCTCAAGCTTGCTCGCCGCAAGGCGCAGTACTTCAAGAGCAAGCTGGTCACCGAACTCGACAACTGGGCACGGGAGCGCGGCGCGCACGGCGTCGACCCTCGGGAGATCGTTCCGTTCGTCAAGGAGTCGGTCTTCCTCCATCACCCCAACCTCCGGTGTGAGCTCTCGGAGAGCTCGAAGCTCGGGCTCTACGGCCTTGATGGGTCGACCCACTCGCACCTGCCTGGCATCTCCGAGCTGCTGTTGGCGCCACCGCGGCACAAGCCGATTGGCGCGAACCAGGAGGAGATTCTCGCCCAGCTCATCGCACGGCTCGGCCTCGTTCAACGCCGGGAGCGCGAGGCTGGCTCCTGGGTCATCACCGATTCGGCTGCCGTTGATGAAGGATCCGGGTGGCAGGAGTGGTTCGCTTCGCACCGCGTCGCCCACCAGGAGCAGGCGCGCATCCGCTTCCAGACGACTCCCGCCGACGCAGCGGAAAGCGAACGTCAACGGGTCCGAATGCTTGCCGACCACGAGTTCCGCATCATGTCGCGGCTTCACCACGACGGCTTGGTCTGCCCCCGCGACATTGTCGACTCCGACCTCGGCGTCGGTCTCGTGTACGACCACGACGACCAGTGGCGCCGCCTCGATCTGTGGATGGCCGACCGCGAAGGCCAGCTCCCTCTGACCACCCAGCTGTCGGTCGTTCGGCAGATCGGCGAGGCGCTGCAGTACGCGCACTCCAACAAGGTTGTACACCGGTCGCTTACACCCCGAGCTGTTTGGGTGCGCGAGCTGGCAACCGACGACGAGGTGAAGGTCAAGGTCAGCGACTGGCATGGGTCAGGCGTTGTCGACGGCGGAACCTCACTTGGGCCGGGCGTGACCTCGCTCATGGGTGCCCAGACGGGTGCCTCGAGCGCGGGCATGAGCGACGAAAGCGACGCCGAGCAGTGGGCGTCCTCGTCGTTCCGCGCTCCCGAGGGCGTTTGGAACGCCGCGGCCGATCGCGTGCGGCTGGACGTCTTCGGTCTCGGCGCCCTCGCGTTCTACATCCTTACCGGACGTGGCGCGGCAAGCAGCGCCATCGGGCTGCGCGATCGGCTCCGGGCCCAGGACGGACTCGACGTTTCGGTCGAACTTTCCCATGTTTCAAGCGAACTGCGAAACGCGATTCTTCGGGCGACCAACCCCTCACCGACCAAGCGGCTTGGCGACGTGAGCGCCTTTCTGCAGCTCCTTGCCCAGGCGGAACGAGCCGCAGCAACACCCGATGACTCCGATGACGACCCGCTGGATGCCCTTCCAGGGGCTGTGCTCTCGGGTCGCTTCGAACTGATTCAGCGCCTCGGAAAGGGCTCGACGGCGGTAGGGCTTCTGGTACGAGACCTCCTCGCACCAGAAGGAACGCCTGAGCGGGTCCTGAAAGTCGCGCTCAACGACGATGCCGCCGCGCGCCTGGTGGACGAGGCGGAGGTGTTGCGTGGCCTACGCAGCCCTCGCCTTGTGAAGCTTGTCGATGGTCCGCTTTCAGTGGGTGAACGACGCGCGTTGTTGCTGGAAAGTGCCGGCACCGAAACACTCACCGATGCGTTGCGCGCCCGTGACCGGCTCTCCATCGACCTGCTTCAGCGATTCGGCCAAGACCTTCTCGACGCGGTCGTCACATTGGACAATGCAGGTATCGACCATCGCGACATCAAACCCTCAAACCTCGGCGTCCTCGAATCTCGTAGCGACCGCACGAAACACCTTGTCCTGTTTGACTTTTCGCTGACCCGCGCAGCAGCATCGGCCACCTCGGCCGGCACACCGCCTTACCTCGACCCGTTCCTGGGCGGGCAGCGCGATCGCTTCGACTCCGCTGCCGAGCGTTACTCGGCGGCGGTGGTGCTCTTCGAAATGGCAACCGGCGCCACCCCTGCCTACGGGGACGGGCAGGCAGACCCGGCAACCATTCCCGACGAGGCAACGATCAGCCCCGAAATGTTCGATCCGTCCCTGGCAGGGGGACTCACAGCATTCTTCCGGGTCGCCCTCGCCCGCGATGTCAGTAAGCGCCACCACACTGCTCAGGAGATGCGTGCGGCCTGGAGCGGCGTCTTTACCGACGAGGCGACGACCGAAGCCGACGAGAATGCAGATGCCCTGGCGGAGGCAGCAGAGCTCACGACACCCCTCCCCGAAGCCGGCTTGACCCCCCGGGCTCTGTCCGCAGTCGAGCCGTATGCGCTCGTGACGGTGGCAGACCTGCTCGCGCTCGACAGCGTTGTCATCTCGCGGATGCCGGGCGTGCGCAACGCCACCCGCCTTCAGGTCAGTCGTCGGGTGAAGGCTTGGCGTAAACGCCTCGGCTCCCAGGTCAGACCGTCGCGAACCGCCAGCACACGCACGGCGGAAGACTCTGCTCAGACACTCCTAGATGCCCTGGATGGGCCTGGTGCGAAGACGCGAATACCCCTGGTGCGTCTCGTATTTGGGTTTGGTGAACCATCGGACGCGTTTGCCACACATGCTCAGCTCGCCGCGACGCTTGATGTGACGGCGGGGCGCATCAGCCAGTTGTTCGCTGAGCTTCAGCACGTTTGGGCCCAAGATGCCAAGTCGCGTGAGCTACTCGACGAGCTCGCCGAGGGCCTCACGGCTGAACTGGCCGCTCACGGCGGCGTCCTGACCTACGCCGAGGCCGTGAAGGTCGTGGCGTCGATCATTGACCCTTCCGACGACCCCACCCCTGACGAGCAACTCATTGCGGGGGTGCTGCGCTGGACGCTTGAACGAGTACGTGCTCGGCGTCTGGCAGACGACGATGACCTGAGCGCCGTCGTGACTCGGCGCCGCGACGGCCGGGTGACGCTGCTGGCAACGGAGCAGGCACTGCTTGACGTTGCCGAGGGGCTGGGCCGGGAGGCCGACGCTCTGGTTTCGGCGGATTCGACCCACAACAGCGTCGTGCCGGCGGAGCGCGCGTTGAAGCGACTCGAGACGGTCTCCAAGAACGTCAATTCGGCTTCCCTGACGTCGCCAGAGCGGTTGACTCGACTGGCAGCTGCCACGAGCACCTATGCCGCCACAACCGCGGCCGGAGACCTCCACCACCGCGACCTCAGCCCGGTGACGGCCGTCCGTTTGACCTTCCAGGGGTTCGCCGCCGGGGAAATGACCCCCGAGGAAGTACGGCGACGCGTCAATGTCCGTTTTCCCGCGCTTGCCGCCCTTCCCTCGCGGCCGGAACTCGACCGGCTGTTGCATGAGGCCGGGCTTCACCTGGTCTTCGACGATCGGCTCAACACCTACCGGACGCCCCTTCCGACGTCCGACACAACCGGTTTGGAGTCGCGTCGGGCAACCCGGGTGACGCCCCAAACGAATCTCGCAGCTCCGATCGGCCAGGCAGATCGTCGGCTCGAACAGTCGATCAGCAGTCGATCCTTCTTGGCGGTCGGGGTGCCCGCCGGTGAATCGCTGTCGCGATTCACCAGAACGGCCGAGGACCGATACTCCGCGACTATCGTCGACCTCACCGACGTGCTGCTGGAAGCGCTCCGAGCAGAGTCGGAGCGGGCTGGACTCCCGTGGGAGACTGTGCTCGCCGCTGACGCCGCGACGCCCGACAGCAGGGAGCGCCAGGGTCTCGCCGCTTTGATGACCAGGGTGTGGCCCACGGTGGAAGGTGCCGTGCAAGAGGCGGTCGCCGCTGGCGGGGATGGGCCTGTCGTCATTGCCGAGGCAGCCCCTCTGGCTCGTTACGGGAACCTGGCGATGCTCACCCGGTGGACTGAGCTCGCAGCTCCTCGCAATCGGGCGGTGTGGCTCGTGGTTCCGCAGCTGCCGGCGAATTGGGGTGCATTGCTCGATGGTCGCCCGATCCCCCTCGACTCACCTGCCCAGTTCGTTCGCGTCGACCACGAGTGGATCGACGCAGTCATGTCGCGCGTCAGCGCCGCCTCGAAGGAGTAGAGCACGTGCCTGTTTCGTCAGCGCTGACGTCTGAGCTGAAAAAGGTTGTCCTGTCGTTAGAAGACGACCTCCGCGCTCGTGTGGAGAGCCAGCCCGAGGTGCGCGCGAAGTGGACTCGCGAGCACCGCCAGGCCACCGAACAGGAACGAACGTCGATGTCGTGGCAGGCGTGGCGTGACGATCGCGTGACCCAGGCCGCCGTCGCGTGGGTGCTGACCACGGTGTTTATTCGGTTCTGTGAGGACAACCGCCTGCTTCAGCCGGTGTGGATCAGCGGTCCAGCCGACCGCCGACAGGAAGCGCTCGATGCCGAGCTCAGCTATTTTCGGTTGAACCCCGAACACACCAGCCGCGAGTGGCTGGAGCAAGCGATCGAGCATCTGCGGACGGTGCACGCCACGCGTTCCTTGGTCGAGTCGCACTCACCCCTGTGGAGCGTCAGCCCGTCAGGTCCGGCCGCGCAGCGACTTGTGAACTTCTGGCGTCAGTCTTCCGAGGACGGCGCGCTCATCTGGGATTTCACCGACGCCGAGTTGTCGACGCGCTTCCTCGGTGACCTCTATCAGGATCTTTCGGACTACGCGAAGAAGACCTACGCGCTCCTGCAGACCCCGGAGTTTGTCGAGGAGTTCATCCTCGACCAGACGATGGAACCTGCCCTGGCCGAGCGACCCTTGGATGGGTTCACTCTGATCGACCCCACCTGCGGATCGGGACACTTCCTGCTCGGAGCCTTCGCCCGCCTCAACCGCAGGTGGGCGGCACACGCTCCCGGGTTGAACGTGCGAGCGAGAGTCGCCGAAGCGCTGAAGGCAGTGCACGGCGTCGACCTCAACCCGTTCGCCGTCGCGATCGCGCGATTCCGACTCATCGTCGCCGCGCTCCAGGCGTGCGGTGAGACCTCCCTCGAAAACGCCCCAGCCTTCGAGCTAAACCTTGCCGCGGGCGACTCGCTCCTGCACGGGGGACACCAGCGGTCGTTCGAGTTCGAGGGCTTCGACTTTGACTCCGAAGTCGGCGGATTCGCTTATGCCAGTGAGGACTTGTCGCTACTGCGCACGATCCTGACCCCCGGACGCTACGACGTGGTCGTCGGCAATCCGCCATACATCACCGTCAAGGACAAGAAGCTCAACGCAACTTACCGCGAACTCTACGCCTCCTGCCATCGGACCTATGCCCTCACCGTGCCTTTCATGGAGCGCTTCTTCCAACTGGCGAAGCGCGGAGATGGCGACTTTCCCGCCGGCTGGACCGGGCAGATCACCTCAAACTCGTTCATGAAGCGCGAGTTCGGGGCGCCTCTGATCGAGAAATTCCTGGCCCGGAAAGACCTTCGGCTCGTCGCGGACACGTCGGGCGCCTACATCCCCGGGCATGGCACACCGACGGTCATCATCGTTGGTCGCAATCAGTCGCCCGAGGGCGCGTCGGTTCGGGCGGTGCTCGGCGTCCGCGGAGAGCCTGGCCAGCCGAGCGATCCGGCAAGAGGGCTCGTCTGGTCCTCCATCGTGAACCATGTCAAGGATGACGAATATGAGGGTGCCTACATCTCCGTCATAGACCTTGGCCGCACGTCTCTCGCCAAGCACCCCTGGAGCCTGGCAGGAGGGGCAGCCTCCCCGCTCCTCCATCTCATCGAGGTGGCGACGCGTCGGCTCTCGGCCGTAGTTCAGACGCCAATTGGTGGGTCAATTCGTGCAGGTGCCGACGAGGCGTACATGAGGCCGATGACTTGGAAACCGCCAATTCCTCATCTGCTTGGCCAACTCCGCCCGCTCGTCCTTGGCGACATCGTCCGTGATTGGTCGGCGGCGCCCGACGAGCAGATCTATTTTCCGTATGACTACGCCACGGGAAAACCGACGGAGGGGGGGCTTCGCACCGAACTGTGGCCCTGGCGAACAACTCTCGCAGAACGAGCGACCTTCCAAGGGAAGATGGCTGACGCCGGACTCGCATGGTGGGAATACATGCAATTCACGCGAAAGCCGTACGTTACGCCGCTATCGATCACGTTCGCGTTTGTGGCGACCCACAACCACTTCGTCCTCGACCGTGGCGGCAAGGTGTTCAACCGTTCCGCCCCAGTCATCAAGCTGCCAGAGGACGCGACGGAGGACGACCATCTCGCGCTGCTCGGGGTGCTGAACTCGTCGACCGCTTGCTTCTGGCTCAAGCAAAACAGCTACCCAAAGGGCGGAGATCCAATGGGCGGCGATGGAGCACGCGTGTCACAGCAACCATGGTCCGACCGCTACGAGTTCACCGGCTCCACCCTTCAAGACTTCCCACTTCCATCCCGACTGCCTCTCAGCCGCGGCCGCTTGCTCGATCGACTCGCGCAGCAAAAGGCGAACGTCTTCGCCGAGGCCGTTTCGCCGTCGTCCGTGCCGATGATTGCCGGCCTCGAGTCGGCGCACCTCACCACCGGCCACTTGTCTGGTCAGCTCATCGCGCAGCAAGAAGAACTCGACTGGGAGGTCTACGCCGACTACGGCATTACCGAGGATGCACTCACCTACCCCGGCGACGACCTCCCCGAGCTGGCCTTAGGTGAGCGCGCCTTCGAGATTGCCCTCGCCCGAGAGGTCGCGTCAGGAGGTGAGGAGACTGCCTGGTTCACCCGCCACGGTTCGACACCCATCACCGAGATCCCCTCCCACTGGCCGGCCGCGTACCGCGAACTGGTGCAGCGCCGGCTCGACCTCATCGAGTCGGATAGGTTCATCCGCTTGCTGGAGAAACCGGAACATAAGCGACGCTGGGCGAGCGATCCGTGGGAGAAGCAGGTCGAGCGTGCGTTGCGCGATTGGTTGCTCGACCGACTGGAGGACCGAAAGTACTGGTTCGACTCCCACGGACGCCCCGCCCCGACATCGATCGGACAGCTGGCCGATCGCGTGGCCCGCGACTCCGACCTGGTGTCAGTCCTTGAGTTGTGGTCCGGTGTGAAGGACCAAAGCATCACGAAGTCGCTGACCGACCTGTTGACCAACGAGGCTGTGCCCTACCTGGCGGCCTATCGCTTGAAGGACTCTGGCCTGCGCAAGCGCGAGGCGTGGGAGCACACCTGGCAGCTGCAACGGCGCGAAGATGCCGGGGAGAAGATCGACAAGATTCCCGTGCCGCCGAAGTACACCAGCGCCGACTTCCGCAAGCCGACCTGGTGGCAACACCGCGGCAAGCTGGATGTGCCGAAGGAACGGTTCATCATCTATCCGGATGCATCGCGTGACACCGACCCGACGCTCCTGCTCGGTTGGGCAGGCTGGGACCACGCGCAACAGGCTCTCGCCCTCGCGACGATCATCGATCAACGCACCAGCGAAGGCGCACCCGACGAGAAGCTGGTGCCGCTTGTTGCAGGTCTGGCTGAGCTTCAGCCGTGGGTCGCCCAGTGGCACAACGAAGTTGACCCAACGTTCGGCATCAACATGGCCGACTTCTTCGCCGAGCAACTGCGTGAACGTTCTGCCCGCCTGGGCAAGACGATCGAAGAGATCCGTGCGTGGCGGCCATCCCCGGCCACCCGCGGCCGCAAACGGAAGGGCGCCTAGATGCCAACCGCCGCAGTGCCCCTCCCAAAGATCGTCAACGGACGAGCGTTCGTCGTGCCCGACTACCAACGGCCGTACGCCTGGACAGCACCCCAGCTTGACGACCTGTGGCAAGACCTCGACCTGATGCACGATTCGGCGAAGCACTACACCGGCACGCTTGTGCTGAAGGAGCGCGAGACCGAAGTCGTTACCGACGCCGGTGACGTGCTCACCGAATGCGAAATCGTCGACGGCCAGCAGCGACTCACAACGTGCCTAATCCTCATCGACCAGCTGCGTCGCGCTCTTGAGGGTATCGATCACCCCCTTGCCAAGGAGCGCTCCGACCTGCTGCGCCGGACCTACGGAACATTGGCCGTAGGCGGCCTTCCTTTCTCCCGATTGCGGCTCGCCGACGACCTCAACGATCACTGGATGACGGTCGTGCTCGGCAACGGCCGACAGGGCAAACTCACACTCACCGCAGGAGAACAGCGACTGAGCGCGGCGGCGGAGTACTTCCGCGAACGCATTGCCAACCTCCACGAGGGCATGAACGTGGACGACAGCCTCATGGTGCTCCAGCGGTTACAGACTCGTGTCACGAGCGGCTTGCGCTTCCTGATCTATGAGGTGGAGCCCAGCTCACATGCCGGAGAGATCTTCGAGACGTTGAACGGTCGCGGCCGCGACCTGACCGACCTGGAACTCATCAAGAACTACCTGCTCTTCCTTGCCGATTCGGCCGCCGCAGAGGGCTTGGCCGGCCTCATCAACAAGGCATGGTCGGACATCTACGAAACCCTCGCCAGTCAGGGCGCTGGCGAAGGCACTCTGCTGCGCTCTCACTGGATCGCCACCTACGAGCCGATGGCCCGCTACTGGAAGGGCGCGGCGTCCGTGAAGGCGCGTTTCTCCCGCGACCGCTACATCCCCGGGTCCTCGAGACTTTCCAACACCGCGCGCGAACCCGTCGGGGATCTGGTCCGAGACGTCAGCAATTACGTCACCAGCCTCCGAGACAGCGCGCACTTCACCGCAGAGTTCCTCGATCCGCAGGCGGCCTATCAGTCCTTCGGTAGCGATCTCGGCGTCACGGCGGGCGCCAGGTCCGCCGCAGCTCGGTTGCGCCGCAGCGGAGTCACCGCCGTCTTTCGTCCGCTGCTACTCGCGGCGCGGCTCACCCACCACATGGACGGGCAGTTCCACAACGCGCTTCTCGCGGCGTGCGAGCGCTACGCCGCACGGGTATTCGTCATTGGTCAGCGCCGGAGCAACACCGGTCAGGCACGTCTCTACCGGCTCGCGTTCGAGCTATACAACGGCGCAGATCGCGATTACATCCTTGACCAGATCGAAGCTCTCATCTGGTACCACGCCGATGACGACGTGGTTCGCTCCGGACTCTCCTCAAACCAGCAGTGGTACTGGCGAACTCAGGGGCACAAGTACTTCCTCTACGAGTATGAGCTCTCACGCGCCCGGCGTGAGTCAGATGTCAACGACTTCAAGACCTACGCCGACGGTTCGCGGGCTGGCCGCACCACCGAGCACATCCTCCCCCAGAATCCGTCGTGGACCTCGGGCGAGTGGAGCGCGTTCCTCCCCGACCAGCACCAGGAGTTGGTCCACAGCATCGCCAATCTCGTACTCACCGACGACAACTCGTCCTACGGCCGCAAATCCTTCGCGGCAAAGAAGGGAACCGCCGGTCAGAGCAGCCCGTGCTACGCGAATTCGCGTCTGGCACAGGAGAGCGACCTCGCTCAGCTCGCCGACTGGACACCCGAGACCATGGAAGCTCGCCGCCTGACGTTGACTGAATGGGCGCTGCAGCGCTGGCCGGCCCAGAAGCCCGTCGCGCCGGCGACGGGCGCCGAGGCGGCCGACGCCGAGGATGACCCTGTTGACGAAGGCGACGACGACACGCTTCTCGGTGCCGAAGGCACCGAAGTTTCGAGAGAGGACGAGCCGGCATGACGACTCCGCTGCGCGATGTCATCAACATCCCCAACCATGCAGGCGCCGAGGACTACGTGCTACGACTCACCGACTCCGTTGGTCATGCTTCTGCGGTTCGTACGATCGACGACTACGTGGTCACGGAGGGGCTTGTAGACGCCTTCGACAAGGCGCTCGGCCTGGTCGGCGAGTCGGTCCGGTCGGGGATCAGTCGTGGCGCCTTCCTCAGCGGTTCGTTCGGTTCGGGTAAGTCACACTTCATGGCGGTGCTGTACGCGCTGCTCGAGCGCGAGCCTGCAGCGCGAGCAAAGCCCGAGCTACAACAGGTCATTGCCAAGCACGACAGTGACCTCGAGGACCGCAAGATATTGCCTCTTGCGTTCCACTTGCTCGGCGCACAGTCGATGGAGGAAGCCCTTTTCCGGGGCTACCTACGGCAGATTGAGCAGCGGCATCCGGGCGCTCCGCTGCCAGCCGTTCATCGCTCGGACAAGCTCCTCAACGACGCCGACTCGATGCGCGCCTCTCTGGGCGACGAGCAGTTCTTCGCGAAGCTGAATCGACTGGACTCTGCAACGGAGGTGGGCGCCACCGAGAGCGATCCGTGGAGCGCCGTTCTCGGTCCTGCCGGCGGCGGGTGGGATGCGGCGTCGTATGACCGGGCACGTGCTGCTGCCTCCTCGAGCGAGGAGCGGCTCAAGCTAGTGTCGGCGTTGACCAGCACCATGTTCACCGCCTACACCGATGCGGCAGAGTTCGTCGACATCGATACCGGTCTCGCAGCCGTGTCAGCACATGCGAAGAGCCTTGGCTACGACGCTGTGGTCCTCTTTCTCGACGAGTTGGTGCTGTGGCTTGCCTTTGCGGTGCAGGACCGAGAGTTCTTCGCCCGTGAATCGCAGAAGCTCACGAAGCTGGTTGAGTCGTCTACCGGCACCCGAGCAATTCCGCTCATCTCGTTCGTCGCTCGCCAGATGGATCTGCGACGTTGGTTCGCCGATGCTGGTGCAAGTGGGGCCGAGCAAGAGGCGCTCGACCGCGCGTTTAAGCACCAGGAAGGGCGATTCTCGGTTATCGAACTCGGCGACGCCAACCTGCCGTACGTCGCGAACCGCCGGCTGCTCCGTCCCAAGGATGCTGAGGGGGGGCGCGTGCTCAGCGACGCGTTCGACGCGATCGATCGGCGACCGCAGGTATGGGACGTGCTGCTCGATGGCGTGAACACCGATGAGACCAACCGAGGGTCGGACGAGCAGGCGTTTCGCTTGACCTACCCGTTCTCCCCCGCGCTGATCTCAACCCTCCGATCGTTGGCCAGCGTCATGCAGCGCGAGCGCACGGCGCTGAAGGTGATGCAGCAGATGCTGGTCGATCGGCGGGACAGCCTCACCGTCGATGACCTCGTGCCGGTGGGCGACTCGTTCGACTACATCGTGCGCGGGACACAACCCCTGGAAACTGAGGCCGCCTCTCTGTTCAAGTCGGCGAACCGTCTTTACGAGGAGAGCTTCCTGCCGCTGTTGGCTCGCAACCATGATCTGGATCTCGCGTCGATTCATAACGACCCGGCTGGTCAACCCGCCGGGTTCCGAGCGGACGACCGCCTGGTCAAGACGCTCTTGCTCGCTGCTGTCGCACCGAACGTGCCCGCCCTGAAGGCACTCACCGGGGGACGGCTCGCCGCCCTCAACCACGGCTCCATCGTCTCGCCCCTCCCCGGTGGAGAAGAAGCTGCCGTGTTGTCGAAGGTGCGCGCGTGGTCCCGCGACATCCCCGAGCTTCACATCGACGGCTCTGAACGCAATCCGTCGATTCGCGTCCAACTCGCCGACGTCGACTACGAATCGATCATTGACCGGGCGAAGGGCGAGGACAACGCGGGGCGCCGCCGTGAACTGATCCGCGAGCTCATCAGCGACTCCATCGGCATCGATCGCAACAGCGTCGCCAACCTGCAGAACGCGTACGGACGAGACATCGTCTGGCGAGGCACGAAGCGGCGCGTCGAGGTCGTCTTCGGAAACGTGCGCGACAGCTCGTGGCTGTCCGATGACCACTTCCGTGCCACGCCCGGCACCTGGCGCATCGTCATCGACCACCCGTTCGATGACCAAGGGCACACCGGAGCCGAAGACTTCGAGCGGCTCGAGCAACTGACCGCCCGCAACTTCCAGTCGCCGACGATCGTGTGGCTTCCGCGGTTCTTGTCAGACGATGTGATGCACGATCTGAGTCGTCTCGTCATCCTGAACTGGTTGCTCGACGGACCCGGTGACCGCTGGCAGAGCCACGCCGATCACCTCAGCGAACAAAATCGCGTTCTCGCCAAGAACATCCTAGAGCTGCACCGCGATTCGCTGCAGCGAAGCATCGAAGACGCCATTCAGCAGGCGTACGGTGCTGCAACGCTGCGTCCCAATGTCGTGATAGATGACCCTGGCCATTTCCGCACCCTCTTCTCACTCGACCGCTCCTTCAACCCCCAGGATCCATCGGGCGCAACGCTCGGGGCAGCGTTCGAAAACCTCGTCTCGCAAGCATTCGATGCGACCTACCCCGATCACCCCCGATTCGAGCCCGCAGACCAGGAAATCAAGGTCGCGCAGCTGAGGACGGTCGCCGCCCACGTCGCTCGCGCGGCCGCAGACAAGGAGAAGCGAGTCGAGCTCCAGGGCGATGCGATGGCTGTTCGGCGAATCGCCGGGCCGCTTGGGGTTGGCACCGCCGCAGAGATGCACTTCATTCTGGGAGACGACCGATTCCGTTGGGGCACAGCGCTTGAGAAGGCCCTCGGCGCACGCGAGAGCGCCGGCACGCCAGCCGACGCACCCGTCACCGTCGAAGAACTGCGTTCGTGGATCAACGAGGTCACGCCGCCAACCGGGTTGCAAGACCCGATGAGCGACCTCGTGATCATCACGTGGGCCGCGCTGCGCCAGCGAGCGTGGTATCTGCAGGGATCGCCCTTAGCGACCGCCCCAGACCCTGGTGCGCTGCAGCCCAAAATGGAACTGCGTATGCAGCCCCTTCCGTCGCTGAGCGAATGGACGGCCGGCACAAGCCTCGGTGCCTCAATGTTGGGCGTTGCGGCGTCGCCACACATGACCGCTCCTGCGGTCGCCGATTTCGTCAGCAAGGTAAAGGAGGAGGCGGCAGCCCTCGTAGGGCCCGCAGCCGACCTCATCAAGTCGTTGGAGTCGGCATACGACCGGCTGGGGGTCGTCACTGAGACTGGCCCGAATCGACTCGCCACCGCACAGTCGACCGCAGCCCTGGTGCAGCGACTTCGACACCTCGATGGCGTCCAGGTCGTACAAGCGCTAGCGACGTCAGAGTTGAAGGAGCGCGGCACCGCAGCCGGCAGGTCACTGAAGACCGCTGAAGGTGTTACACGCGCGCTGGACAGCTTCACCTGGTCGAGGCTCAACCCAATGCTCGATGCCCTCGGCACCGAAGGTAACGGCCGAGACGACGCTGCCTCCGCCATCACTCGGCTTCGGGACGCCTTGAGCGCAGACGAGTTTTCTAGCGGAGCCGCGGCGGCCCTCGTGGCGGCGGAGCAGGACTCGTGGGAGTGGCTGAGCCTTCATCGACCACCGACGCCCGTCGCACCCACACCGGCGGCACCCACCCCTGAGCCGGCACCATCGGCTGCGGTCGGCGCCGCTCCGGTCACCCGAACCCGACGTGCGGGTACCGCCGACGACGACGTCATCACGTCGCTGCGCGCCTTCCTCCAGGCCCACAATGACGTTGACGTTGATGTGAGTTGGAAGGCGAAGGAGTGACCGACACCGCGCTGACACAGGCTGTGCCGATGACGCGCAGGTTGATCCTGGCAAAGCTTGAGGAGGCGGCCCAGAAGGGTTACCGCAGCGGGATCCTAGGAATCACCGGTGACCCAAAGTCGATTTCGCAGCGCGAGTTCAATCGCGGGGGCCAACCTGTCCGAGTCGTCGGTGCACGATCCGCCCTCGAAGCCCGCGCGCACATCGCCGGATACCGCCCGGGCGAGTGGCTTGTCATCGTCACAGACCGCACGCCCGAAGATCTCGGCGCGGGCGTTCTCTCCCATCTCATCTGGGCAAAGGTGAGATCGGCAGACCCGTGGGAGGCGTTGCGAACCGCCTTCAAAGCCAACCGGATTGACCCTGCCTTAGCTGCACACCGAAGGGAACTCGCGATCGGCCTGCTCGACGCGACGCCCGCGGCAGGTTGGCCACCGGCACCAGCCGGCGTGCTTACTCGCACGCATGCCATGTCCGCCGTTGCCGCCGAGCGCCTCCAACTCGACCACACCCCGTTGGATCTGCTTGCAGTGCTCACCTGGTCCGTATGGCCGAACTCGTTGACCTCCTTGGCAACCTTGCGAAGTACTTTCGGCGACTCCCTCACCGACGAGGTCATCGAATGGATCGCCGACAGCACAGAGACTGCAGCACCCGCGATTCATGCCTTACTGACCGCTGGTGATCTCGCCGATATGGTGCCCATCGGCCTTGTCGCGCAATTGCTGACTGACACGACTCTCAACACCGAGGATCGGCACACCGCCCAATTGGGACGAGTTCGCCTGGAGCCGAAGCTGCCACCTGCTGTCTCGATGGCTGCTCTCACTGCGCTCGGCAATGCCTCTGCTGCAGTGGTCGCTGAGCTCGTCGACAAGCATCCAGCCCACGTCCGACGGGTGCTCCAACGAGCAGATGCTCTGGTCGAGGAACTCCAAATCGGCGCCCTGGCCGCACGCTCCGACACCCTTCGTTTGGGCTATCGACAACGACTTGCCAAGCTCGGGCGTCGCTTGGCGCAATTCTGCGATGGCCAGGGTTCTCAGCCAGAAGCCACCAGCGTTGTCGAGTCGTCGTACGCACGCGTCAAGAACCATCTCGAGCACCGCACCGCCGCCGAAGCCGCCCCGATCGATGCGGCTGTGCGTCTGTGGCGCTGGATGCAACGTCCTGCTGAGCCCGCGAACGACACCCTGACTGCACGCGCCCGACGCCATATCAGTGAGGACGGCTGGGTCGATCGGGCGATCAATGACGCCGCCAAAGGGGTGGACGACCCCGAGCTCGGAAGAGACATCGGAACAGTCGTTACAGCTGCCCTTGCGCGCAGGGACGTGTCCGAACGCGCCTTTGCGGCCAGGCTTGCCGAGACCACCGGGCTTGCGGACGACGCCGCAAACAGCCTGATCGACGACGCAGGCGTCGTCTGGCATCTCGAGGACCTTCTCCCCCAGCTTGTGCTTCCGATGGCGAAGAAGGCCCCCGTCCTGTTCCTGGTGATGGACGGCATGAGCGCGGCAGCGGCTGTAGAGATCGCCGAAGACGCAACTGAGAACCGCGGCTGGATTGAAGCGGCGCTCCCGACGGCCAAGACCAATCAACGGAGTGCAGCATTGGCGGTCCTACCGTCGGTGACCGAGGTCAGCCGAGCATCGCTCCTGTGCGGCACGTTGACCCGGGGACAGCAGCAGGTCGAGCGGGAGGGCTATCGCAAGCTCACCGCCGAGACCGCCAAAATCAAGGCCGAGCTCTTCCATAAGAAGGGAGTCGACACGACAGCGCCGGGGGCTTTGGTCGCGGACGGTGTCGGCGCCGCCATCGACAATATGGACGGCATCCCGCTGGTCACGGTCGTGCTCAACACGATCGATGATGCGCTCGATCGTTCCGATCCCGCGGGCACAAGCTGGTCAGCCGACGCCGTGAAGCACCTCGCACCGTTGCTCGACCGAGCTCGCTCGGCGGGGCGTCTCGTTGTCATGACCGCGGACCACGGCCATGTGGTCGAACGCCGGCTCGGTACCCAACGCTCTTACCCAGGAATGACCAGTGGCCGCTCCCGTGTTCCCGACGGAACCATTGCCGTAGACGAGATCGAGGTTCATGGCCATCGGGTGCTCACCGAGGGGAATCGAGCGGTGCTGGCAATCAGCGAAGGTCTACGCTACGGACCATTGAAGGCGGGGTACCACGGCGGAGCCAGCGCAGCGGAGGTCGTTGTGCCCGTCATCGCGCTGCTTCCCGACGAGCAACTCAACCCACTCGGGCTGAATCTGCTTCCGCCGCAGGAACCGAGTTGGTGGGACGTTCCGCTTTCCGTCGAGTCCCCCGTGGGCGACTCAGCGGACCCAGCTGCTTCGTCCAAGGCGACCGCGGCGCGCAGTACGAAACGAAAGCCGGTTGCGCAGGACGGGCCAACGCTGTTCGAGACCACACCGACCTCGCCGACAACGGCCAAGGATGCGGTGCCCACTCTCGGGCAGGCGGTCGTTGCGTCGACGGTCTTCGCCGATCAACGCCGCATCGCCAGCCGCATCGCCGTGACGGACGAACAGATCGTCGCTCTGGTCGATGCTTTGGCGGGCGCGACGTCGAATCGCCTGCCGCTCTCGCAGATTGCGACCGCTCTCGGTGTGGCGCTTGTTCGGGTTCGAGGGGCCGTCAGCCAGTCGCAACAGTTGCTGAATGTCGAGGGTTACGGCGTGCTGACCATCGATGCCGACGGGCAGACCGTCGTGCTGTCAGAGTCTGTTCTGCGTGATCAGTTCGAGGTGCACCGATGACAGAAGTGTCCACGCGCAGGCGGCGCGACGTCATCGATGCACTCCGACGCGGCACTGTGCCGGAAGCCGGCCTCGATTTGTTGGCCGTCGGCCTCGACCGTTTCCAAACGACGCTGGACAGCGAGCTAAGTGCTGTTGCCGAGGGCGGAGCAGTGTTCAAGGCAGTTCGCGGCGAGTACGGCGCTGGGAAGACGTTCTTCACCAGGCATCTGGCGGAGCGAGCCGTGCGACGTGGCTTCGCCGCCGCCGAAGTGCAGATCTCCGAAACTCAGACCCCGCTGCACCGCTTGGAAACGGTGTATCGACGGATCACCGAGACTCTTCGGACGTCGTCGATGCCACCGAGCGCGTTCCGCGGGGTGCTGGATTCGTGGCTCTACACACTCGAATCCGATGCGATTGCAGCCGAACCGGCGCTCGAGACCGATGAGGCGGCGCTCGATCACGCGGTCCAGTCATTGATGGAACAGCGACTCGCTGTCGTCAGCAGTCGAACTCCTATCTTCGCCCAAGCACTGCGTGGCTACCGAGCCGCGGCGCTCGCCGGAGATTCGGCGTCGGCCGACGCATTGGCTGCATGGATGGGAGGCCAACCGCAGGTCGCCGCGTCGGCAAAGCGAGCTGCTGGCATTCGAGGCGACCTGGACCACTTCGGCGCGATGGGTTTCTTGCAAGGGCTCTTGGTAGTGCTGCGTGACGCAGGGCATCCGGGTCTATTGCTTGTGCTCGACGAGGTGGAGACGCTGCAGCGGGTGCGCGGCGATGTGCGGGACAAGGCACTCAACGCACTTCGACAGCTCATTGACGAGATCGACAGCGGTCGGTTTCCAGGGCTATACCTCGTGATGACCGGAACGACCGCCTTCTATGACGGGCAGTCCGGAGTCTCCCGACTCGCGCCCTTGGCTCAGCGTCTGGCCACGGATTTCGGGCCGGACGCTCGATTCGATAACCCACGGGCGGTGCAACTGCGGCTTCCTGGCTTCGGCCACGACTCGCTCGTGGAACTTGGACAGAAGGTCCGCGATCTGTACGCCGGCGGATCCGATCACGAGGGCCGAATTCGAGCGGTCGTCGACGACTCCTACGTGGCCACGCTGGCGGATGCTGTCGCCGGGCGCCTGGGCGGGCGGGTGGGTGTATCCCCTCGGGTCTACCTGAAAAAGCTCATCTCCGACGTGCTCGATCGTGTCGACTTGTACGACGACTTTGACCCGCGCACGCACTATCCGCTAACCCTGTCCGACGCTGAACTGACGCCCGAAGAACGCGCGGCGGCGAATGGCGGAACGTTGGATGACATCGAGCTTGATCTCTCCGCCGACGATCTCGACTAGCCATGGGATCGACCACTGACGACCGAGGGCTTGAGCTCTTACATCCGCTCCTTCAGCACCACATCGTCAACTCTCTCGGCTGGCCCGCGCTTCGGCCGCTGCAAGCAGAAGCAATCGAGCCAGTGCTGTCTGGTGCCGACTGCCTCTTGATCGCCCCCACTGCTGGAGGAAAGACCGAGGCAGCGTGTTTCCCGTTACTCAGTCGGATGGGTCAGGAGAACTGGCGCGGCATCTCCGTTCTCTACCTGTGCCCGCTCAAGGCGCTGCTCAACAACCTCGAGCCGCGAATCTCGATGTACGCCAGTTGGTTTGGGCGAGGCGTGTCCACGCGCCATGGCGACACAACTGCGCGGGCTCGGCGTGAGCAGGTTGCCGAACGCCCGTCAATTCTGCTGACGACACCCGAGTCGATCGAGGCGATGCTGGTGTCGACCACGGTCGACCCCACCAGGATGTTCGGCGATCTTCGGGCAGTTGTGATCGATGAGGTGCACTCGTTTGCCGGCGATGATCGAGGCTGGCACATGCTCGCCCTCCTTGAACGCCTCTCCGCTATTGCCGGTCGCCCCCTGCAGCGAATCGGTTTGTCGGCAACGGTGGGCAACCCAGAACAGCTGCTCATGTGGCTGCAGGGGTCGGCGCGGGGTCGACCCCGCGCGGTCGTCGCCCCGCCAACCGAATCCGCTGCAGCCCCGGACCTCGCGCTGGACTTCGTCGGGAGCACCGGAAACGCGGCGTCCGTCATCAGCCGTATTCATCTCGGTGAGAAGCGTTTAGTTTTCGCCGACTCCCGACGGTCGGTTGAGTCACTGGCCACGAGGCTCAGGGACCTCGAGGTTGAGACGTTCGTGTCGCACTCCTCCTTGTCCCTCGATGAGCGGCGCCGAGCCGAGGCTGCGTTTGCCGAGGCCCGCGACTGTGTGATCGTGTCGACCTCAACGCTCGAGCTCGGAATTGACGTCGGCGACTTGGACCGAGTCATCCAACTTGGCGCCCCGGCCACAGTGGCGTCCATCCTGCAAAGGCTCGGACGGACAGGGCGCCGACCAAGCAGCACACGGAACATGACGTTCCTCGCCACTACGGACGACGAGTTACTGCGCGCAACCGCGCTACTCCTCCTCTTGGAGGAAGGATTCGTCGAGCCGGTCGCTGCGCCGCCGAGTCCGAGACACATCGCCGCTCAGCAACTCCTCGCACTTGCCCTGCAGAAGGGGCGCATTCACCTCTCCGAGGAGACTGCCTGGCTCACACGACTGGGACTCGCTTCCGAACAGGACATGTCGCGCATCGGTGAATGGCTCGTCAGCACCGGCCATCTCGACATTGATCAGGGTCTCGCGTTCGTCGGTCCGACGGCCGAGCAGCACTTTGGACGAAGAAGCTTCCTTGAGCTGTTGGCAGTGTTCTCCGCTCCACCCGAAGTCACCGTGCTGCATGGCACCCGCGAGATTGGCAGCATCGACCCAACCTTCCTAGTAACGAAGGTCGCTGGCCCGCGCGTCATCGCACTCGGCGGGCGATCATGGCTCGTCACCCACATCGACTGGCGACGCCGTCGGGCCATTGTGGAACCCAGCGAGCAGCGGGGCACGAGCCGATGGTCCGGCGATGCCCGGGCGTACACCTTCGAACTCTCGGATGCCATGCGCCGAGTTCTTCTTGGGGCAACCCCAAAGTCGCCCTACCTGAGCAATCGCGCGTTGGATCGACTCGCCGCGTTACGCCAGGAACAGGCACACACAGTGTCTGCCACTTCTCGAGTCGTCGTCAGCGAGGGCGGCCGCGTTCGCTGGTGGACGTACGCGGGCGCGCGCGCGAATGCCGTTCTGGTTGCCGCGCTCAAGGAGGTCAGCGCCCTCGTTGGTGAGTCGGGATACGACAACCTCAGCATTTCAATCGCGCCCGGAGCCACATCGGCCGATCTGTCGAGCGCTCTCAACGTGTCACGGGAACGGACCCTGGACGTCCTCCTCCCCGAAGTGAGCCCCGACGCGCTAGGTCGGCTCAAGTTCAAGGAATTGCTTCCGCCGGACCTTGCAGCTGCGACGCTGGCGGAGCGCGCCGCAGACAGGAACTCCGCCGAGAAGCTGCTGGCAGGAAGCCGCTAGACCGCTGGCGACGCGGACACACCCTCAGGCATCGGCGCATCGAACCTTCCACATGATCGCCATCGACCGCTCGCCTTCGTGCCGCACGTACGCCGCCAACTCTGGATTGTGAAGTGCCCCCACCCCATGCCACTTACACAAGGTTCCTGACGGACCCGACCATGGTGTTCGCCGCCCTCGCGGTCGTCACTACCTCCAGAACGAGAGCCCGGCTCAGCATCAAACGAATCCTCCGCGCTCTAGGGCCGCTGTAGCACGTCACTGTCACGATCGGTGCCCACCAGCGCCACGCTCGAGGCCCAACTCACCGTCACCGCGCAAGCGATCTTCGACTCGCTTAGCAGTCCCGATCACGACGCAGGGACTGCTGCACGGATAGGTGACACGGTGGTCACGTGGCTGGTGTGGTCATGATGGTCTCGTATTCGATGGGGTCAATCGGCCGAGGGCATTTTGCCGCCGGCGTCGGTGGTAGGTGCGCTCGATCCAGGTGATGATCGCGATCCGTAGCTCCTGGCGGGTACGCCAGCGCTTCCGGTTCAGAACGTTCTTCTGGAGTAGGGCAAAGAACGACTGTGAGACTCCCAGCATGCTGCGCGGCAAGGTGGTGCTGGCTGGTGTGACCCACAGAATGACCGACCCCGGCATTGGCGTGCTGATGGCCGCCCGGATCCTGGTGTCGTGGTCCCACCCTGGCCGCTGCCGTGACGAAGCCGCTTTCGCCAGGCTCGGTGGCGTCGCGCCACTGGAAGCGACCTCGGGACAAACCCAGACCCGCCACCGGCTCTCACGCGGCGGCGATCGCCATCTGAATCGGGCACTGCACACGGTGATCCTCGCGCGGGCGAAGCACCACCAGCCGGATCTCACCGCGACGCAAGACCGATGCCTTCACTCGCGGTCACGTCCCACAGATCTGCTTCCCCCAAGCCTTCCCACTCCACGAAGGCTTGCTCGTGAGCGTCCTCGAGGTTGGCGTCTGTAAGCAGGCGACTTGCACGCTGGATCGCCGCAAAGCGCGATTCGACGCCCGCAGCACGGGCGAACTTGTCGAGCGCGGCGACATCCGCGTCAGACGGACTCGCACGCAACTTCATACTGCAATGCTGCTCAGGTGGTACCCGCCTGCGACCAACGCTGTGGAGAAGGCAACCGTCCACCGAAGGTTGAATTCGACGCCGAAGCGCAGCTGGTTCACGAGGCCGGTCAGCCCCTCATTCGCGACGAAGTCAGCACTCGATGACGTTGACCGCAAGACCGCCGCGGGCGGTCTCCTTGTACTTGATCGACATGTCGCGCCCGGTGTCGCGCATCGTCTTGATCGCCTTGTCGAGGCTCACGTGGTGAGCGCCAGTTCCGTTGAGCGACAAACGAGCTGCGTTGATGGCCTTCACGGAGGCGATCGCGTTTCGCTCGATGCACGGGATCTGGACGAGACCGCCGACCGGGTCGCAGGTCAGGCCCAGGTTGTGTTCGATGCCGATCTCGGCGGCGTTCTCGACCTGCTCGGGTGTGCCGCCCAGCACTTCACACAATGCGCCGGACGCCATCGCGCACGCCGAACCAACCTCGCCCTGGCAGCCGACCTCCGCACCCGAGATCGATGCGTTCTCCTTGAACAGGATGCCGATCGCCGCAGCAGTGAGCAGGAAGCGAACGACGCCGTCGTCGTCCGCGCCGCCGACGAAGTCGCGGTAGTAGTGCAGCACCGCGGGAATGATGCCGGCGGCGCCGTTGGTCGGGGCGGTCACGACGCGTCCGCCGGATGCGTTCTCCTCGTTGACCGACAGCGCGTAGAGGTTGACCCAGTCCATGACGTGCAGCGGGTCCATCCGCGCACCGTCGGCGGTGAGGTCGCGGTACAGGCCGGGTGCACGACGCGGCACCTTCAGACCTCCGGGCAGCACGCCCTCGCGGCCGTACCCGTTCATGACGCACTGCTGCATCACCGCCCAGATGCGCAGCAGTCCGTCACGAATCTCCTGCTCCGAACGCCAGACCTGCTCGTTGCGCATCATCACTTCGCTGATCGACAGGCTCTCCCGCTCGCAAATCTCGAGCAGTTGCTCGCCGGTGGTGAAGTACAGCGGCAGCGCGGTGTCGTCCTGCACGACGCGATCAGCGCCGGTGGCGTGTTCGTCGACGATGAAGCCGCCGCCGACCGAGTAGTAGACCCGGCTGGAAATGACCTCGCCGTCACCGTCGAACGCGTCGAACTGCATGCCGTTCGGGTGCGTCGGCAGCGACTTGCGACGGTGCAGGACGAGGTCCTTGTCCGCGTCGAACGCGACCACGTGGGTGCCGCCGAGGCGGACCAGCCGGCGCACCTTCATGTTCTGGACGCGTGCATCGGCTGTGTCGACGTCGACGGTCTCGGGGTCCTCCCCCTCCAGACCGAGCAGCACGGCCTTGCCGGAACCGTGGCCGTGTCCGGTGGCACCGAGCGAACCGAACAACTGGGCGTGCACCCGGACGACATCGTCCAACCGGCCGTCCTGCTCCAGTGCGTCGACGAACATCTTCGCCGCGCGCATGGGACCGACCGTGTGAGAGGACGACGGTCCGATGCCGATGGAATACAGGTCGAAAGCGCTGAGCGCCATGGGTGTCGGCTCCTCGAGGTGACGGGATTGTCCGCAGACCTGATGGTTGATGAGGCCTGCGTCACGCCATCCTAGGCGCCGGTTCGACAACCGGGCCGGGCGCACACCTTACGGTTGGGCCATGGATTCCCGTACCCGCGAGTTCGACATCGTCCTGTTCGGCGCCACCGGTTTCGTCGGTGAGCTCACCGCCGCCCACCTGGCCAAGCACGCCCCGGAAGGCACCCGCATCGGCCTCGCCGGCCGCAGCGAGACCAAGCTCGCCGACAGTCGCGGCGACCTGCCCGCAGCAGCGCGCGAGTGGCCGTTGCTCACCGCCGACTCCTCCGACCCGGCATCGCTGAAGGCGATGGTGGAGCGGACGAAGGTCGTCATCACGACCGTGGGACCGTACGCCTCCTACGGCCTGCCGCTGGTCGAGGCCTGCGCCGATGCCGGCACCGACTACGTGGACCTGACCGGCGAGGTGCTCTTCCACCGCGACGCGATCGACGCCTTAGACGAGCGCGCCAATGCCTCCGGAGCGCGCATCGTCCCCTCCTGCGGATATGACTCGGTGCCCTCCGACATCGGTGTGTTCGTACTGGCGAACGCCGTGCGTGAAGCCGGCGACGGCGAACTCGGTGACACCACCACGTACGCGTCGATGAAGGGTGGCGTCAGCGGTGGCACCGTTGCCTCGATGATGGGTCAGGTCGACGCGATCAAGGGTGACAAGGAACGCCGCAAGGTGGTCACCGACAAGTTCGGCCTCTCCCCCGACCGCTCGGCCGAGCCGTCCGGCGAGTGGAAGGACTCCGCGGCAGTGCGCGAGGACGCCGAGATCGGCGCGTGGACCGCCCCCTTCGTCATGGCCACCTACAACACCCGCATCGTGCGCCGCAGCAACGCCCTGGCCGGCTACCCGTACGGCCGGTCGTTCCGTTACCGCGAGGTCATGAAGACCGGCAAGGGCGTCGGTGGAAGGCTCACAGGGTATGGCGTCGCAGCCGGCCTCGGCGGTGCAGTCGCGGCGATGAACGTCGGCATGCTGAGGCCTGTGGTCAAGAAGGTTGTGCCGGCGCCCGGCACCGGACCGAGCGAGAAGGCCCGCAACGAGGGCTTCTTCAAGATGGATATCCGCACCACGACGACCACCGGTAAGAAGTGGCACTCGATCGTCGCCGCGCAGGGTGACCCCGGGTACGCGGCGACGTGCGTGATGCTCGGCGAGGCCGGCCTCGCCTTGGCACTGCAGCGCGACGAACTCCCACTCCCGGATGGGCGCCAGGGTGGATTGCTCACTCCCGCAACGGCATTGGGCATGCCCTACATCGAGCGGCTGCGCGCGCAGGGGTTCACCATCGAGGCCGAGCCGATGGTGTGAACGAGGCACTCACCCGACTGGTCAACCTACTGCGAACGCAAGAGGCCGAGCGACTGCGCGGACGCTAGCTCGTGGTGTTCGCGCCGGTGCTTGCATCCGCGACCCCGCGGGTCGAGCACTACCGCACCCTCGGGTGACCGAACAGCTGATCGTCACCTTCGGTGACGGCACCGGCCTCCTCCCCCAGCGGCGACGACCTCACCGTCGTCCGCGCGACCTACGAAGCGCCTGTGCAGTCGGTGATGGATGAGTTGGCAGGGTGGCGACACGTGCTCAACAACCCGCCCGCTCACGTGCTCGCTGCGGTCGACAGCTTCGACCCGGAGGGCACCGCGCTGGTGCTCAACGCGGCTCCGACGGCGAGTGACGCGAAGGTCTTCGGACGCGACGTCATCGGCGGCAGATCGCTGGCCGACGAGTCGCTCGAGGACAAGACGTTGTGCGGCGCCATCTTCGAGGCTGCCGGTCTCCGGACACCTCCCGAGGAGGTGGTCCCCGCGGACTCGAAATCGCTGCGCGGCAGCGTTCTTCGTCTGGACCGCGGCGCCGGCGTGGTGATTTCGGCGGACGCGTCGCAGGGCATGAACGGCGGCGCCGCCAAAGTGTGGTGGGTGCGTCCTGGGACCGACCCGTCAACCGTCTTCCGCGAGGTGGCCGCAGCCGGCGAGCGCGCGCGGGTGATGCCTTTCCTGGAGGGTCAGCCCTGCAGCATTCACGGCATCGTCACCGACCGGGGCGTGCTCGTGCTGCGGCCGGTGGAGCTGTGCATGTTGCGCCCAGCGGGCGGGCACCGATTCGTGCAAGCCGGCATTTCCACGTGGTGGGATCCGACCTCGACGCAGCGCGACGAGATGCGCACCGCTGCACGACGCGTCGGTGAGGCGCTTGCCGGAGAACACCGCTACCGCGGCGCGTTCGGCATCGACGGCATCCTCACGGCCGACGGTTTCCGTCCGCATGAGCTCAACCCCCGCTTCTCCGGCGGCATCAACACCATCAACAAGGGCACGGCCGACGTGCCACTCAACCTCCTCGACCAGACCGTCCGCTCCGGCGCGAACCTCGACGTCGAGCTAGACGCCGTCGAGACCGAGCTGCTCGACGCAGCCGACGCGAACCGCGCCGGCTCCGCCTATCTGGCGACGGACGCGGTGACGCCACAGGCGACGACCGCGATGTTCGTGTGCGGCACCCCCGATGATCTACGCCCCTGCGACGACGACGCCACCGCTGTCGGCACCGTCGAGCTCGGACCCGCAGCGATGGGCGCGTTGGTGCGGTTCACTCCCATCGACTTCGCGCACGGCGAGCGGATGACACCGTGGGCCGCAGCCGCACTCGACCTCGCAGATCGGTTGTGGCACACCGGATTCGGCCCGATGGAGCAACCGCGCGAGGTTCGCTGACTCACAATTGCGTTGCCGTTCGGCGCCCGCACCGCGCAGTGCACGGGCCCGCAGTGCACGGGTGATCTTCGCCGACCCCGAGGGCAACGAGAGGATCGCTCCGACCCGACCGTCCGGGCGGTGACCTGCGTCTTCACCCGAGGTACGGCTCGCTCCGCGACCATAACCCTGCGAAGTGCCTTAACCCTGCGAAGTGCCTTGTCGCCCGAGGCTTTTCGCGAGGGCGTCGAGCACGGAAGGGTCCTCGATGGTCGAGGGCACCTGCGCGTCCTGGCCGTCGGCCATCTGGCGCATCGTCTTGCGAAGGATCTTGCCCGACCGGGTCTTGGGCAGTGCGGCGACGACGTCGACCTGCTGCAGGGTGGCGATGGCGCCGACCTCCTCGCGCACCCGCTGTCCGAGCTCGGTGCGCAACTGTGCGAGCCCGGCATCGTCGAGGTTGGCCCACTTGTCGCCGGCCTTCAACACGACCAGCGCCCGCGGCACCTGACCCTTCAACGGATCGGCAACACCGATCACCGCACACTCCGCGACCGCGGGGTGGCCGGCCAGCGCCGCTTCGATGCCGCCGGTGGAGAGCCGGTGCCCGGCCACGTTGAGCACGTCGTCGGTACGGCCGAGCACGAACAGGTAGCCGTCGTCGTCGATGTAGCCGCCGTCGCCGGTGAGGTAGTAGCCCGGGTAGGCCGACAGGTACGACGACTCGTACCGGGCGTCGTCTTGCCAGAGTGTCGGGAGTGTGCCGGGCGGGAGCGGCAGCTTGATGCAGACCGCGCCCTCGGTGCCCGGCGGCACCTGTTCACCCATCGAGTCGAGGATCTGCACGTCGTAGCCGGGGGTCGGCACCGCCGCTGATCCCGGCTTGATCGGCAACTGCTCGAGCCCCATCTGGTTGGACGCGATCGGCCAGCCGGTCTCGGTCTGCCACCAGTTGTCGACCACAGGCACCCTGAGCTTGTCGGTGGCCCACTGCCAGGTGTCGGGGTCGAGACGTTCGCCGGCCATGAAGAGGGTGCGGAACGACGACAGGTCGTGGCCTGCCATCAACGCCGCATCCGGGTCTTCCTTCTTGATCGCCCGGAAGGCGGTCGGCGCGGTGAACAACGCCTTCACGCTGTATTCGGCGATGACCCGCCAGAAGGTCGAAGCGTCTGGTGTACCAACGGGTTTGCCCTCGAACACGATCGTCGTGCAGCCGGCGATGAGGGGTCCGTAGACGATGTAGGAGTGACCGACGACCCAACCCACGTCGGACGCGGTGAACCATACGTCACCCGGTTCCATGCCGTAGACGTTCGTCATCGACCACTGCAGCGCAACCTGGTATCCACCGTGATCGCGCACGATGCCCTTCGGCTTGCCGGTCGTGCCGGAGGTGTACAGCACGTAGAGGGGGTCGGTTGCCGCGACCGTCTCACAGCCCGCCGGCTCGACGGCGCCCGGTTTCATCGCCGTCGCCCAATCGATGTCGCGCTCCCCCGTCTCGGCCTGGAGTTGCGGACGCTGCACCAGCAGTACGCGATCGGGCTTGTGCTCGGCGCGCTCGATCGCCTCATCGACCATCGGCTTGTACGGGATGACGCGGGTCCGCTCCACGCCGCACGACGCGGTGACGACGACCTTGGGCCGCGCGTCGTCGATGCGGGCGGCGAGCTCGGCCGGCGCAAAACCGCCGAACACGACCGAGTGCACCGCACCGATCCGGGCGCAGGCCAGCATCGTGATCACCGCTTCGGGAATCATCGGCAGGTACACGACCACACGATCGCCCTTGCCCACACCGAGCGCCTTCAGCACCCCGGCCGCCCGCCCGACCAGATCGAGCAGCTCGGCGTAGCTGTAGCTGCACCGGCCCTCGGTGACCGGGCTGTCGTAGATCAACGCCGTCTGGTCGGCCCGGCCCTCGATCACGTGGCGATCGAGCGCGTTGTAACAGATGTTGGTCTGCGCGCCGGGGTACCACCGGTAGAACGGAGGGTTCGTGTCGTCGAGCGCCTGGGTCGGCTTCTTGAACCAGTGCACTGCCGATGCCGCGTCCAGCCAGAAGCCCTCGGGGTCGGCCATGCTGCGCTGATACTCGTCGCTGTAAGCACCCATGGCGCGAGTGTGTCATCGGCCACACTCCGGCCGCTGCGACTCGCGCCGGACGGCCTGAATCGGTCGCTCAGCGGCGGTCACCACCATCGGTGGAAGTGGTGCACCGGCCCGTGACCGGCGCCGATCTCGAGCGAGTCGGCCGCGCGCAGCGCGTCGGTCAGCCAGCCCTTTGCGTCGGTCACAGTGGTGTGCCAGTCGGGCCGCTGCGGACGCAGGGCGACCAGTGCGGACGACAAGCTGCAGCCCGTGCCGTGCGTGTTGGACGTGGGGATGCGCGGGGCTGCGAACCGTTCGAAGCCGTGTGCGTCGACCCACAGGTCGACCGCGTCGCCGTCGAGGTGGCCCCCCTTGATGAGCACCGCGGGCGCACCGAGGTCGAGCAGGCTCCTGGCTTGATCGCGCATCCCCCGCTCGTCGGTCGCAACAGGGGTGGCGGTCAATGCGGCGGCCTCCGACAGGTTCGGTGTCACGACGCTGACAACGGACAGCAGGTCACGTAGGGCAGACGTCACCGACGCGTCACCGAAGCGGTCTCCGGAGGTTGCGACCAGCACCGGATCGAGCACGATCGGCACCCCGCGATCACGCATGTGCAGGAGCGTCGGGCGGATCACCTCAGCGACCCCCGCTGAGCCCAGAACACCGATCTTCACACCGTCGACACGCACGTCACTCGTCACTGAATCAAGCTGTGCCGCAACGAATTCCGAATCGATTGGTAACACCTTCTGCACACCGATCGTGTTCTGCGCAGTCAGTGCCGTGAGAACGCTCATGCCGTACGCACCGAGTGCGCCGAAGGTCTTCAGATCTGCCTGAATTCCCGCACCTCCACTCGGGTCACTGCCGGCGATCGAGACGACGGCTGGCGGACGGACCATGTGCGACACCGTAAGTGACATGGGTTACGGTGGCGACACCCACACGGGAGCCCTCGGCAGAGGGCTGAGATCGAGCTGACGCCGCTCGGACCGTCCGAACCTGCCCGGGTCATTCCGGCGAAGGAAGTGAGGAGATCTCGATGTCCGAGATTCATCCCAAGCACCGCCTCCACCACCTCGTCGACGGCGACATCTGCGTGCCCGTCACCGCGATCAGCCTCGACGAATCCCCCGACGGCACAACGAATCCCGATGTGCATGTCTACCGCACCGCGGGCCCCGGCAGCGATCCTGCCGTCGGCCTACCCGCCACTCGTTCCGGCTGGATCCAAAGCCGCGACGATGTCGAGACCTACGAGGGTCGCGAACGCACCCTGCAGGACGACGGACGCTCCGCCGTCCGTCGCGGCAAAGCTTCCGACGAATGGCGCGGTGAGCGACGAAATCCGTTGCGCGCCAAGCCTGGTCGCACCGTCACCCAGATGCACTACGCGCGTCAGGGCAAAGTGACGGCCGAGATGCGCTACGTCGCGCTGCGCGAGAACGTCGACGTCTCAGTCGTTCGCGAGGAGTTGGCGGCGGGTCGCGCGATCATCCCGTCCAACATCAATCATCCGGAGTCGGAGCCGATGATCATCGGCCGCCGGTTCCTCACCAAGGTGAACGCGAACATCGGCAACTCGGCGGTCACCTCCTCCATCGAGGAAGAGGTCTCCAAGCTCAGCGGGGCGACGCGCTGGGGCGCCGACACGGTCATGGACCTGTCGACCGGCGACGACATCCACACCACCCGCGAGTGGATCGTCCGCAACTCCCCCGTGCCGATCGGCACGGTGCCGATCTACCAGGCCCTGGAGAAGGTCGACGGGCGCGCCGAGGCCCTCACCTGGGAGATCTTCCGCGACACCGTGATCGAGCAGGCCGAACAGGGGGTCGACTACATGACGATCCACGCCGGGGTGCTCCTGCGGTACGTCCCGCTCACCGCCGAACGCGTGACCGGAATCGTCAGTCGTGGCGGGTCGATCATGGCCGGCTGGTGCCTGGCACACCACGAGGAGTCGTTCCTCTACACCCACTTCGACGAGCTGTGCGAGATCTTCGCCCAGTACGACATCGCATTCAGCCTCGGCGACGGACTGCGTCCCGGATCGGTCGCCGATGCGAACGACGAGGCCCAGTTTTCCGAACTGCGCACCCTGGCCGAACTCACCGAGCGCGCCTGGGAGTACGACGTGCAGGTGATGGTCGAGGGCCCGGGACACGTGCCCCTGCACCTCGTGCCGGAAAACGTTGAACTGCAACAGGACTGGTGCCACGGAGCGCCGTTCTACACGCTCGGTCCGCTGGTCACCGACATCGCGCCGGGGTACGACCACATCACCTCCGCGATCGGTGCCGCAGTCATCGCCCAGCACGGCACGGCGATGCTGTGCTACGTCACCCCCAAGGAGCACCTGGGCTTGCCCAACCGAGATGACGTGAAGACCGGGGTCATCACCTACAAGATCGCGGCGCACGCGGCCGATGTCGCCAAGGGACACCCCGGAGCGCGCGTGCGCGACGACGCCTTGTCGAAGGCACGCTTCGAGTTCCGCTGGCACGACCAGTTCGCGCTCTCGCTCGACCCCGACACAGCGATCGCCTTCCATGACCAGACGCTGCCGGCCGAAGGCGCCAAGACGGCGCACTTCTGCTCGATGTGCGGACCGAAGTTCTGCTCGATGCGGATCAGCCAGGACATCCGGGATCAACACAAGTCGGCAATGGCTGGGATGCGGGAGAAGTCGCGCGAGTTCATCGAGCTCGGCGCCAGCGTCTACGTCGACGCGGCCCAGTGAGCGCAGCGGCCACCGACCGCGAACACACCGACACCCTCTCCCCGCAGGGCCGCGCCGCCCTGCGGGGCGGAGTGGCCGGCAATTTCGTGGATCAGGTCCACATCTTCCTGCCCCTCGTCGCGCTGGCCCCTGCCCTTCCGGCCATCACCGGCCCGCACGGTGGCACTGCCGGCGCGACGATCGTCGTGATGGCGATGCTGCTGGGACGACCCGTGGGTGGCGTCGTCTTCGGCCGGCTCAGCGACCGGTTCGGACGTACCCGAACCGCGACCGTGGCGATCGGTGGAACCGCCACGTGCACCCTCGGTATCGCGGTGACCCCCACCCATGAGGTCATCGGCGCGGCGGCGATCTGGTGGATCCTGGCGATGCGCTTCCTGGGTGGCGTGTTCATCGCCGGTGAGTACTCGGCCGCCATCCCGCTGGCGATGGAATGGTCGCGTCCGCGCCTGCGCGGTCTCTACTCAGGGCTGATCATGTCGATGGCACCGTGGGCGCAGGCGACGATCGCCTTCACCACCTGGGCGCTGCTGTCGCTGCTTGATCCCGGCGCCTACGAAACCTGGGGTTGGCGGGTACCCTTCGTCGCCGGCGGCGTTGCCTCCCTGACTCTGCTGCACTTCTACCGACGCCAGGTCGCCGACCGCGCAACAGCGGCCGCAAGCTCACGAATCGGGTTGCGGGACTTGTTCACCGGACAGCACCGCCGCTCGTTCTGGCAACTGTTCGGGCTGATGACCGGCCTGTGGATCATGACCAACCTGGTCGTGATCGCGTTGCCGGACGAGCTGCGTCGCAGCGTCGGCCTGGACACCACGACCGCGGCCTGGACCATGGGCGCGGCCGCCGTCGCCCAGGCGATGATCATGGCGTGCACCGGTCACCTGTCGACCCTGGTGGGCCGCAGACGGTTCTTCGTCCTGTGGGGTCTGCTGGCGGCGGTGAGTGGACCGCTGGTCTGGCTCGAGCTGGTCGGCACCTCCCAGATCGGGCGCGCGATGGCCCTCGCGTGTCTGTTGCAGGTCATCACGGTCTGCGGCTACGGACCCGTCGGCGCCTATCTCGCCGAAGGCTTTCCGGCAGCCATCAGGTCGACCGGTTACGGCACGGCCTACAGCCTGTCGATCATCGTCCCCGCGCTGCATCCCTTCTGGTTGCCGCAACTGCAGCACGCGATCGGTCATCGGACGGCAGTCGTGGCTCTGCTGGTGCTCGCCGGTCTGCTCGTGGCTTCCTGCGGGCACCTGGGGCCGCGCGACGACGTCCGACAACTCGACCTTCACCCTGCTGCGAAGGAGACCTCCCATGCACACTCCTGATGTTGCATCGATCCTGGACGCAATGAGAGTGAAGGCCCCGTTGGTCCACTGCCTCACCTGAGCCGTATCCGCGCCGTTCGTCGCCGATGGTTTGCTCGCCGCCGGTGCCCGTCCACTGATGACCGCCACGATCGGCGAGGCACCCACCCTCGTCCGGGGCGCGGACGCGCTGTTGGTGAACCTCGCTGCTCTGGGCGAGGAGACCGCGGCAGCGATCCTGCCGACGGTCGCAGCTGCCCGTGACGGCGGCCGTCCATGGGTACTCGACCCTGCGGTCGTCGGACCGACTCCGGTGCGAACTCCCCTGGCGCGCAACCTTGTTCGCCACCATCCGGGAGCGATCCGAGGCAACGCGTCCGAAATCCGCGCGTTGGCCGGGGCGGACGGTGGCGCTCGTGGCGCCGACACCACGTGCTCCTCCCGGGCCGTCATCGACGATGCGGCCCGATTGGCACACGACGCAAGGTGTGTCGTGGTCGTGTCCGGCGAGTTGGACGTCATCACCGACGGGCACCGGGTCATCGGATCGACCGGCGGCGACGCACGCCTCACCCAGGTGACCGGAACCGGTTGCCTGCTGAGCGCGCTGGTCACGGCGTTCATCACGGTGGCAACCCCCCTCGATGCGGCCCTCACCGCTGTCGCCCTGATGAGCTCCGCCGCCGAGGACGCCGCCCGCAAGAGCGCCGGCCCCGGCAGCTTCAAGGTGGAGCTGCTGGACGCTCTCGACCGGATCGGACCAGCTCATCTGGAGGTGAGCACCCGATGGTGCAGCGGCTGAGCACGTCCCTGGATCTGCGGTGCTACCTGGTGACGTCGGGCACCTCGCGTCGCACGGTCGAGATTGCTGCGGACGCCGCAGCAGCAGGAGCAGGCGTCGTGCAGGTGCGGGCAAAACAGGCCACGACCAGGCAACTGCTCGACCTCACCATCGCGGTGGCCGACGCCGTGCACGCAGTTGCGCCGGCGACGAGGGTTCTCGTGGACGACCGCACGGATGTGGCGCACGCCGCCCGCCTGCACGGCGCGCCGGTGCACGGGGTGCACCTCGGTACGGACGATCTACCCGCCGAAGCGGCCCGGGCCATGCTCGGCGACGAGGCCGTCATCGGACTGACGACCGGCACCGTCGAACTCGCCCGGTGGGCGCAGCAGCAGCAGGAGTGGATCGACTACATCGGTGCCGGACCCTTCCGGCGGACCCCGACCAAGGACTCCGGCCGTGACCCGCTGGGCGTCGAGGGCTATCCGCCGATCGTGGCGGCGACCTCGCTGCCGGTCGTTGCGATCGGTGACATCACACCGGCCGATGTGCCGGCCCTCATGGGCGCTGGAGTTGCCGGCGTGGCGCTGGTGCGCTCGATCATGGACGCGGACGACCCGGCCGCCGTGGTGCGCGACGTGCTCAGCGGCTGCCCCACTCCCAGGCCGGTGTACTGAGCAGGCCGAACCCGCGCACCAACGTTTCACCGAAGTCCTTGTAGAGCTCGATGAGCAGGCGTTCCTCGACCGGTTCGTCCGGCTCGAACGGCGTCGGATCGAGTTCCTTGAGGAGCAGGTCGCTGTGGGTGACGACGATGACCTGAGTGTGCCGGCTCGTGGCTCGGATCAACCGTCCCAGGGCTGGGATCAGCGAGGGATGCAGAGAGGTTTCGGGCTCGTTGAGCACCATGAGCGAAGGCCGATCGACGCTCGTGAGCGCGGCCGCCCAGAGCAGAAATCGCAAAGTGCCGTCGGACAGTTCGCCGGCCCGCATCGGACGCAGCATCCCGGGTTGCTGCAGCACCAACCGGAAGAGTCCGTCGTTGACCTCGACGTCGATGGTGCTGTCGTCGAAGGCGTCGGCGACGGCTCGAGGCAGGTCCTCGAATCCCGCCTCGAGCGTCGTTGCCACGGTTGCCGCGAGGTCGTGGCCGTCGCCGGCCAGCACCCGGGTGCGCGTGCCGACCTGCGGTGCTCGGGCCGGGGCGTCGGCGTCCGAGCGGAAGCCGTCGTAGAAGCGCCAGGTGCGCAGTTGGGCGCGCAGCGCGGCGAGCTCGAAATGCCGACGTGGATCGGCGAACTCGGTCAGCATCGAGCGGTAGGTCGGCAGTTGACCGACCTCGGCCCACACCCGTCCGTCGCGCTGCTCGACCGTGTGCCAGCGGCGCCGGACGACCGTCGTCGCCGGACGCATGACCGGCCCGGAGAACACGGCCTCACGCTTGATCTCCGGGTCGCGATCGAAGAATGATCCTGACTGTTGCGGAATGCCGAGATCGACGAGGTAACCGTAATCGTCTGTGGCGCAACCGAGTTGCAGACTGACTCGCTTGCCGTTGCGCATCAGACCCTCGACCGGTGCACCCCGGCGCGCGGCGGTGAGGGTGGCCGGGCCGGCCCACAGCGCCGACTGCAGACCCCCTTCCCGGGCAAGTGAGCCCACCACATCACCCGTGCCGCAGTCGGCCAGCAGACGCAGGGCGCGATACAGCGAACTCTTACCGGAGCCGTTACCGCCGGTCACGACGGTCAGCCGCGACAGCGGTAGGGCGATGTCACGCAGCGAGCGATAGCCGGCGACCGCGACGGTGGAGATCATGTCGGCAGGCTATTGGCCGATACCGACATTCTGGCTCAGCCCCTGGGGCAGCCGCCCCAGAATCCCGGCGTGCCGTGCGCGGAACAACCTCCGAGCGGGCTCGATCACGCAGGATGGACGACGTGAACCCGCACGAAGTCGAAACGCTCCCCGCGCTCGACAGGCTGCTCGAGCAACCTGTCGGACACTTCCACCACGCCCGCTTGCAAGGTCTCGACCTGACCACGCGCGAGTCAGATCTGCTGCGCCGCAACGACTTCGAAGGCGTCGTCGTACTCGGTGGGGTGATCGGTCCGAAACTGGAAGAGCATCTGCGCAGGCACGGCGCTGTCATCTTCCACGACGATCCGTCGCTGCCCGTCTCGTCCTTCCGGCCTGCGCTGTACGACTACACCGAGTTGTACGAGGGCCTGCTTGCCCGCGGTTACGAGAACACACCGGATGCTCGCGCCTACCACTGGAGCCGCGACGCCCGCTCCGCTCACGACGCGTACGCCACGCTGCAACGCGCCATGCACGACGACGGCATCACCGACGCGTTGCAGGAGTGGGTGCACGGACGTCACGTGGTCGGCGTGATGGGTGGGCACGCGCTGCGCCGTGGGACTCCTGAGTTCGAGGATGCCGCGCGACTCGGGGCCCGGCTCGCGGACGCCGGGGTCACGGTGGTGACCGGCGGCGGACCCGGAGCCATGGAGGCCGCGAATCTCGGTGCGCTGCTCGGTGATTCGAAAGAACTGCAACAAGCGCTGATCGACCTCGCCGACGAACCGGACTTCGCACAAAGTATCGACGGGTGGGCGTCGACAGCGTGGAAGGTGCGCGAGCGTCACGTGCCGACCGACACCCACCGCTCGCTCGGCGTCCCGACGTGGTTCTACGGGCACGAGCCGCCGAACCTGTTCGGCTCGGCGATCGCGAAGTACTTCAGCAACGCGTTGCGCGAGGACATCCTCCTTGCGATCTGCAACGCCGGCATCGTCGTGCTCGCGGGAGCAGCGGGCACCGTTCAGGAGATCTTCCAGGTGACGACGCGGCTCTACTACGGCACCGAGCCCGGCCCGCCCCTCGTCCTGGTCGGCCGCGAGCAGTGGACCCGGACCATCCCGGTCTGGCCCGCCCTGCAGGCACTGGGCGCGAAGTCGCCCCTGGGCGACTCACTCCACCTCGTCGACACCATCGACGAAGCGCAGGCGATCCTGCTGGATCAGGCCAGGAGTCCCCGGACGTAGGCGGCCTGGCCCGCGTGCTGAGCAGCATCGTCGACGATGCTGACCAGGCGGGACGCACGGGTCACCGGCGGGTCCCAGTCTTCGTCGACGACGTCGTCCCAGCTCGACTCGTCCAGGTCACGCAGGTAAGCGCACGTCGTCTCGACGGCCGCATCCAGGTAGCCGGTCAGCAGTGCCGGGTCGTCGACCCGCACCTTCGCGGCGTCGGCCGCAGTGTGCCCGTACCCCATCGACTCGTCCGGCAGATCGAGACCGAACCGCTGCGCCCAACCGTCGCGGGTCCACACCTGTTCGGCGCCGGCGAGGTCGGCGATCTGAACATCCTGCTGACGGGCCAGGTGCCAGACCAGCCAGGTGATCGAGTTCGCTTCGTCCGTGGGACGACGGTTGAGCGACGCGGCGTCGAGTTCATCCACGAGACCGTGCGCGACCTCCTGGCTGCGTCCGATGCCGTCGATGAGCAGATCCTGGGGCAACATGACGCCCACGCTAGCGGCATCCGTGCCCGTCCGTGCCCGTCCGTGCCCGTCCGTGCCCGTCCGTGCCCGTCCGTACGGCTCAGGCGGTCGAGGCCGCCAGCTGTCCGCAGGCTCCGTCGATGTCGGAGCCGCGGGTGTCGCGCACCGTGGTCGGGATACCGTGCGCACGCAGTCGCTCGACGAACTGCTGCTCGACCCCCTTGCGGGATGCCGTCCACTTCGAACCGGGCGTGGGGTTGAGCGGGATGGGGTTGACGTGCACCCAACCCTTGCCGCGGGCGTTCAGCTTTTCTCCCAGCAGGTCGGCCCGCCAGGCGTGATCATTGATGTCCTTGATCAGCGCGTACTCGATCGAGACCCGCCGACCGGTGGTCTGGTAGTAGCGGTACGCGGCGTCGAGCGCCTCGTCCACCGACCAGCGCGTGTTGATCGGGACGAGTTCGTTGCGCAGTTCGTCGTCAGGGGCATGCAGACTCAGCGCCAGGGTGACCGGGATGCCTTCGGCCGCCAGTTTGTCGATGGCGGGCACCAGGCCGACCGTCGACATCGTCAGGCCGCGCGCACTCATGCCGAGACCGGACGGCGGCGCCTCGGTGAGGCGGCGGATCGCGTTCACCGCCTGCCGGTAGTTGGCCAGCGCCTCCCCCATACCCATGAAGACGACGTTGGAAACGCGCAACGGGGCTTCGCGGTCCTCGCTGTTGCCGCCGGCAAGCTGTCCGCTGCGCAGGTAGCGCGCACCGGCGACGACCTGCTCCACGATCTCGGCGGTGGTGAGGTTGCGGGTGAGCCCCTCCTGGCCGGTGGCGCAGAACGGGCAGTTCATGCCACAGCCGGCCTGGCTGGAGATGCACATCGTGACGCGACCCGGGTAACGCATGATGACCGACTCGACGAGTGCTCCGTCGAAGAGCCGGAAGACCTGCTTGATCGTGCGGCCGTTGTCCGCTTCGAGCGAACGCACCGGCGTGAGCAGCTGCGGGAGCATCGCCGACACGAGCTCGTCGCGCCCGCCCTTGGGCAGGTCGGTCATCTGCTCCGGGTCGGTGACCAGGTGCTCGAAGTAGTGCGTCGAGAGCTGCTTGGCACGAAAACCCTTGTGCCCCAATGCTTCGACCGCTTGTTTGCGGCCGGCCTCGTCGAGATCGGCCAGGTGCACCGGCGGCTTGCCGCGCCGGGGCGCGGTAAAGGTGAGTTGCCCCGGTACCGGCTTGCGGGTCGAGGGGGTGGGCAGATCAGTTGACATGTTTCAGTTCACCGCTACGAAGGGAGTGAGGATGGCCCAGGTGACGGGTGCTGCGATCACCAGGGAGTCGAGACGGTCCATCAGACCGCCGTGACCGGGGATGAGATTGCTCATGTCCTTGATGCCGAGGTCTCGCTTGATCATCGACTCGCACAGGTCGCCTATGGTGGCGGCGACCACCAGGCAACAACCCATCAGCGCGCCGATCCACCAACGTCCATCGAGCAGGAAGTGGACGGCGAGCGAACCGGCCAGGACGCAGGACGCGAACGATCCTGCGAACCCTTCCCAGGACTTCTTGGGAGACACCGTCGGTGCCATCGGGTGCTTGCCGAACACCACCCCGACCGCGTACCCACCGATGTCGGAGCAGACAGTGGTCAGGATGAACACGACAATGCGTTGCGGTCCGTCGGCCGGGTGGACGAGCAGGATCGCGAACGAGATGAGAGTCGGTACGTACAAGGTGGTGAAGATGCCGCCCGCGACATCGGCGGCGCTGTCACGCACCCGCCCGATCGAGCGCCAGACCAGAATCCCGACGAAGGTCAGCGCCACTGCGGCTGCGAGAGCCTGCGGACCGAACGCGTACGCGACCGGCGGGATGATCGCCGCGCCGGCAAGCGTCGGGACCGCTGGCGGGTGGATGTTGCCGTGCGCCATTGCGCGCAGCAGTTCCCTGGTGCCGACGACCGCCGCGGCGGTCGCCAGAACGACGAAGGCTTCCTTTCGAACGAACAACGACACCAGGACGAGCGCCGCCAGGCCGAGCCCCACACCGATCGCGGCGTAGAGATTGCGTCCGGCCTTCGGGGTCGGGTTGTGAGCCACCGTGGCGCCCCGGCCGGCACGCGCCGAGCGACGGGTGACCGACGTCGCCGCAGCCTGGTCGGGCTGCGGCAGACGCTGCGGTGCGGTGTCGTTCATGAGCGGACGCGGAGGTCGATCAGACCTCCAGCAGTTCGGCTTCCTTGCGCTTCAGCAGATCGTCGATGACGTCGACGTGCTTCTTGGTCAGTGCTTCGAGGTCCTTCTCGCCGCGGCTGCCCTCGTCCTCACCGATGTCGCCGTCCTTGACCAGACGATCCATCTCTTCCTTGGCCTTGCGGCGGACGCTGCGCACCGAGACGCGGGCGTGCTCGGCCTTGTCGCGCGCGATCTTGATGTAATCGCGGCGGCGTTCCTCGGTCAGCTGCGGCAGGACGATGCGGATGACGTTTCCGTCATTGCTGGGGTTGACGCCGAGGTCGGACTCGCGCAGCGCCTTCTCGATCGCGGCCATCGAGCCCTTGTCGAAGGGCTGGACGAGGATGGTGCGTGCCTCGGGTGTCTGGAACGACGCCAGCTGCTGCAGCGGGGTCGGCGCACCGTAGTAGTCGACGGTGAGCTTGTTGAACATCGCGGCGTTCGCCCGGCCGGTGCGGATGGCGGAAAAGTCCTCCTTGGCCACCTCGACGGCCTTGTCCATCTTCTCCTCGGCCTCGAACAGGCTCTCTTCGATACTGCCGTCCATCGCGCGCGTGCTCCTTCGTACGGAAAGTCGTTCTGACAATGCTCAGATGTGGTCCGGTCAGGCCGGAACCACCAACGTCCCGATCCTCTCACCTTGCAGGGCTCGGGTGATGTTGCCCTCGCCCTCCATCCCGAAGACGACCATCGGCAACTTGTTCTCGGCACCGAGCGCGAACGCGGTCTGGTCGATGACCCGCAACTCGCGCTCCATCGCCTCCTGGTAGGTGACCTCGTCGATGAGGGT